>DAIUDK010000016.1:0-56701 GCA_036845725.1 Chloroflexota bacterium
AGATGGAGCCAGTAATCGCTTCCGATAGGCCCTGAAAATATGATATGCCAAGAAGCTCTCCAAATCTTGCTTGAGCGCAGTACTATTATTCAAAATCAGGCGTACCCGCAATATGTTCTTTGTCGATTTGCCTAGCGATTGCCATAGAATTGTCTTGCCGCTTCCGCTCTGCCCAACGATAACAATGCACCCTCGTCTCAAAATTTGACTGACGACGCCATCTCTTGGAACGTAAAACTGCTCGACGTTTTTGGAGGGGAGACAAACCATGAAAGGATCGTCAAGTGAATCGTTACTTTGTGTCCTCAAATACTGGTTCACAAAGTGGTAATATGCTTCATCAGGTAGACTATGGCGAATCCCACAAGCGATTGAGTTTGAACTCATAGAGCCTCTTTGCACTTCGCAATGACAAAAACCTCGCAAGGGTATACGCAATATCGTCTCTTGCAAGGGTACAAGCAGTCCTGGCCATAGTTCAAGGCAGCCAGGTAGCTTTCAGTACCAGAACACCTTTAAGCATAAAACAAAACTACAACGAGGTATATACGCGGGGGATGAAAATTGTGTGATAAAAGAGTGATATATAGAGTGGGAAAATTGGTTAAAGTGGCCAGAATGTTACCGAACTTTCAACCAATAGCCTCTTCCGCGTGCATTCTTCACGAAACGCACCTCGCCGTCCTCTCCGCCTACATCCAAGCGCCGCCGCAATCGTGAGACCAATTTGCGCAAGTTCTGTTCGCCGTAACTCTCATCTGTCGTCCATGTGGATTGCGGCCAGACACTCTCAATGAGTTCATCCTGCACTACAATGTGCGGTTCATGCCGGTAGAGTGTTTCCAGCAGCTTGAACTCCTGTGGGGATAGCGGCGGCGTCAATCGCTGACCATCAACCCATACATGCCCTCCACCCGCTGATACGTACAATCCTATTTCCGGCGGTGTGTCGGGTGTAGCGTCAAGTTGGAGTATTGCACTCTCCATAACGCGAGGTTGCCGCTCTGCTTCCAGTTGTTGGAGAAAATCTATCAGCGTGTTTGTCACATCCACGCTGTCGATTAACGTATCGTCGATGCGGCGCACATGATGGTGGACTAAAGCCTGGCACAGCCGCAGCAACGTGCGTGGTGAGCCTTCGCTGGCATCCATCAAACGATCCATCACCCGTGCTTTTGCCGCTGAGGTACAGATGTCCTCGAGTCGCTTTACCGTATCGCGACTGTAGTAGGCTAATCGCTGCTGCACCACATCGCGCAACGCTTCACGGTGCCACGAGATAGTACGCACGCACAAACGGTCTGGGCGCAAGTCCACAATTTGGCGCAACGTATCGCCCACATAGGCCGGGAGGAAGAACTTAAAAGCGACATGTGGTGCTTCAAGCACCGTCCGCTCGCTGACTAAAGGCCGCAGGAGTGTCGCGGCTGCTTGCACACCGGCGGACGTTTCATCCACACAATCCACCAAAATATAGAGGGATTTGTATGTATTCTGCTTCGTCTGGCCTAATTGCACGATCAACTCGGAAAGTGTATTCAACATTTCTAGCGGCGAGAGCGTATCCCAGTTTAGTTCAAGCGGTCGCGCGGGAATAATCTGTGTTAGTTTTAGCTGCGCAATCGGATCGCCGAAAGCCTGAGCGTAGCCTGTCAGAAGTCCGCGCTCCATTTCGCCTAGATGATCGAAATAGACGGCGGGGACGAGATCCGCTAATGACTTAATGATGGCGCGAATTACGCTGCGTAGATGATGGCGCACGGTCACCTGCGTTACGTCGCCTTGCACGGCCTCCAAGAGCAGCCCGAAATCATAATAATGCACTGGAAGTACCTGCCAGCGAAATTTCCCGTGGGTACATTCGTAGGTGACCATCTGCCGCGTCGCCGTCTTGCCATCACCGCGGCTGGCCATCAAGAAGGCGGTCTGGGGCGAAGCTGGTGTACCTAACACATCGTAGAGGTAAGGGCGATCGACGAAGAAGTACGAGATGTAATTATGCTCGCGTTCGGCCTCGTAGAGCGCAAAGGGATCATCTTCGAAGCCTAAACGCTCAAGCCAACGCCATAACCGTTGGCTGAACCCGTGCGTTTTTGAACTTGCCATCTTCCCCGCCTTTGACTGCGATGGTCACACTTTTATCACAGAATACCACAACTCACGGTCTCTGCAAGCGCTTGACAATTCACCGCTCCTGACGATAATATCAGTAACGCTCAATACCTTAAAGGCGCTGACGAGGAAAAGTACGCAGGTGGCAACTGCCAGGGAAGTGGAACCACGGACTGAGAGTTCCACTCAGCGAAAATCTGCCGAAGTTCGCCTCTGAGCCGACCGCTCAACGGATTGTTCAGTCCAAGTAGGCGGCTCCGCGAGCCTGGCGTTATCGAGGCTATCCATCGCCGTAAGGCCGTGGAGACAAAGAGGCCCTGGATTCACAGGGCAAGCGAGGTGGTATCGCGGGAGTCATGCGCTCTCGTCCTGGCAAGGGACGGGGGCGTTTTTGTTTTGCGGATTATGCACTTTTCCGTTGCATCCGTTAAATCCGTTGAGTTTGGAGGAGACCATGAATCTATTCGAAACATTAGAACAAGCCTATCAGAGCGCGCAAACGGCTTTGGTGGCAGCCGAGGACACGCCAACGCTCGAAGCCTGGTACGCCGACACGTTGGGGCGCAAGGGCGCAATCACGCTGCAAGTGCGCGCCGTCGGGCAACTGCCTGCGGAAGATCGTCCGGCGTTTGGCAAGCGCGTCAACGAGATCAAGCAGGCGCTCGAAGCGGCGTACGCTGCACGCGCGGAGGTTGTGAAACACGCTGAGATGACCCGGCAATTGGAAGCCGGTGCCATCGACGTGACGCTGCCGGGTCGTCCGGTGACGCCGGGACACTTGCACCTCACCACCCAATCGCTGCGGCAAATCTACAGCATCTTCGGGCGTATGGGTTTCGAGGTCTACGAAGCGCCGGACGTGGAACTGGAAAGCTACAACTTCGACCTGATCAACATCCCTGAATATCACCCGGCCCGCGATATGTGGGACACGTTCTGGGTGCAGCAAGTCCGCAACAGCCCGACGCGCCTGCTCCTGCGCACGCACACCTCGCCAGGGCAGATGCGCGCGATGCGCGAGCGCTATCCCGAGCCGATCCGCGTGATCCTGCCGGGCAAGTGCTACCGCTACGAGCAGATCACCGCGCGCAGCGAGCACCAGTTCTACCAGGTGGAAGGGCTGGCCGTGGGCAAGAACATCACGATGACCGACCTTATCGGCACGCTGACGCAGTTCACCAATATGTTCTATGGACCGGGGCACAAGATGCGCGTGCGCAGTTCGTACTTCCCCTTCACGGAGCCGAGCATCGAGGTCGATATGGACTGCATTTTCTGCGGCGGGAAAGGCTGCCGGGTCTGCAAGTACACCGGCTGGTTGGAAATCGCCGGGGCGGGGATGGTTCATCCCGTCGTGCTCAAGAATGGCGGCTACGATCCCGACGAATGGAGCGGCTTCGCCTTCGGTCCCGGCGTCGAACGGCCGGCGATGCTGAAATACAATGTCAACGACATCCGGTACTTCTACGGCAATGATTTGCGGTTCTTGCGGCAGTTCTGAGAGGTGAATGATGAAAATACCACTATCCTGGCTGAATGATTATGTAAGTGTGAAGGATATACCGATAAAAGACTTGCGCTCGCGTCTGGATTTAGCCGGCCTTGAAGTCGAAGCGATAGAGGCGATTGGCTATCCCGAAGCCGAACTGCCCTGGGACCCTGGCAAAGTCCTCACCGCGGAAGTGCTGGCCGTGCGAGCGCATCCCAACGCTGACCGGCTGGTGCTGGTCGAGGTGAATTACGGCGGCGCGGAAAACGAAATCGTTGTGACGGGCGCGCCGAGCCTGTGCGAGCGCAAGGGCGAGAGCGGGTTGCATCTCAAGGTGGCCTTCGCCTGGGAGGGCGCGACGCTCTACGATGGTCACAATGAGGGCTGGTCGAAGACCAAACTCAAGCCCACCAAGATTCGCGGCGTCCCTTCGCGGGCGATGGTGTGTTCTGAGAAAGAACTTGGCCTCGGCGAAGGGCATACGGACATCATCTACCTGCCCGACGATACCCCGGTCGGAGTGCCGCTTGTGGAGGTGTTGGGCGACTATGTCCTGGATTTCCAGATCAAGGGGCCGTTCGGTCACCTGCAATCGGTCTACGGCGTCGCCCGCGAGATGGCGGCGATCTTCCGCCGCCCGCTGAAGCGCGCGCCCGTCGAAGCCGTGCAGCGACTCGGCTTGCGCGTGGTGGAACAGCCCGACTTCGTCGATCTCGAAATCGCCGATCCCGACCTCTGCCCACGCTATACGGCGACGATGATTCGCGGCGTGCAGATCGGGCCGTCCCCGCTGTGGATGCAGATGCGGCTCAGCCGCGCCGGGATGCGCCCTATCAACAATGTTGTGGACATCACCAACTACGTGATGCTGGAATTGGGCCAGCCGCTCCACGCCTTCGATTACGCCGACATCCGTCCGCGCCCGGGCCAGGAACAGCCGGCGATTATCGTGCGGCGCGCCACAGAGGGTGAACAAATGGCGACACTCGATGGCGAACTGCGCACCTACGATGACGAGATGCTGCTCATCACCGACGGCGGCGGCCCGGTGGGCATCGGTGGCGTGATGGGTGGTCTGGACAGTGAAGTGAAAGACCACACCCAGGACATCTTGCTGGAAGCCGCGAATTTCAACTTCATCAACATCCGCCGCACCTGCCAGATGCTCAAGCTCGCCACCGAAGCCGGGTCGCGCTTCGGCAAGCGCGTGGATGCGGAGCTGGCTTTGGTCGCCGCGGCCCGCGCCGCCGAGTTGATGGTAGAACTCGCGGGAGCGCGCGTCGATACGGTTGCCGGCGATCTCTACCCCGGCAAGCCGGAACCGCGCGTCATCCACTACAGCCCGGCGCTCGCCGACCGCGTTCTGGGCGTCGCCATCCCGCCGGAGGACCAACTGCGCATCCTGGCGTCCCTGGAATTCCGCGTGGAGGTCACGGAGAGCCTGCCCATACCGGGTAACCCGGATCAGGGTGACGTGTGGCGCGTGACCGTGCCCTCCTATCGTCTGGATGTGAGCCTGCCGGTGGATCTGGTGGAAGAGATCGGGCGCATCTGGGGCTACGATCACTTCCCCGTCACGCTCATCGATGAGGAACTGCCGCTCTTACGCCGCAACGTCTCCCTGGAAGAGGAGGATCACGTCCGCGACATCCTGGTGAGCCTGGGACTGGATGAGGTGATCATCTACTCGTTGATTGATCCCGAGGACGAATCGCGCCTGCACTCTGATCCACAGGCGGCGCTCGAGTTGCCAGGGGAGCGCGTGGTGTTGAAGAACTACCTCTCACCGGAGCGTTCGCAGATGCGGCGCACGCTGCTGTCCGGCGCGCTGCGGACCGCGTGGAGCAACCTGCGCTTCATGGAACGTATCGCCATTTTCGAAGTGGGCCACGTGTATTTCCAGATGCGCGCGCCAAATGATGATACCGCCGATACCGGTGTGGACGAACCGCGCCGCCTGTGCATCCTGCTCACCGGCCCGCGCCAGGGCCGCTGGTACGCGCCGACGGACCGCGAGGCGATGGACTACTTCGATCTCAAGGGCATCGCTGAGGCGCTCTTGCGCTCGCTCGCGCTGGAGGATAAGGCACAGTGGGCCACGGGGCAGCATCCGTCGTTCCATCCGGGACGCTGCGCTGTCGTGACCGTGAACGATCGACCGCTCGGTGTGGTGGGGGAACTGCACCCGCTGGTCCGCGAGGCGTTCGATCTGCCGGAGCAGCCGGTCGTGCTGCTGGAATGGGACCTGGATGTGCTGCTCGATGCCGCGCGCCAGGCCGACGCCGAGAAGAAGATCGGGACGATTTCCAGCTATCCGCCGGTCTACGAAGACCTGGCTCTGGTGGTGGATGAGGCCATGCCCGCCGCCGAGGTCCAGCGCGCCATCCTGGATGCGGGCCGTCCGTTGGTCACGCAGGCGTTGCTCTTCGACGTGTACCGGGGCGAGCAGGTGGGCGTGGGTCGCAAGAGCCTGGCCTACGCGCTCACGTACCAATCGCCGGGCAAACTGCTGGACGAACACGACGTCGCCAAACTGCGTGAGCGCATCATCAAGCTGGTGCAGAAGCAGCTCAACGCCACGTTGCGCGGCGTGTAGTAATCCGGACTACAAAAGTCTCAGCACGCAGTCTCGTGAGACTTTTGTAGTCTATCCCGATTGGAGAGATTGTTATGGAACCAGGTTGTTTCTACCATATCTACAACCGTGGCAACAACCGTGAGGACATTTTTCGTGAGGAAGAGAACTACCGCTTCTTCTTGCAACGTTACAAACGCTATGTGACACGGTATGTGGATACGTATGCTTATTGCTTGATGCCCAACCACTTTCATTTTCTGATTCGTGTCAAGGATTCCGTCATAGGGAGCGAGGACCGTGAAGGAAGCGCGTTAACACCACTTGAAAAAGCGTTCCGGGATTTCTTCATCAGTTATGCCAAAAGTTTCAATCAACGGTATCACCGCACAGGTAGCTTATTCCAGTACAAATTCAGACGCAAAATCATCGAAGATGATGCGCATCAGATGCGGCTAGTAGTCTATATCCATCGTAACCCCGTCAAAGCAAGATTGTGTTCTGCGTTTGGGGATTGGGCTTATAGTTCGTATTGTGCTACCATTGGGACTGGTTCTACGTTGGTACAACGCGACGCTGTCTTAGGTTGGTTTGGCGGACGAGAGGGTTTCATTGTGGCGCATCAGGGAGAGGGAGACTGGGATTGGGAACCGGCTGACTGAAGATTACAAAAGTCTCACGAGATACTTTGTTTAGCAGGTATTGTGTTGAACGAGACCTGCCGTTAACCAGAGGTCTGCTGAGACTTTTACTGAAGATTACAAAAGTCTCGCGAGATACCTTGTTTAGCAGGGATTGCGTTGAACGAGGCCTGCCGTTAACCAAAGGTCTGCTGAGACTTTTGAAGATTACAAAAGTCTCACGAGATACCTTGTTTAGCAGGGATTGTGTTGAACGAGACCTGCCGTTAACCAGAGGTCTGCTGAGACTTTTGTAATCTAGACTTGGAGGGAGATCTGTATGCAAAAGCAAAGTCTCAACGAACAATGGCGTTTTCACTTTGGCGATCCGCACGAATGGTGGGGGTTTGTTGGTGATGTCTCCACCTGGCGCGTGGTGGATTTGCCGCACGATTGGAGTATCGAATTGGGGCGCTCGGCGGACAATCCAAGCGGCGCGTCCGGCGGCTTTTTCACGATGGGCCGTGGCTGGTATCACAAGACGTTCGACGCGCCGGAGACGTGGCGTGGGAAGAAAGTGTTCGTCGAATTCGAGGGCGTCTACATGAACGCCGAGGTGTGGCTCAACGGGACGTTGCTAGGCCGCCACCCGTATGGCTACACCAGTTTCGTGTACGATCTAACGCCGTATCTCAACGTGGGCGGCGAGAACGTGCTGCGCGTGATGGTGGATAACAGTCACCAGCGCAACAGCCGCTGGTATTCCGGCTCCGGCATCTATCGCCACGTGTGGCTGATGGTGACGGATCCTGTCCACGTAGTCGAGTGGGGCGTTTACGTCACCACGCCGGAAGTCTCGCCGGAGAGGGCGCTGGTGCAGGTGGAGACGTCGGTGGAAAACGGGACAGCGCTGCCATGCGACGCCGTCGTCCGCACGAGCGTCGTCGCGCCCGATGGCGCGGTGGTCGGCGCGGCGGAAACCGGGGTGATGCTAGACCCCGGCAGTACGCGCGTCTACCTGCAAAACATCGAGGTGGCACAACCGCACCTATGGTCACCGGAGACGCCGTCGCTGTACTGGCTGGAGACGATGGTGATGGCCGGCGACCGCATCGTAGACACCGCCACGACGCCGTTCGGCATCCGCAGCCTGCACTTCGACGCGCAGACGGGCTTCCTGCTCAACGGGCAGCCGACGCTACTCAAAGGCGGCTGCGTGCATCACGATAACGGCGTGGTGGGATCGGCGGCGTATCCTCGCTCGGAGGAACGCAAGGTCGAAGTCCTCAAGGCCAGCGGCTTCAACGCGATCCGCTGCGCGCACAATCCGCCCTCGCCGGCGTTTTTGGATGTGTGCGACCGGCTAGGGATGCTGGTGATTGATGAAGCCTTCGACTGCTGGCGCGTGGGCAAGAACCCCGGCGATTATCACGCCAACTTCGACGACTGGTGGCAGCGCGACCTCGACAGTATGCTCTACCGCGACCGCAATCACCCGAGCGTCATCATGTGGAGCATCGGCAACGAAGTCCACGAGCGCGCCGGAGAATCGAACGGCGTGGCGCTGGCGAGAATGCTGGCCGATCACGTGCGCGCGGTGGACCCGACGCGGCCTGTCACCTCGGCGATCAACGGCGGGCACACAGCCTGGCCCTGGGAACAGACCGATGGCGTTTTTGCGGCGCTGGACGTCGGAGGGTACAACTACTTGCAGCGCCAATATCGTCCCGACCACGAGCGAGTTCCGCAGCGGGTGATGTACGGCTCGGAGTCCACGGCGAAGGAAGCCTTCGAGCACTGGATGGACGTGCGGGATTTGCCCTACGTCATCGGCGATTTCGTCTGGACGTCGCTGGATTACCTGGGCGAGGCCGGGATCGGGCGGACGTTCTTCGAGGACGAGCCGTTTACGTTTCTCGGCAAGTACCCCTGGAACCAGGCCAACTGCGGCGACCTCGACCTGTGCGGCTTCAAGCGCCCGCAGTCCTGCTACCGCGACGTGCTGTGGGGCAGTGGCGACCCGCTCTACATTGCCGTGCATTACCCCATCCCCGAAGGTAAAACGCCGAAGACCACGTACTGGGGCTGGCCGGACGTGGATGCCAACTGGACGTGGCCGGGTCGAGAAGGCGAGACGTTCCAGGTGGACGTCTATTCCGCCTGCGAGCAGGTCGAGCTGTTCCTCAACGGCGCGTCGCTCGGCGTGCAGCCGACCACACGCGCGGAACGGTTTATGGCGACGTTCGCCGTCCCCTACGCACCGGGCACGCTCAAGGTGGTGGGGCATAAAGGCGGACAGCCGGTCGCCGAGCGCGAACTCTGCACCGTCGGCGCGCCAACCGGTATCCGGCTGACGCCCGACCGCGATTGGCTCAAGGCGGAAAACGGCGATCTCAGCTTCGTCACGGTCGAGGTGGTGGACGCGGAGGGGCGAATGTGCCCGCACGCCGATCCCCCGATCTTCTTCACGGTGATGGGGGTGGGGACGTTAGCCGCTGTGGGCAACGGCAATCCCGCCAGCGAGGAAGCCTACCAGGGCAATCAGCGTCGCGCCTATCGCGGGCGCTGTCTCGCGGTGGTGAAAGCATCCGGTGAACCGGGCGAAATCTGTCTGCGCGCTCAGGCCGACGGGTTGGCGGCGGCGGCGGTCGTTATACAGATAGGCGGATAACAGACTTTTGCTGTTTAGTTGCTTCCGCTGGATCACAATCCAGCGGCGGATTATGATCCGCCGCAAGCATGATATGAACGTAGCGCGGCCCTGCCGTTATAGCGGGGCCGTGTTTTTGTGTTTCACACGTTCTTGATGTGTGTCAGATCGCCATTGACGGCGGCTGCCAGTATTGGCCCCATATAGTCATCCACTCTATCCGCCGTGAGCGGCACGGGCATGTTCTGCAACTTCATCTTGAGCTGCGGGTCTTTGGCGGCGATGAGCGCCCGCTCGATGTGCGCTGGGGTGAAGCCGGGGATTTCGTCCAGCCGGGTGGGGAAGCCGATGCGCCGGGCAAAGGCGAACATCGCTTCGGCCACGGCGACGCCCAAATCGCGCCCGTGGAGGCGGCTCACGTCGCCGGTGATCAGGCCGGCGTCCGCGTAGATACGGGCCAACGTCCGCAGCGGCGCTTCGATGGCCGGGGCGAAGAAGACGGTGTAGTAGGGATTCATCAGAGCGCAGGCGCGCCCGTGGCTGAGCACGTCCACCAGCGAGAAGCTGGTGAGGTGCCCGCCATTCGTCCCGCCGAGCATGATGGCGTAGCCGCCCAGGTCGGTCGCCAGACAGAGCGCCTCGCGGGCCTCGACGTCGTGCGGATGTTCCAGCGCGCGCGGCAGATAATTCACCACCAGCCCGATGGCCGCCTCGGCGACGGCTTCGATCTGCGCATAGGTGGGCTTGCCGACCGCGCCGTATAGCACTTCCAGCGCGTGGGAGATGCCGTCCAGCGCGCCGTCGATGGTAAGGGTAGGGGGCGCGCCGTAGGTCACGGTATAGTCGAAAACAGGGGCAGCGGGGACGATCTCGTCATCCACGATGAGCTTTTTCTGGCCGGTCGCTGTATCGGTGATGTTGGCGTATTTGGTGAGGTGGGCGGCGGAACTGGCCGCCGTCTGGATGGCGACGTGCGGCGTGAGCGTCTTGCCGCTGGATTGGAGCGCCGCCGTCACCAACCCTGTGCCGAAGTAGTCGTCGATCTCGGCGCCGAGCGTCCGCAAGACCTCGGCGGCTTTCGTTGCATCGGTGGGACTGCCGCCGCCAAAGCTGACGATGACGTCGGGATTGAGCGCCCTGAACGCGTCGGCGATGCGGAACAAGTCCTCGCGGGGCGCGTTGGGCGCAGCGCCTGGGATTTCACCCGCCAGCGTCACGCCGGATTGGGCCAACGCCTCGCGGATGGTCTGCACGAAGGCGTCGCTGCCGGGGAACGTGCTGCGGACTAACACCGCGCGCTGTCCCCACGCCGCCGCAATTGCGCCGACGCGCGCAAGCACGCCTGTTCCAAAAAGATAGCGATCGCCTTTGAAGTCGCGCAGCAGCGCCCGCGCTTGTGCGAATTTTGGCATTGTAACCCTCCGTAAGTCTGATCGTCGTTAGCCGGATAGGTATAGGGTACACCAAAGGGGGAGTTTTTCAAGATGCGGCAATCCCCTATCTTCCCGGCCTTTAGGTCACATCCGCGAAAACTCGTTGACAATTATCGAATTACGTGGTATTATATGATTAGATATATATCTAATCAGATTTACAGAATTTAATTGAAAGATATTCACTCGCTGTAAGGTTGGCTGTGAGCGACAAACAAGGAGGTTGTAGAATGGATAACAGAATGCAGGCACAGAGTTTCCAGGACGAGTTCGATGCCATTCTCGCGTCTGATATGCCCGACATCGACAAGCTGGCGTGGGCGTTCGGACGGATTACGGATGACATCATCGACTACGCGCGCCAGGAGATCGAGTGGCGAACGCGCTGCACGATCAGGATGCCAGAATCCGCGTGCAGATCAAGCGAGATACGTTGAAGCACGCGCGGCACATCTTTGCGATGAACTATGTGCGGATTACGGGAAGGAAGGCGTGGGATGAATGAGACTTTAACCCCAGAACAAAATCTCGAAGCGCGGGCGGAGCTTTTCAAGGCACTTGGACATCCGGTGCGGCTGCTGATCATGAATCTGATCAGGATAAAGCCCCGGCATGGTGAGGAACTGGCGACGATCCTCACGCTCAACCCGGCGACGGTCTCGCATCACCTGAGCAAACTGTCCGATGTGGGGCTGCTGCGCTCGGAGAAGGATCAATACTACCAGGTCTATTCTCTGGCGGGCGCGGTGTTGGACAAGCCGCTGCGCGATGTGGTGTTCATGCCGCAGACAGGCGTTACGGCGCAGGTGAAGGAGGACGCCTATCGCCAGAAAGTGCTACGGACGTTCTTCAAGTTTGGGCGTGTCAAGGCGATTCCGGCACAGCTCAAGAAGTTCCTGATCATCTTGGAGCGGTTGGCCGAGGAGTTCGAGCCGGGGCGCAGGTATACCGAACGCGAGGTCAACCAGGTGCTCGTCGAGTTCAGCGATGACGTGGCGACATTGCGGCGCGGTCTCGTGGACGCCGGTCTGCTGGAACGGGAGAACAGCATCTACTGGCGGGTAATGGACGCTGGAACGGAAGCGTCACCTGCTGCTTGACAGCGCAAACTCTGGCAGAATCGCCGGGCGAAGTTATGCCCGGCGATTTCGTTAATCTTCCGCACGCAACCACTGCGAAACATTCGCTATGACGCGCTCCCGCTGCGCGAAGAACAGGAAATGATCCTCTTCGGGATAGACGATGGACTTCACCGTCACGCCACCGCGTTCCAGGCGTTTGGCGTGTTCGGTCACATACGCCACCGGGACGCGCTCGTCGGCCTGGCCGGTGACGATCAACACCGGGCGTCCCGCCCAGGCAGACTGAAACGTGGCCCGGTCGATAACTTCGGTCGCCATCACCGGTGAGATAAAAATTAGGCCGCGAAAGTGTTCGGGCGCGGCATCCGCCAGCAGCGAGACGCCCAGGCCGCCGTTCGAGAGACCGGCTAGATAAAGCCGGGTCTTGTCCAGTTCGACGACAGTCTGCGCATCTGCCAACGCCTTGACCACCGCATCCACACCGCCTAGTTCCCGCCAGTTGCCAAAGCCAAAACTTGGCGCGATGATAACGTAGCCCAGTTCCTCCGCCAGACTCGACCACACCCACGTGTACGTTTTGAAATTCCCCATGCTCCCGTGCAGGAAAACGATGGCCGGTAATGGGGTGGCAGGCCGGTTGCGGGGGATGTAGAGGTAGTAGTGCCCGGCGTCGTAGGGTTGCCCGAACAGATCGGCATAGGCCCATCCCATTGCCGAACCGAGCGCGCGGAAATCAGGATTCTGTTCCATTTCCCGGTACAAATCGAGCGTGAATCCTCTGACGCGCCTGGCCTGTTCGTGGGTGAAAATTGCGTCGAAATAGGGTATGACCACGAAGCCCAGGTTGATTTGTTCGGCTTCAGGCACGATGTTGCTGATGGTGTAACGCGGAAACCGGGCGTCGGTCGTGAAGCGCTGGCTTACCGGCGAGCCGAGGCCGGCGTCGCCGGAAGGGGTGGCGAGCAAAACGCCGGTCAGGGTGCTGATTGCCGCCAGCACTAGACCACCGCTGATCCATCCCCACAGCGGACGCCTGTGGTGTTGTGTGCGGCGGAGGGAAAGCGTGCCCGGCAGGCTGATCAATGCGAGACCGCCACAGGCTACCCAACGCCCCCAGGCCGTCGTGGCATAAACCAGTAACCACAGCGAGATGGCCAATCCCAGGAATGCCAGGCAACCGTAAAGCAGGAAAAGTAGATGCTTGAGGAATTTTGCCATCGCTGGACTCACTTGGGTCAGTCAGGGTTTGAAAACGACCTTGAACCGCTCGCAAAGCAGCGGCATATCCAGGCTGACTTCACGCCCGATAGACGCGCACTCTTCGGCGAAGTAGCGCCAGTGCACATCGCGCCAGTAAGCGAGGGAACGGTCGCCTTCACCTTCATCGTAAGCGAATTGTGCATCTACGTCCTGGTACGTGCGCATCTGCAATTCGGTTGTCTCGATGATACAAAGCGGTGTGCCGGCTCCGTCCAGGATGATGCTGAGATCACCGACCTGGGGAAGCGGTTCTTGTTCCGCCTCGTACATCCACATCAGGGAGCAGGTGGCGGTTTTGATACCACGCAATACGAGATCGCCCAACGCGTCGGCAACCTCGGCGGTGTGACCGAAGCCCCAAGCCGTATATGTTGTAGGGGGCGCGGCACCGGACGGCAGTGAAGCCAGATAGCTCTGCCAGAATGCATCAAGCAAGGGCTGCGTGTTCATTGACGCCTCTGTTTCAACCGTAGCGCCATGTTCAGGTGAACGAGGTTGTGGCGCGTGGGGGGCATCAGCAATAGTTCGGCAAGGGTGCGACGGCCCCAGTACTCGACGATGCCGCGCGCGGCTTCGACTACTGCGCCTTGATCCATGACTTGTTGCAGGCGGGCGGGGTCCACCTTCTGCCTGAACATCTCCGGCGCCAGCCCGGTGACGTTGGCGCGCGTCTCGCGCCCGACGGCGAGGCGGTATTCGCGCAGGGCGGCAAGGTTCAGCGCCGCGCTGAGGGCGGCGACCTCGTCTTGGGTCATCGCATTGCCTGTATCCACCACCGGCACGTTGAGCCGCGCCTGCCAATCCTCGCGCGTGAAAAGCTGCGGCTTTCCGGCGAGCAGCAGGTTCATCGTGATGTCTTCGATGCGAGCTAAATGCCAGATGTGCCACGCCACGGAGTAGTCACAGTTTTGCGGGATGCGGCGAATGTGCGCCTCGGTCATATCGTCCAGCACCTCATCCTCGAAGGACCAGGGGATGCCGGACGTCAGCTTCGCCGAATGGAGTGCGGCGTGTTGCTGCACGAACAACGCCATGGCCTGGTCATGCTGCTTGAAACTTAAGAGGGTGGTGTGGAATACTTTCTGCTGTTCGTTCCAGTGTTTGCGATCTGATTGCATAGTTTTCTCCTACAGTGTGAACATGAAAATGCCACCGCAACGTGACATCTGCTGGTACGTGGCGCGCAGCCCGGCCTGTTCGCACGCGGCGATGGATTCGTCGGCAGCCCAGTAGTACTCATCCTCATCCCACAGATCGCCATAGACCTGTTGCATCGCGGCCTCGCGGATGGCGACGCTCGGAAAGGCGATGTCGGCGACGAGGATGACACCGCCTAGCGCAAGGTAATGCGTGGCCCGGCGCAACACGTCGATTTTGGCCTCGAGGGTGAACTCGTGCAGGACGTAGGCGGAGACGATCCGCTCAAAGGGTGGGTGGATGTCATCGGGCCAGTCGACCAACAGATTCGCCTGCACCAGGTGAACCTGCGGCAGCTTCACCCGCGCCTTCGCCAACATCTCGGCGGAGAAATCCACACCCCATATTTCGCAATCCTGTTGCACAAAGCGCTGCGCCAGATTGCCCGTGCCGATCCCAAGGTCGAGAATCCGCATCCCTGGCCCGACGCCAGCCAGCGTTACCACTTCATCCAAGATGCGCTCGTAGCCGTCAAAGGGGAAATCGCCATCGATCGAAGCCAGGGAGGCATCGTAATGCTGCGCCCAGGTATCGAACAGCTGAGTGCGGTCGGGGTGTTCCATCTGTGGATCGCTCTCGTTATTCCAGGAACTTCTTCAACGCGCCAAAAGTTACCGAATCGTGGATGTCCTCGACAAACTTGATGTTTTCCAACGAGTCGCTGGCAATCGCGCTGCGTAGGATCACGGGCGTCAAATCCACATCCATCGCGCCCCGGTACGTGGACGTGATGCAGTACTCCGCGCAGAAGCCGGTGATGATGACGGTATCTACACCAAGATCCCGCAGCGTCTCGGTCAGCGGTGTCTTGTTGAAGGCATTGCCGTAAATTTTGTGAATGTGGACGTCCGACGGCAGGATGTGCAACGAATCCGGCACCTCGAATTTTTCCTGACCTGGAACCAGGTCGTCATTCTCATCTATGTGTTGGATGCAGATCACGGGCAGTTGTTTCTTCCGGAACAGCTTGATGGTGGGGTTGATGTACTCAATCGCGTCGTTGAGCGATTGGGTCATCACTGGATTGAGGCCGAAAAAGGCTTTTTGAACATCGATGACTAACAAAGCGGGTTTCATAGTTTTCCTCCTGATGATTATTGTCGAACCGTCTGTGGTTTCCGCACCATAGCCGTGTAGCGTGTATCGCTGTTGGGAAAGCTCCCTTCTTCGCGCGCTTCGAAGCCGTAGTGCGTGTAGATTTGCTTGTTTGGTTTGGTGTGTGTTTCCAGGTAGCAAGGCCGCCCTTCGGCATCCAGCCGGGCGAACATCGGGCGAAGCAGCGCGCTGGCGTAACCCCGGCCCTGGAACACCGGTTCCACGCCGATGACCGAGAGGTACTGGTGCGGGAAAGGGGCGTTGCGCGCGTGGACGTCCTCGATGTAGGCATCGGTCCCACTGATGTGCGCCGTGGTCTTCATCCCCAGGTTGAGAAACGCCGGAATCGCACCGCACAAAATCTGATCCCAGAGCGGCATCTTGGCCCGTTCCGAAGGCAGCCAGATGATAACGCCTTCCAGGTTTGGCGAGGTGGCGTAGCCTTCGCCGTAGCGCACGCCGTAGGAAACCATCAGGCGGAAGACGTAGAAGATTTTCCGGTGGCGGCGCTCGGCATCGGGGATGAAGTACTGCCAGAGCGGTTCATCGGCAAAGGCGCGCGCCAGGACGCGCGCGGCCGGCTTGATTTGCGCGCGAGTCAGGCGGATGAGGGGTGAGGCGGATTGTTCCATAGTTGACTCCTGTTCGATGTTTTTGTTAGTGCGGCAGTGCTGGGTAAATCCTCCGCAAGCGAAACCTGGCGCGTGTCGCGCGCCAGGTTCATCATACTACAGGGCGGTAAAGTTACAATCGCGCTTATGCGGTGGGATCGAGCACCCGACCCACAAAGAGCAGTGTGTCCGTCTCCACGTCGTGAATCAGGAAGATGAAGGGGCGATCTATGGTGATCATATTCATCGGCATCGATACGATGCCCACGACGACCCCCGTAGCTGCCGCGGCCTCGGTGCCTTCTTCATCCACGGCGACGTAGGCTTCGTGGATGACCGATTGGATGTAGAGATCGCGCGTGCCGTCCATCCCGGAGAAGTCGGCAATTCCGGCCTCGAAGGCATCTTCCATTCCTAAGCTGACGAGCGCGTCCCGCAGCGCGAAGCGCGCCTTGAACTCGAATTTTGGCATCGTCAACTGCAAATCGACGGCTTCCAACCTGGACATTATCTCCGCCAGCCGTGCTGCGTTAAGCGATACCTCGAACTTCTCGAATGTCCCGGCATCGGGTACGAGCACCACCATCCGCGCGCGGTCGCCTTTGTAATCCAGCGCGAGCGCCTCAAAGCCGTCACCGGCAAAATAGGGGGTGCGCGTCCGGCGGGACATTGCCGGTACGCTGATCTGCGATCCGTCGAGCCGCGTGAAATCGCCTTGCATATCGCCGTGAAAGGGAACGTTCCAGTCGGCCTTGAAGTAGATCGCGTTGAGCAACACCAGCCGTGCATCCGGCGTGAGGTCGCCTTCTTGCAACAGTTTCTCAATCTTCTGCTCGGTCTGCTCGCTGACCCAGGCGTTGATCGCCTCGCGGGCCTCCTCGCGGAGCGTGTCTTGCGTGAAATCGGCCAGCCGCATCCCCGCGCCGTAGTGGACGGACAGCATGTCGAGGTAACTCGGCAAAAACTCGTAACCCTCTTGCGCCCACAGCGCGTTGGCAACGTTCAAGCGAAAGGCCGCCGCGGTCTCCGGTGACATCAGGTCCAGATTGAGCGCGTTGAAGGCGGCGTGCAGGTCCTCGGGCGACAAGGCGAAGTGCAGCGTCTCGGCCATCTGGTGCTGCGTCTCACCGGTGGCGCCGGCATACGCCATCGCCAGCGCGGTAGAGATGCTGTGGGGTGAGTAGAAGAGATTGCCCTTCTGCCCGTGCAGCGCCCGGTACAGGTCGAGGGCAAAGGCGCGGTTCCCGGTGGCCAACGCTTCCTGTGCCGCGTCTGTGACTTGGGGCGCGGTCTCGCGCGGCAATTCCGACTGAACCAGCGAAAGGTGCGCGCCGCCGGAACCGGCGGGTTTGGGCGTTGCCGTGGCTATGGGTGCGGGCGTTTCTGACGGCGGCGTCACAGCGGGTGTCGCGGGCGCTCCACACGCCGAAAGCAACACACTGACCAGTACAACGGTCACGATTCCAGGTTTTATACGGTCGAACATCATTTTCCTCCTATTGAGTGACTGTATCTGCCTTTAAGACGTACAATCGAAGGCAGGAGTTCCAGGGGGAGACGGCAGATAGGGGGAAGTTCAGGCGTTGGGTACGATCAGAGCAAAGTGCGCCGGGACGTTGTGACGATTTATGGACTGACCTCAAGCCGGCCTCGAAACGTTCAAGGTCTTCGTCGACCCGCGCGGGCTGCCGGTAGGGTTGTATACCGGCACGCTCACTGTGACTGCATCGACAATGCAAGTCCCGCAAAGCCCGTTTACGCTGCCGGTGAGCGTCCGCATTGTGGACCGGTTGTACAAGGTGTATATGCCACTGGTGATGCGGCGGTATTGATCTTAGGCGGTAGTAAGGAAGAACAGGCAAGAGACAGGATACCGGCGTGCAGTGAGCGGCCCGATCGGCTAGTCACCGGAGGGCTGCTGCCGCGCGCGGAGGGAGTCGGCTGAGTGCACTGCGTCTACACTACGGCTAGTTCCTCAAGACGAGCGGAAGGTGAATGGTGTACTCGACCGGCCCGGCTCCGCCCCAGAAGCCGCCGGAAAGCGTGTAGCTGCCTCCCCTCAATACCCCAGCATCGGGTTGGCCGATTGTGCCGCGCACTGTGAACGTGTCGCCCTGGCTGGCGCCCCCACCGCCGTCCACGGTGTGCCAGATGGGGGTGTCCGCGCCCTGTCCGAACGTGACGATACCCAGGAGCAACGCCCCGACGGCGGCGATGGTCATCGCGATCAACAATCGCTGTTTCATGGCCCGCTCCTTTACCACATCTGATCCAGGAGCAGCTCGCTCTCCGAGATGGCCAGCCCGACGCGGTAGTCTGTGGGTGTGACGCCCAACGACCCATCCACTTGCAGGTAGTACGTCTTCCCCGGCACCAGGCCGCTGTGCACATCCGAGATCCCGCTGAGGATCACGGTGACCGTTTCGCCGCTGCCGGCAGCGCTCTTGGCCGTGCCTATCCATTGCCTCCTGCTGCCCACCCTTGCCGAGCCAAAGTTGTAAAAGCCCCCGTGCCGGTAAGCGACCACAAAGTCGATGGCAGACAGGGCGCCGACGGCAGTACCGGGCGTACTGGCTGTATTGAAGACCAACTCCGGCCCCCAGCTCAAAGCTCTCTTGCTGGCCGTGCCCACGATGGCTGTGCCATAGCTGGAATTGCCCGCGTCCCGGTAGGCGACGACAAAGTCGGTAGCGGACAGGGCGCTGACAGCGATATCGTAGGTACTGGCCGCATTGAAGACCGATTCTTCCCCGCAAACCATGTAGACCCCGTAGTCGTTGGCTCTACACATCTTCGCTGTGCCATAGCCGGAATTGCCCACGTCCCGGAAAGCGATTACAAAGTCGGTGGCGGACAAAGCGCTGATGGCGATATCGGAGGTATCGGCCAGATTGAAGAGACCTTCTGACCCCCAGTTCAGGATGTCTTCGCTGACCGTGCCCAACCTCATCGAACCGTAGCCCTCCTCCAGGTAAGCGACCACGATTCTGGTGGCAGACAAGGCGCTGACGACGATGGGATAGGTAGAGATTTGCTTGAAGACCGACTCTTCGCCCAAGCGTACATTTCCCACTTCGTCGATCCTGCCCACCCTCGCCGTACCGTAGTCGGAATTGCCCGCGTCCCGGTAAGCGAACACAAAGTCGGTGGCAGACAGCCGGCTGACGGCGATGTTGTAGGTACTGGCCGCATTGAAGTCCCGCTCCCATCCCCAACTCAGGGTGTTCTCGCTGTCGACCGTGCCCACCCTTACCGTGCCGTAGTATGAATTGCCCGCGTCCCGGTAGGCGACCACAAAGTCGTTGGCAGATAGGGCGCTGATGGCGATGTAACTGGTACTGGCTTCATTGAAGACCGACTCTGCCCCCCAGCTCACACTTCCCCCGCTGACCGTGCCGATGATCGCTGTGCCATAGTTGGAATTGCCCTCGTCCTGGTAGGCGATCACAAAGTCGGTGGCGGACAGGACACTGACGGCGATATCGGAAGTACTGGCTAAATTGAAGGTCGACGCCGGCCCCCATCCGTAACGTGAGCTGCCAACTTGGCCGTTCAGAAACCAGACCACGTCCCCGGCGGAGACGCTCTCTCCACCGGCCACGACAAAATCGTGCACCAACTGTTTCACCGTGGTGGCGTGCATGGCATAGGGGACGGGAGAGAGGGGCTGGCGTGGGGAGAGGGTGTCATAGTCGCCAACTCCGGCCGGGCAGCGCACGACCGGCGCCAACCAGCGCCCGCCGCCGGTAAAGACGTCGCCGAAGTCGAGGTTCACGGTGAACAGGCCAGCGCTGACCGGCACGGTGGTCGTGATCGCGCTGCCCACCTGGTTACCGCCGCTCTCCTCGTCGTAGAGGCGAAAGGCCATATCACAGTCGCCATTGACCGGCCCTCCGCTGCTGTCGAGCTGTCCCTGGTAGGTGAAGCTTGTGCTGAGTGCAGTCGAAGCGCCTGTGCCTACTCCAGCTTGCGCCATCGTGAAATCCTGGGGGCCAGGTTCCTGCGCCGGTAGATCAGCTCGAACGACGGGGATCATCAACAGGACAGATGTTGTCAGGATCACTGCCAGAACAATCCGCTGTTTGGTATGCATTTTCTCTGCTCCTTTCCGGTAAACCACAATGCCGAAAGCCCTGGGCATAAACACTGCCAGGGCACTGTTAGGGGATCAGATGAACGTTCGTATCAGGGTTGGGGGGTGAAGTCTATGAACTCATCGTATCAGGGTTGGGGGGTGAAGTCTATGGACTCATCGTATCATAGATTGAGGCATATTACAAGATGTTGTTGGAAAATCAGCTGCCATCAATCTTCTGTTGCGCCAA
Organism: Chloroflexota bacterium; assembly: GCA_036845725.1. Lineage (GTDB taxonomy): Bacteria > Chloroflexota > Anaerolineae > B4-G1 > SLSP01 > DSWT01. The sequence goes on from DAIUDK010000016.1 coordinate 20,450, forward strand.
CCAGTTTGGGATCAATCGAAACATACTCAAAATGGAATCTGTGCGATCATCCAGAAACTGACTCACCTGCGTGAACGGGTACACCGCGTTCTGGTTATCAAAAACGATTGCCCATCGTCCATCGCGAGGCTCCCACTTGCCACGATAGCAATGTCGAATGCACTCACCGAAGAATGTACCGAAATCCCTTACCACGGTCTCTCTTTCTTCCGGGGATATATCGGGTTGGAGCGTAGTGATGTACTCCTCCAACCAGGCGACCGAATTCTCATCATGGGTCAAGGTAACACCCTGCTTCGCTCGCATCTCCGCCACAAACAGTTCGGCTTCATACTGGATTCTACCCCCCACCCACTCGACATGGCGACTATCTCGAGCAGCGTAACGAGGCGCCAGACCTTTACTCCGCCATATCTCATCAATAGCCAGTGTCGCGGCCTGGCTCACCGTTCTACCCATCCAGTTCTTTTCCTCTCTATCCTTTTCACGCGCTTGTTCGAGCGCCGGTATCGCTCGTTCATCCCCCAGGTCGCCCAAGGAATCCGCAGCGGCAATGCGTTCCTCGAGCCTACGCTGCTGCAACACCTCGATCAAGGGTTCGAGCGCTCTACGATCCCTCAAATCTCCCAACGCACGCGTCGCCCAATACGAGAGGGCATGCTTCCTCACCGAGAGCGCGGCGACCAGAACCTTGACGACGCGCTCAACGTCGAGTTGTCTCATCGCCTTTACCATTGAGGCCCGCAGGTGACCACTCTCTGAAGAAAACACATCGGCCAACTCTTCAGTTTCTCCCAAACAGAAAAGCGCCATGGCGATGGCCAATCGCACGTCATCTGGCTCGTCATACAGCACATAATCGCCCCGCATTTCGTGCGCATAATAGGCCTTGGTCAGGGGGCGTACAGCGCGTGAGTCGCCCAGATCGCCCAACGCGAACGCCGCATTACGGCGCACCTGGGGATCGGTATGGGATAAATCGGATTTCAACTCTTGCAGCGTCGTCATAGACATTTAGCTCAGTCTACTTCTGGGAATAGAACCTACCCACACGCGAATCATGATGCTTTATACATCGCGATTACCTTCTCCGGCGCGATTTCGGCGAGGATGTTGTGGATGTTGCAGAAGACGTAGCCGCCGTCTTGATTCAGGTAATCGGTCACTTCGGCGACCTCGCGGCGCACGTCGTCTACGGAGCCGAGCGGCAGTGTGACCTGCGAGTTGACACCGCCGCCCCACAGCGCGATCCTACCCCGTGCTTTATCTTTCCACTCGCGGTACGAGTGCTTCCCTGCGCACCATTGCGCGGGATTGAGGACGTCGAACCCGCTCTCGATCACCAGATCAATCAGGTCGTAGATCGCGCCGCAGGAGTGGATGAACAGTTTGACCTGCGGGGCGATGCGGTGGCACTCGTCGGTGATACAACGATAGTATGGCAGGAACAGCTCGCGGTAGACTTTGGGCGAGGCGATAAGGTTACGCTGCGTGCCCCAGTCGTCGGCGGTGAGCATGATGATGTCGATGTCCTGGTGAATTTCAGGCAGCAGCGCGCGGACATTCGCCACGGCGTACTCGGTGACGATCTCGTGCAGCTCGGTCACGTAGTCCGGCTCGGTGAGGCAGAGCATCGGAAAGATCGCCAGCCCGCTGTGCGCGCCGATGCCGATATTTGCCTGCAACGCGCCATCGTTGAAGAACACGGCCCGGTCGCTGGAGTCGCGCACGCGGCGGCACAAACCACGGATAGATGCGACGCGTTCATCTTGAATAACGCCGGATTGCATAGATTGGCGGAGTTGCTTCAGATCGAGTTTCGGCAGGTCGGCGGAAAGGTCGAGCGGCTGCCCGCCGTGCTCCTCGTCGAAGACGTAGGACGACGACGGCATATGCTGATTTCGTCCTTGCCGAATCGTCCCATCCGGCAATGTGTGGAAGCTCTCCGGATAGCGTACGAGCGCCGGAAGCCGTCCGTTGAAGTCGTAGTCATGCCACAGCGCCGGCTGCTCGAAGGCGTTGGTCGCGCCGTCGAGGATGGCGATTACGTCGATGCCCAACGCGTCGAGCACGTCCAGGTCGGGCAAGGCCAGCATCTGCCCGGTATCTTCGACGCGGGGCAGGCGCGTCGGCAGGTCCAGTGCCGCCACCAGTTTGGGATACGCAAAGGCGCTGATGGACGTGGATCGCATCCCGCCCAGGTCTTTGGGTATCCGGTCGGGCGTCTGAAAATTCAAGGCTTGCAAAACACGTTCACGTGATGTCGTCATAGAAAGTTCCTCACTATAATGGAACCATGAATCTACACAAAGTCAGATAGCCTTCACGTATCCAAACAAACCCTCGCACTCGTCGATCAGCCGGGCAAGACAATCCTCTTCATAGTTCATCTCGTAGCCCCAACAGGTGCTCAAAACGTGCAAAATAAAAAAGGCGCTGGCGATGTTGTATTTACTCTCGCCCAACCGCGCCGCGAAATAAGCGACCGTGTCGTCAAGCATATCCCAGTGGAACACGTCGTCCTGGTCGATCACGTGGTTCTGGATAAAGCGCGCCGATTCCAGAAACGGTGCACCGATCACACCCTGGGGATCAATGACTTTCCACGTCCCATCTTGATGGCGCAGCATGTTCTCGTGGTGCAGGTCGCCATGGAGCAGGTAAAGGGGTTCGTCGCCGGGACAGATCTGGTCGAACAGCTCTGCGGTGGCAGCCATAACGCGGATCATCTGGGCGCTTGGCTGGTAGTGCGCGTGCGTGTTGGCTATGGCCTGGGTGATCCAATCCCTGTAGTAGGGCAGGCTGTGACGTTCTTGCAGCGGAATGGGCAATGTGGCGATCACTTCCGCGCCGATCTCCAGTTGCTCCTGTTTGTTGGGTAGCTTGCGCAAATCGTATCCGGGGATAACGCGTTCCAAGAGAATAGCGGCAATTTTCTCGTCAATGGCCAAACACGTACACGCTTGGCGGCCCGCATAGAGGCGCAGCGCCGTCATCTCCGTGAAACGTTCGGGGTGCGGGCCTTCGATTTTGAGCACGACGTCGCCATACAGTGCGGAGTGCGCATAGCACACCAGGTTGATCGACAGTTTGTCCGCGGGTACGCAGTCGGTCAACTTCCACTGCGCCTCACAGCGTGCCAGGAACTCGGGCAACTGTTGAATCCATCCAGGGCCGGCATCGCCAAATTGGCGTGCGGCCTTATGAAGAAAGTACGGTGGTATCTGCATTGCGAACGCTTTTCCCTTCAGCTAAGGCTTTGTTTAGATCGTGGGCGAGTTGTTCAAGATTGGGCGGTTTGAACGCCCAGCCGACGACGTTGGGGGGAACGGTCTCACGGGTTTCCTGGCTCAAAGGATGCCCGGTTAGCATCAACACTTTGAGTGTGGGATTGCGTGCTTGTAGGGCCTTGACCAGTTCCAGACCGCCCATCGTGGGCATAACCCAATCGCTGAGTACCAGGGCGATCTCGCCGGCGTGGACTTCGTAGAGGGCTAATGCCTCTTGACCATTGGCAGCCTCGATGGCTTGGTAGCCTAACGACTCCAACACATTCACCAGCGCAGCGCGCACAAGGTCGTCGTCTTCGACGACCAGGATGTTTTCTCCTTGTCCCTCGACAATCTTTGTCGCGGCATGGGGCAGAGGTTGCGACTCTATTGCCGGGAGCGCGGGCCAGTACAGGCGGAACGTAGTCCCCTTCCCGATTTCCGTCTCCACGGCGATATGGCCTTCGTGTTGATTGACCAGGCCATACACCTGCGCCAGTCCCAATCCGTGACCTAAAGGCGCGCGCGTGGTGAAGAACGGTTCGAAGATGTGCGAGAGAGCCTCGGGGGAAATGCCGCTGCCGGTATCGGCGACTGCAATTTCGACCCATTCGCCCCCGAAGACCGGCCCGCAATCCACGCAGTGGATGGTCTGCCCTGAGATTTTCGCCAGAAAGATATGGATTCTGCCACCATTTGGCATAGCATCGCGCGCATTGAGCGCCAGGTTCACAACGATCTGCTGGATACGTGTAGGATCGGCCTGGATGACACAATCTCCGGGTTCAAAGACCAGGTCCAATTGAATGCTTTCAGGCAGGGTACGTTGCAGCAGTTTGACTACTTCTTTCAGGAAGACATCTAATATCAACGGTTGGCGCTCCAGAACGGCCTGCCTGCCAAAGTCCAGGATTTGCTGGACCAGGTCTGCGGCGCGGTCGGATTGCTGGGCGATGACTTCCAGACGCTGGCGGAGGATCGCCGGTAATTCTGTACTGCGCAGCGACATATGCGTGTAGAGGACAATCGAAGCCAGGATGTTGTTGAAGTCGTGGGCGATACCGGCGGCCAATTGTCCCACTGCCGCCAGGTGTTCCTGGTGCATCATCTGTTTCTGTGTTTCGCGCAGTTCGGTCAGCGTTTCTTCAAGCCGTTGGTTCATATCGCGCAAGGCTTCTTCGGTCTGTTTGCGTTCGGTGATATCAAGCAGGATACCGAGTGAAGAGCGTGGCCGTCCATTATCATCTGGAATCTCGACCGCGGCATCCATTACCCAGCGCATTTGTCCATCACGAGTGTGGATGTAGTCGTCGCTCTTCCAGACATCGAGTTTACCTTCATAGGAGAGCTTCATTGCAGTGTTGCGTTCCAGGCCACTGGCTTTGTCCAGCATTACGGATTTCTGCACGAGTGATTCCCATAGGTCGGGCGTAATCTCTTTGGATCTGTAACCGGTTAGCTGGCGGATTCCTTCCCCTATGAAGGTGTAGGCGTTAGATGTGTATTCCAGATGATAGGGCACCGCTCCAATGACCTCAATGGCCCGACGATAGAGGGTTTCAGAGCGGCGCAGAGCTTCTTCGGCCATCCGACGTTCGGTCACATCGTGAACGATGGCATAGTACACTCTTTTTCCACCCATTTGCATTGTCCCGCCGTATACTTCCACATCGCGAATCTCGCCATCGGCGCGACGGTGCTTGAACAGAAAGTAGTTACGTCCTTCGCGGATGGCCGTCTCATTCTCTTGCACCACTTCTTCGGGCGTCATAGCATCAATATCGCGTATATGCTTTTTTGCAAACTCGTCACGCGACCATCCATAATAAGCGCAGGCCGCAGGATTAACATCAATGATTTGGCCTTCCTCTTTATCGAAGATCATCATCACGGCATGGTTGTCTTCGAAGATGTTTCTGTAGCGCGCTTCGCTTTCCTCTAACGCCTGTTCGGCTTGCTTGCGGACAGTCATATCACGCGCCGTTGCGTAGATCAGCTTGCCCCGTGGCGATGAGCGCCACTCGATCCAACGATAGCTGCCATCTTTACAGCGATAGCGATTCTCGAAATTTAGCACTTCATGTTGTTGATCCAGTTGGGCTATGGTAGCGAGGGTGCTTTCCATATCATCTGGGTGAACGAGATCGAGGAATCGGTGGCCCTCCAGTTCAGCCAAAGGGTAGCCAAGCGTCTTCTCCCATTCGGGATTCAGGCGGATGAAGTAGCCATCGGTATCGGCGATGCACAGCAGATCCAGACTGAGGGTGAAGTAATGGTCCAGTTCCTCGGTCTTCTCCCGTAGCGTCGCCAATGCGGCTTCTCGCCACCCAATCACCATGTTCAATGCCCCAACGGTGAGTACAAGGCTGAGTATAATGGTCGTCCAGCCGATCAAAGGATGAATGGGAAATATCAGCGGTGGGGCGTAGGGACTGGCCTGCAGGAGAATGATGGCGAGACCGGCAATCCCACACGCCACGATATGTATAACCGCTGCACGCTTGCCGAGCAGTACGGTGAAGATAGCGGCTCCGGCAACATAGAAAACGGCCATAACGCTTCGCGTACCGCCCGCAAAAGGCAGAAAAACTGAAAAAGCTAACCATAAGATAACAATAAAGATGATGCTGGCCAGCCGCATATGACCGCGCCGCATGATCCAATAATCGATGCCGAGCACTACCATGAGAATTGGAAGGCTGATTAAGAAGAACGTTCTTTCGGGGAAGGTAAATAGAGCCAGAACAACTTCCAGGATGATTAAGAAGGCAATTGTGTAGCACACTAGTTTGTGCATCACGTTAGCCATGTGGGTCTTATCTGCATCATCCTCAAAAACCGGAGGCGTTACAATCTTCTGAATATGTGAAAACACAATTCCCTCTCGAGCTACTGTATGAAAACACAACGATATTCGCTTTTCATCATTTGACCCTGCAAGCATTTCCTATCCTGGCGCGGTTTTGTCGATGACCATCACCCCGGATTGGAAGAGTTACGGAGCCTTTATGATAGAGGTAAGTATAGAGAAGATAAAGAAAGTTGCAACCGCAGCGATGACGACTGCGCCGGTGAGCGCCCGTGCGCCAACACTGCCAGCAGCAAAAGCATCATGTGGTACCTATCCGCCAATCCTTCTTCGGCTTGAACAACCGCTCCTTCTCAAATGAGAACTCAGACTTCAGATCGCAAACAACCGACAGGTGTTCTGTGTTGTGATCTTGGCAATCTCTTCGACGTACCTTGAGTTTACACCACAACTCCAGGAATGTATACTTTGAGTTGCCGTTCGCCGCGTGACGGTTATACTAGAGCCTATGTGGCGGCGATGGGTATTGATTCTGGTGACGATGAGCACCCTGTTCGGGTGCGGTCGTTTCACGTCCCCCGCGCCCGCCGTTATCCCGGAACGGACGTCGGTGGGCACACCCACAGCTCTCCCATTGATGATGGCCCCCCGTTCTCTTTCCACGCCTTTTATCGATCCATGTCCGGCGCGGTGCAATGTAGCGTTCCCGGCACGCCCAGAAACCTTCGACGAATACACCGAGACAGTGCGCACTTACCTGGCCGTAGGCGGCGATCCGAAACGCCTTCCTGCGTTGTTCGGCGGCTGGCAGGCGAAGGTCACAACAGGCGAAACCCTCGCCCGCGCTGATCTCAATAACGACGGCATTTCTGATACTGTCGTCGCTTTCGTCAACCCGACGAGTCAGGCCCCGGCAGATGAGTGGCATCCGTCGGAGGGTTTGCTGGCAATCTATACTTGCCGCGATGGAACAGTCCGCTCGCTCTACACCTATGCTCCTGGCGCGTGGTTCGGTCTCAACCTCATCGGTACGGCAGATGTGACCCAGGACGGCCAAGCAGATCTAGTCTTCACCGAAATCGCGTGCAGTGCGCAGACTTGCTGGCACACACTGCACGTCTGGTCGTGGGAAGATCGGGACTTTCAGGAGCGTGTTGCAGGGACATTCTCGTTCCCTGATGCCACTTTTGCCTTGCAGGACGGGCAAATCCTCGCCAGCAGTGGGGGGAACAACTCCGTCAATGCCGGCCCGCAGCGTCCGGTGACGACAACCCTGGCCTGGACCGGCGATGCCTTCACCGTTACGGCGACTATTGCCGGACCGGCAATCTACCGCTATCATGTCTTTCGCGACGGGGACGAGGCGCTGTTTTCCGGGCGTTATGCGCATGCAATCGATGCCTATCTACAAGTGCGCAACAGTAAAACGTTGAAAGCATGGGCCGTACCTATCAGCCATGACGAGGAGGAGCACTGGTTCGCGACGCTCGCCAACTGGCGATTGCTGTTGGTGGAACTTCAGTTGGAAAACATGCCGAACGCCCAGAGCTATTACAGTCATCTGCTGGACAACTTCCAGGCGGGTACTGACGGATACGCCGTCAGTGCGATGGGGCAGCGGTTTTGGGAGAACTATACCGTCCACGGGGATATGGCTATGGCCTGCGCCGAGGCGATTCGCGCGCCAGAGGCGCAGGACGTCTTGGATTTTCTCAACAGTTTCGGTTACGACAATCCGACGTACACCTGGGATGATTTGTGTCCGTTCACAACAGAAACCATCGGCGATTAGCTTCCAGCCTTCTGGCTGATCGCTGACTGCTGAAAGCTGACGGCTAACAGAGGTAAGATCAATGCCACATGATACCTTCAACCAACAACTACAGGAACTACCCGCCTTCCGTGCCTTACTGCGCGCGGTCGAGGCGGACTTCTACGCCGATCTTCCGATGCCCGCGCCGGTGCTCGATCTGGGATGTGGCGACGGGCATTTTGCGTCGGTTGCTTTTGCGCAGGAACTGGATGTGGGAGTAGATCCGTGGGAAGGCCCTCTGCGTGAAGCCCGCATCCGCGACGTTTACCGCATCCTCACCCACGCCGATGGTGCGCGGATGCCTTTCCCCGACGCCCACTTTGCCACTATCGTCAGCAACTCCGTGCTGGAGCATATCCCCGACGTGGAGCCGGTAGTGCGCGAGGTGGCCCGCGTGCTCCAACCGGGCGGCGTGTTCTACTTCTGCGTGCCGGGTCCGAACTTCCGGCGGTTTCTCTCCGTGGCGCGGGCACTGGACGTGTTGCGCCTGCGTGGTCTCGCCGAAGCCTACCGCCGCCTCTTCGACCGTATCTCCCGCCATCGTTACTACAACACGCCCGAGGAATGGACCGAGCGCCTCTCCCGCATTGGGCTGCGTGTGGAACGTTGGTGGAGCTACTTCTCCCCTGCGGCACTGACGGCACTTGAATGGGGACATCCGCTGGGACTACCCTCCGTCCTGGCGAAAAAGCTCACCGGGCGCTGGCTGCTCGTCCCCAAACGCTGGAATCTGGCGCTCACCGCTGCGCTCCTGCGCCGCTACTACGAGGAGCCGCTGCCAGAACAGGGGGCATACCTCTTCTTCATCGCCCGCAAGCTGTAAAGGATGCAAGAAGCAGGATGCAGGATTCTTGCTCCTTGCGTCTTGCATCTTGCCCGGCCTACTGTACAATCCCAGTGTGTTGAAACAATGGCGTGTGCTGGCTATTTGCATCGTCTGGGCAATATTCGGCGTGGCAAATCTGATCCGCGCGGGGATGTCGGTGTACATCGCCCCTGCACTTGTCGAATACCCGACGTCGCTGTCGCTGCCATTGTTGGGCGCAGTGTACGGGCTGTTGGGTCTGATGTTCCTCGCGGCGGCGATTATCACCTGGCGGCGTAAAAGCGCCGGCGGCGTGCTTGGCCTGGCGGTAGCGTATCAGGTCGTTTTGTGGATCATCAAACTGATCGGCTACCGCTCTGAGTATGCCCGCAGTCTGTGGCCCCGCGACCTGCTCCTGACCGTCATCTTCTTCGCACTTATCGCGCTCCTGACCGGACTTAAAAAGCGGCATAAATCAGGTTGATAAGTTGGTTTCATTATTCTGTCAACGGATTGAACGGATTTTAACGGATTTTTTCTTCTTAATCCGTTGCATCCGGTTAATCCGTTGACCATTTTCTTCCCAGGAGAATAGACAATGACATACACATCACAACGTTGGAAGCTGGATGACCTGCTCGCACCAGCCGGGACGCCGGAGATGGAGCAGTTTTTTGCGGACATCGAAATCCGGCTTGGCGAAGTCGAGGCGCTGCGCGACCGGCTCGCGCCGGATATGGCCATGGACGTGTTCCGCGGCATCCTTGCCCGCCTCGAGCAGCTTTACGCCGACGCCGGGCGGGTGATGGCCTACGCCTATCTCTGGTTCTCGGAAGATATCGCCAACCAGGACGCGCTGGCTTTTCGCGGACGCGTGCAGCAGTTCGGCGCGGACTTGCAGAATCGCCTGCTCTTCTTCGAACTGTGGTGGAAGGCGCTGGACGACGGCCCGGCGGCGCGCTTGATGGCGAACAGCGGCGACGTGCGCTATTACCTGGAAAACCTGCGCCTCTTCAAGCCACACACGCTCACCGAAGCCGAGGAGAAGATCATCAACATCAAGAACGTCAACGGCATCCAGGCGGTGAAGACGCTCTACGATATGCTGACCAACGCCTTCAAGTTCCACCTCACCGTGGATGGCGAGGAGAGAGAGTTGACGCGCGGGCAGTTGTCGTTCTACGTCACCAGCCCCGATCCCGACCTGCGCGCGGCGGCGTACCAGGAGTTGTACCGCGTCTACGAAACCCAAGCCGACGTGCTGGCCTACGTCTACGCCGCCCGCGTGCGCGACTGGCAGGCAGAAAACCTGAAGCTGCGCGCGTTCGCCAGTCCGATCAGTGTGCGAAATCTCGAAAACGACATCCCCGACGCAGTGGTGGAGACGCTGCTGGACGTCATCCGCCGCAATGTGACGCTCTTTCAACGGTTCTTCCGCTTCAAAGCGAAAGCGTTGGGCGTCGAGCGCCTGCGCCGCTATGATTTGTACGCGCCGCTCGCCGAGGTGGAAAAGACTTACCCCTTCGACGCCGCAGTGCGGATGGTGGATACGGCCTACCGCGCGTTTTCGTCCACGCTCGCCGATCACGCGATGCGCGTGCTGGAGGTCGAGCACCTCGACAGCGAAATCCGCCCGCGCAAGATGGACGGCGCGTTCTGCTACGGCCCGCTTCCGACACTCACACCCTGGGTGCAGGTGAACTTCCAGGGCAAGATCCAGGATGTTTCGACGCTGGCGCACGAATTGGGGCACGCCGTTCACGCGATGATGGCGGCGGACCATTCGCCACTCACTTTCCATTCGTCGCTGCCGATGGCGGAGACGGCGTCCGTCTTCGGCGAGATGCTGCTCAACGACAAGCTGCTGGCGGAGGAAACCGATCCCGCTGTGCGGCGCGCGCTCATCAGCACGCTGCTCGACGACGCCTACGCCACGATTGTCCGGCAGGGGTACTTCGTCATCTTCGAGCAGCAGGCGCACCAGATGATCGTGGACGGCGCGAAGCCCGACGACCTGTACGCGGCCTACCTCGCCAACCTGCGCGAGCAGTTCGGCGACGCGCTGGACCTGAGCGACGATTTCCGCTACGAGTGGCTGGCGATCCCCCACATCTACGATCGGCCCTTCTACTGCTACGCCTACGCCTTCGGCAACCTGCTCGTGCTGGCGCTTTACCGCAAGTACAAGGAACTGGGCAAGGCGTTCGAGCCGGACTACCTGCGCATCCTCGCCTACGGCGGCTCCGCCAGCCCGAATCACATCATCAGCGAGGCCGGTTTCGATATGACCTCGCCCGATTTCTGGCAAGGCGGCTTCGATCTGCTCGCCGAGATGTTGGGTGAATTGGAAACGGAAAACGGGAAATAGACGATGATTTTAACCGCGAATCGCGCGAATGTCTGCATTCGCAGAATCTTCGCCAAATTTCCTGATTCGCGTAAATTAGCGAGATTCGCGGTTTATACGTAGGGGTGAGGATGAAAGTACTGCTGACTGGCGCATTTGGACACATTGGTTCGTATACCATTGCAGAATTGTTGCAGCAGGGGCATGATGTGCGCTGTTTCGACATACGGAACGCGCACACCGAAGCCGTCGCCGCGCGTTTTGGCGACCGCGTCGAAGTGTTGTGGGGTGACGTGCGCGATGCGGCTGCTGTGCAAGAGGCCGTCTCCGGCTGCGACGTCGTCATCCACCTGGCGGCTGTGATCCCGCCGTTTAGCAACGAGCAGCCGGAACTGGCGCGGCAGGTCAACGTCGATGGGACGCGCAATCTGCTGGAAGCAGCGCAGGCCCAGAGTGTGCCGCCCAAGTTCCTGCTCGCCTCCACCTTCGACCTGTTCGGCCACACGCGGCACCTTCCGCCGCCGCGCCGCGTGACCGATCCGGTCGTCGCCACCGATCCCTACACCGAGCACAAAATCGCGTGCGAGACGATGGTCAAGGCTTCCCCGCTGACCTGGACGATTTTCCGCTTCGCCGACGTGCCGCACATCGTGCTGCGCGAAGCGCATCCCATTATGTACGAGATCAGGTTGGATACACGCTTTGAGGTCATTCACCCGCGCGATTTAGCTCTGGCGCTGGCTAACGCGCTTCACTGCGACGGCGTGTGGGGGAAGACTCTGCTCATCGGCGGCGGCGGGCGTTGCCAGATGACGTACCGCGAGTACCTGGGCCAACTCCTCACGGCAATGGGGATCGGCGCCTTGCCCGACGAAGCTTTCACCACCGCGGAATACGTCACCGATTGGCTGGACACGGAAGAAAGCCAGCGTCTCTTGCAGTACCAGCGCGCCAGTTTTGACGACATTGTGCGCGAGATTGCCGCGTTATTGGGCTGGCGCAAATACTTTGTACCATTGGCGCGTCCGTTCGCGCGGCGCTCGATGCTCAAGCTCTCGCCGTATTGGCGCGAATACCAACGTCGGCGCGCCTGAGACTGACCTGTTCTATAGAAATTTACGCTCAACGGATTCAACGGAATGTAACGGAGATTTTTCCGTTGAATCCGTTCAATCCGTTGAGACTGTTTTAAGGGAGGTACCTATGCCTATCATCCGCAATACCGAATCCGGTTCTACCAAGCCGCAATTCTCCGTCGGCGTGAACGTCATCCTCGTCGGCAGCAAGAAGATGACGGCAGCGCAGCAGGAGATAGCACTCGCCGTCGAGAAGGTGCGCATCCTCATCGTCGATGCGGATGACCCGGAGAACGTCCTCGTGGATGAAACCGCGCCCGCCCGCGAGTTCAGTACCGGCTCGGTGGGGTATGGGTTGAATGTGCGCAACGCGGAGTTTAGGAAGTAGCCGCAACTGCCGACAACGAATTGGGGAACGAATAAACGAATTCAAGCCTTGCGAAGATGCATGCACTTGCAGTGCGCATGAACCTTCGCAAGGCTTTCGATGTGAAGTGTCACTTGCCAATAGCCCGGGTTTTGCCGTAAACTGTGAGCATGGCAACAACCAGATTTTGCCTTTTGTAGATGGGTAAACTGTAAGCTACAGAACCGCTTGCAGCTTTACCCATTTTTTATTTCGATTCTACGGGGAGGGTATGTATGGCGCGATTGCACGAGTATCAAGGCAAGGCTTTACTCAAACAGTTCAAGGTGACGGTTCCCCAGGGCCGCGTCGCGACGACGCCGGAAGAGGCGCACGACATCGCTGCCGAAATCGGCAAGCCGGTGATGGTGAAGGCGCAGGCGTGGATCACGGGGCGGGCGAGCGTGGGCGGTATCCGCAAAGCCGCCACGCCCGACGAGGTGGCGGAGGCGGCGCGGGCAATCCTCGGCCTCAAAGTAAAAGGCTTCACCGTGGAGCAAGTGCTGGTGGAGGAGCAGATCGACATCGCCCGCGAATTCTACGCTGGCGTCATCGTGGATGACCGGGCGCAGGCGCCGCTGGTGATGTTCGCCAGCGTCGGCGGCACGGGCATTGAGGACATCGCCAGAGAGCACCCCGACAAAGTCGCCACGACGCACGTGGACATCGAGTTCGGCTTGCAGGATTACCAGGCGCGTGACCTCGTCCGCAAGACGGGCATTGGCGGGACGTTGCAGCGTGACCTGGGCGGGTTGCTGGTGCAGCTCTACGACGTGGCGCGCACCTACGAGGCGCGCGCCGCCGAGATCAACCCGCTGGCGCTGACCGCCGATGGCAAGCTCGTCGCCGCCGACTGCCGGGTGACGGTGGACGACTATGCCGTGTTCCGTCACAAGGATTTGGGCATCGCCATCGCCCGCGAGTACGACCGCCCGCCGACGAAACTGGAGAAGATCGCCTACGATGTGGAAGCGGGTGACTATCGCGGCACGTTCTACTTCATCCAGATGGCGGAGGATTTCGAGGCGGGCCAGGGGTACGTGGGCTTTCACGGCGCGGGCGGCGGCGGCTCGATGATGAGCATGGACGCCGTCCTGCGCCAGGGCTACAAGCTGGCGACCTTCGTGGACACCAGCGGCAATCCGCCTGCCAGCAAAGTCTACCGCGCGGCGAAAATCATCCTCGCCACCGGGCCAATCGATGGCTACTTCGGCTCCGGCTCCGGCGTCGCCAGTCAGGAGCAGTTTTACTCCGCGCGCGGGCTGTTCAAGGCATTCCTCGAAGCGCACTTGGATGTCCCTGTCGTCATCCGCCTGGGCGGGAACGCCGAAGACAAGGCCGTCGAAATCCTGGAAGCGCTCAACGGGCGTATCCCCGCGAAAGTTGAGGGCTACAAGAAGGACGACTCGCCGGACTTCTGCGCGGGGCGGCTGAATGCATTGATCAAAGAATCAGCGGATCAGCGGATCGGCGAAAAAGCGAGCGCCGTATCACGCATCGCGTATCACGCATCACAACCATACACTTTCGAGACTGTTACCGGTGGCACTGTCACCTACGACCACGCTATTTGCGCGACGTGCGAAAGTAAGGTCTGCATCGAGGCGTGTGCACGAAAGATTCTTACTCTCAATGATGCGGGATTGCCCGTGCTAAACATAACACCGGAAGCGGCCAAGAAAGGGCAATGTGTGGAGTGTTTAGCCTGTGAAGTGGACTGTTTGCTCTACGGCGCGGGCGGCGGAAAAGTCTCACTTCCTATTCCTGGGTTGGATGTGTAGGAGAAATACGATGTCAATTCTCATAGATCAGGCTAAACGAGTTCTAGTGCAGGGCATTACGGGCCGCGAAGGCGCGGCACGGACCAAGTTGATGGTGGAATACGGCACGCACGTCGTCGCCGGTGTGACACCCGGACGCGGCGGGGAGTCCGTCGAAGGCATCTCCGTGTACGATACGGTCGCCGAGGCGTGGGAAAAAGCCGGGCCGATCGACATCAGCGTGCTGTTCATCCCCGCGCCGTTGGTGAGGAGTGCGGCGCTGGAAGCGATGGACGCGGGCGTGAAGCTGCTCGTCATCGTCCCCGATCGCGTGCCGATTTACGACGTGCTGGCGATTGCCAAACGCGCCAAATCCGCCGGGGCGCGTTTCGTCGGACCGAACACCCTCGGCGTCCTTAGCCCGGATAAGGGCGTGCTCGGCATGATCGGCGGGCGGGCGGCGACGGCGAAATCGTGGTTCAGCGCCGGCCCGGTGGGCATCGCTTCGCGCAGCGGCGGGATCACGTCTTCGATGGCGTACTACCTGGCGCGGGCGGGCATTGGCGCGACCACGCTTGTCCACGTGGGCGGCGACGCGGTGGTGGGACTGCCGCATCCCGACGTGATGCTCGAATTCGAGCGCGATCCCGACACGAAAGCCGTCGTCATGTTCGGCGAGATCGGCACGAGCCAGGAAGAGCGCGTGGCTGATCTCATCGAAGCCGGCGCGTTCACCAAGCCGCTGATCGCCTACATCGGCGGCAAGGCGGCGAAGAGCGGCACGCGATTCTCGCATGCGGGCGCGATTGTCGAAGGCGGACGCGGCACCTACGAAGGCAAGGTAGCCCGCCTGCGCGAAGCCGGCGCGACGGTGGTGGAGCAATTTATGGATTTGCCGGAGGCAACGAAGGCGGTGTTAGCGAAACTGTAGACGGTACACGGTGGACAGTAGACAGGGCTTGCACTTCAGAAACCCGTCTACCGTCTATCTGAAAAGGAGACGGAGATGACTGAACAGACATGGACCCAACCGGTTACGAAGATCGAGCCGAACAAGGTGGCCGTGCGCGGCTACCGGATTGACGAATTGATGGGGCGCGCGTCGTTTGCGCAGGTCGTGTATCTGACGCTCAAGGGCGAGCTGCCCACGGAGGCGCGGGGGCGCGTAATGGACGCGATCCTCGTCTCCAGCGTGGACCATGGAGGCTCACCGCCCTCGACGTTGGCGGCGCGGACGGTGGCGTCCGGCGGCGCGCCGCTCACGGCGGGCATCGCGGCAGGCATCATGACGATCAACCGGCATCACGGCGGCGCGATTGAGGGCTGTATGCAGGTGCTGCTCGAAGCGGTAGCGCGACAGCGGGCTTCCGGCGAGGACGCGCTGACGACCGCCCGCGCGTTGATGGCGGACTACCGCACGCAGAAGAAGCGTGTCCCCGGCTATGGGCACCGGATGCACACGGACGATCCCCGCACAGCGCGGCTCTTCGCCATTGCCGAGGAAACGGGCGTCGCTGGCGACTACGTGGCGATGGCGCGCGCGCTCCGGCAGGCGATGAAGGAGACGCTCGGCAAGGATTTGCCGCTAAACGTGGACGGCGCGATTGCCGCGCTGCTGTGCGAGATGAATTTCCCGCCGGAGATGGGCAACGGCCTCTTCGCCATTTCGCGCATCGTCGGCCTGACGGCGCATGTCTTCGATGAGATCGTGAACCAACGTCCCATGCGGCAAATTTCCCCGACGGCGCACGAGTACAACGGGCCGGAGGAGAGAGGCTTATAGTTGAAAGTTGTTCTGTCAACATAGGCAACTTTCAATTTGTAACGGGAGGGTAGAATGCGCGAAGAATTACTCAACACAATCCCTGAGTTTAATTTGATCGGTGACGCGGATTTGCGGGAGAAGACGATCCAGACGTGGGAACTGGCGATGCGCGAGGGTGGGTGGACGTTGGCGGCGCTGGCGCGGATGCCGTTCTCGCTGCTCATCAACCCGTGCCCGGTGAACTTCATCGAACATACGCGGGCCGTGGCGCAAATGGCGATCAAATCCGCCGAGGTCATTATCGCGTTGTACGGCGAGCGCGTGCCGGTAAATATGGACATTCTCATCTCCGGTGGTATCCTGCGGGATGTGGGAAAGCTGGTAGAATATGAGGAACGCGAGCCGGGCGTCTTCGTCCAGACGGCAGCGGGGAAGATGCTGCGGCACCCGTTCACCGGCGTGGAATTGGCGGCGCGCTGCGGATTGCCCGTCGAAGTGCAGCACATCATCGCCGCCCACGCCGAAGAGGGCGACAAGGTGAAGCGCACGACAGAGGCCACCATCGTCAATCACGCGGATTTCATCAGCTTCCACGCGGTTTTACGGCTAGGGCCAGGCAAGAATCTTGAATCAAGAATCAGCGAATCGCAATCCCGCTGAGAACACAACATTATGTGAGCACCAATGGGTAGACCTGGGCGCGGACGCCGTCTACTGCTGGCGGCGGCAGTGCCGGCTTTGTGGCGCTGTTGAGGGGCAGGCGCACATGCTGGTCGATGCGGCGTACACCGTCGTTGGGTGCTGTTCGCACCCGTATGTGTGTGAGAGTTGCGGATACATTCCACAGTAATCGAGGGACTATGACATCGGATCAATTGAAAGACCTGAAAGAGCGCACCCTGGCTCGTTTCTACTCTTTGGGCGAGGAAATCATGAACGGCGTCACCCACGGGATCGGTGCGGCGTTGAGCGTCGCCGGGCTGACGGTGCTGGTGGTGTTGGCCGTCCTCTACGGCAACGTGACGCAGGTGGTGAGCTTCAGCATCTACGGCGCGTCGCTGGTGACGCTGTACGTGGCTTCGACGCTGTATCACAGCTTCCAGAATCCCAAGGTTAAGCGTGTCTTTCGCATCATCGATCACGCCTCGATCTTCCTGCTCATCGCCGGGACGTACACGCCGTTCTTGCTGCTCGGCGTGCAGAGCGCGTGGGGCTGGACGTTCCTCATTGTCATCTGGGGCCTGGCGATTTTGGGCGTGAGCTTCAAGGCGCTGTTCATCAACCGCCTACAAAAACTGTCCGTCCTGATGTACATCCTGATGGGGTGGCTGGGGGTGCTGGTGATCAAAACGATGCTGGTCAACATCCCTGTAGGTGGACTGGTCTGGCTGGCGGTGGGCGGTGCGGCGTACACGGTCGGCGTTATTTTCTACGCACTGAAGAAAATCCCCTACATGCACGGCGTCTGGCACCTCTTTGTGCTGCTCGGCAGCGCGTGTCACTATTTTGCCGTGTTGTTGTATCTCGCCCCGGCGCATTGAGGAAGAGAGTTATGGCAGGTCAAACGCTTATCCAGAAAATCTTCACGGCGCATACCGCGTCGGGCGCGTCGGTTAACCCTGGTGACATCATCTGGCTTAACCTGGACGTGCGCACAGCGCGCGATTTCGGCGGCGCGAACGTGGTCAAGAACTACCGCGAGCACTACGGCGATGCGCCGGTTGCCGACCTCGACAGGACGTTCTTTACCTTCGATCTGGTTGTGCCGCCGAGCAACATCCCTTACGCTAACAACCAACAACTGTGCCGCGAGTGGGCGCGGATGCAGGGAATCCGCATTTTTGACGTGAACGCGGGCATCGGCTCGCACGTTGCTATCGAAGAGGGAGTGGTGCAACCCGGTAGCACCTTCGTTGGCACGGATAGCCATCTCAACATCCTCGGCGCGGTGGGCGCGTTCGGGCAGGGGATGGGCGACCAGGACATCGCCTTCGCCTTCAAGACCGGACGCACCTGGTTTGAGGTTCCGCCGACGATGAAAGTGATCCTCAAAGGCACGTTGCGCCCGCCGTGCACCGCCCGCGACCTGACGTTGGCCGTCATGCGCGACCTCGGCTCCAGCGGCGCGTTGGGCCGCGCCATCGAATTCTACGGCACCGCCATCGACGCCCTCGACCTTGCGGGCCGCATCACCCTCGCCAGCCAGGTCACAGAAGTGGGCGGCATCATCGGCTTTCCAATCAGCGAATCGGCGAATCAGCGAATCGGCGAATCGTCCCTACTTCCTACTTCTTACTCCCTACTCCCTGACCCCAACGCAGACTACATCGAAACTGTCGAGATCGACATCGGCGATTTACCGCCGCTCATCGCCTGCCCGCCGAGTCCGACGAACGTGAAGCCGGTGCGTGAGGTGGCCGGGCGACGCATCGACAGCGTCTTCCTCGGCTCCTGCACCAACGGACGCTTCGAGGACTTTGCCACCGTCGCGGAGATCGTGCGCGGCAAGCGCGTCGCTCCGCACGTGATGGCGACCGTGGTTCCCGCGACACGCCGAGTCTATGCGCAGATGCTCGCCTCGGGTGTGCTGCAAACGTTGTTCGACGCCGGGTTCATCATCAGCAACCCTGGCTGCGGCGGCTGCGCGTCGGGTCATTTGGGGATGACGGGCAAGGGCGAAGTCCAGGTCAGCACGAGCAACCGCAACTTCCCCGGCAAACAGGGCGCGGGCGAGACGTACCTGGCAAGCCCCGTCACGGCGGCGTGGAGCGCGCTCAAGGGGGAGATTGCGTCGCCAGAGGAAAGATAGTGACAATCGGACGTTTCTACGGCGGCATCGGAGCCGTTATCTGGTCCCCGGAAAAACAGCGTTACTTGCTATTGCGCCGGGTGGCGAGCAAGGATTTCGCACCGGGCGTGTGGGAATGTGTGACCGGGCGCGTGGATCAGGGTGAGGATTTCGAGGACGCGCTGCACCGCGAGGTGCGTGAGGAATTGGGCGTCACGGTACGCGTGCTGTGCATCCTGGGGACGACGCACTTCTACCGTGGCGCGCCCACGGCGGAAAGCGAGCTGCTTGGCGTGGTCTATCTGTGTGCCGTGGATGATACGGATGCACTGCGACTCAGCTCTGAACATGACGCGGCGCGCTGGGTCACGGCACAGGAGGCCGGCGAGGTGCTCTCGGCGACCGATCCAAGCACAAGATGGATACGTCGCGTCATCGAACGCGCGGAGCTGGTGCGACAGCAGTTGCCAGCCGCCTTGCTACATTATTACCAGCAAAACGGATTCGAACTGGGGTAGACGATGAAACCGACACAGATAACAGGGCGTCTATGGGTGCTCACCACGCCTGATGGTGTGCTCTACGACGACATCGACACCGATATGATCTTCCACAATCGCTATCTGCACATCACCGACGTGGCGCAGATGGGGCAGTACGCGCTCGACAACCTGCGCGGGTGGGAGGATTTCGCCAAACGCGCGCAGCCCGGCGATATCGTGATGGCGGGCCGCAACTTTGGGGCGGGATCGTCGCGGCAGCAGGCGGTCGATTGCTTCCGCGCGCTCGGCATCGTGGCGATTATCGCGGAGAGTTTTGGCGCGATCTACAAGCGTAACGCGATCAACAGTGGTTTGCCGATTGTGAGCCTGCCCGGTCTGGCCGAAAATGCCGCTGCTTTTCACAGTGGTGATATCGTCAGCGTGGATTTTAAGACCGGAACGGTGATTCTCAACGGCGTGCAAACTTTCGCCGCGCAGCCGTTCTCACAGGTGCAGATGGACATTTACCAGGCGGGTGATCTGTTTGCCTACGGCAACATGCAACTTTCAACCCGAAACTTGGAACCGGAGTAAAACGATGGGACATACCTTTGCCGAAAAAGTGCTTGCCCGCAAAGCCGGGCTGGAAAGTGTCGTGCCGGGGCAGATTGTGACGGTGCGGCCCGACAAGCTGCTCACCCACGACAACACATCGGCGATTGCCGCCAAATTCCGCGAGATCGGCGTGGACAAAGTCGCCAACCCCGCGATGCACGTCATCGTATTCGATCACGTGACGCCGGCGGCTAACGAGACGTATGCCATCAGCCACAAGGCCACGCGCGCGTTTGTGGCGGAGCAGGGTATCGAAGCGTTCTACGACATCGGCGAGGGCATCTGCCACCAGGTTTTACCGGAGAAGGGGCACGCCTGGCCCGGCGCGGTGATCGTCGGCAGCGACTCGCACACGCCGACGCACGGCGCATTCGGCGCGTTCGCAGCGGGCATCGGGCGCACCGAGGCCGCCGCAGTGACCGCGACCGGTTCGATCTGGCTGCGCGTGCCGGAGACGCTGCGCATTGTGCTCCACGGCGCGTTGCCACCGCGCGTCTCCGCCAAAGACGTGATCTTGCACATCATCGGCAACCTGCGCGCCGACGGGGCGGACTACTGTTCTGTGGAGTTTGCGGGCGAGGCGATTCGCACAATGAGCATCGCTGGGCGGATGGTGTTGTGCAACATGGCCGCCGAGATGGGCGCAAAGAACGCCGTCGTCGAAGCCGACGAAACGACGCTGGCGTGGTTGGCAGGACGAACGCTCTGGGACACCGAGACGCTGCGCCGTTGGGCCGCCGAATTTCGTAGTGACCCAGATGCCGCTTACGCCCGCGTTATTGAGTACGATGTGAGCAACCTCGCGCCGCAGGTGGCAAAGCCGCACACCGTCGATAATGTCGCGCCGGTCACGGAGGTTGTAGGAACGAAGATCGACCAGGCGCTCATCGGCACGTGCACCAACGGGCGTCTGGAGGACCTGGAGGCAGCGGCGAACATCCTACGCGGCAAACACATCGCGCCGGGCGTGCGACTATTGGTGCTCCCGGCCTCGCGCGAAATCCTGCTGGCGGCCATCGAGCGCGGCGTCATCGTCGATTTGGTGGCGGCAGGCGCGACGCTGCTCAATCCCGGCTGCGGCCCGTGCCTGGGCGCGCACGAGGGCTGCATGGCGCCCAGCGAGGTCACCGTCTCGACGGCAAATCGCAACTTCAAGGGCCGCATGGGATCGAAGGAAGCCTTCACCTACCTCGCCAGCCCGGCGACCGTGGTCGCGTCGGCGCTGGCGGGGATGATTGCGGACCCGCGGGAAGTGTAAGTATGCCAGAAGACTTGACGCGAGAGTACGATATATCTATAGATTGGGAACAACTCGAATTGAGTGCGCGCTTATCGCCAGCAGAGCGGGTTTTGGCCGGGATGCGCGCCCAGGCCTTTGCTATGGCGGCCTTGCGTGGCACGTTACACTGTCGTTTTCCGGAATTGTCGTGCTCTGAGTTGAATATGAAAACACTCGCCTATCTGACGCCGCTGAGGATGAAAACACTATGAGCGCTATTGGCTTTTATCTACGCATCATAGAGGCGTTAGAGGAAATTGCCGCGCCGTACATGATTGTCGGTGCGTTTGCCGGGTTAGCTTTTGGCGTGACACGCGCCACCTTCGATGTGGACATCCTGGTCGATTTGCATGACGATGACTTCAACGCTCTGGCAGACCGGTTTCCCCTTCCGCGCTATTATGCCGATCCCGAAATGATGCGTAATTCCACCCGAATGGGCATCATGTTCAATATCATTGATACAGAGGAAGGCGTGAAGGCCGATTTGGTTCCGCTGACCCGTGAGCCAGGGTATCGCGTCGCTTTTGATCGGCGCGTGCGGCAGGTTTTTCAAGATGAAGAGGGCAACAGCTTCGAAGCATGGTGTGCTCAGCCGACAGACATTATCATCGGAAAACTCAAAGCCTGGGCCGAAGGCCGTTCAAGTAAACATCCGGCAGACATCGCCGCTATGTTGGCCTTTACATTGAGTGGATTGAGCGTCGAAACGATTGATACGCAGGTGATTGAAATCGAAGCTGCGCGACTGGGCATTGATGTGGTCAAGCTATGGCAGGATGTGTTATCTGATGCACGGGAAGCGACGCGTCGTTACAAGGAGAATCAGAATGCAGACTAAAATCACCAGCCGTGTCTGGAAATACGGCGATGACGTCAACACCGACGTCATCTTCCCCGGCAAGTACACGTACAGTCTCACCAATCCGGCAGAGATGGCGCAGCACGCGCTTGAAGACCTCGATCCGGCGTTTGTAACGAATGTGCGACCCGGCGATATCATCGTGGCAGGGAAGAACTGGGGCTGCGGCAGCTCCCGCGAGCAGGCCGTGGTGTGCCTCAAGGAGATCGGGGTGGGGGCGATTGTGGCGCGCAGCTTCGCCCGCATCTACTTCCGCAACGCGATCAACTATGCGCTGCCCATCGTCACGTGCGATGCCGTGGATAGCGTCGCATCCGGCGACGAAATCACCATCGACTTCACCGCCGGGACCGTCATCACACCCCACACCACTTACACCTTTCCCCCCTTCCCACCGGAGGTGCTGGCAATCCTGGAAGCGGGCGGCTTGATTCCGTATACGCAGCAAGCGTTAAAAGGAGTATGAAGTAGGGAGTATGAAGTAGGGAGTAAGCAGACTTTCTGCTCTTGTTTCCCCTTACTCCTTACTCCCTACTCCTTACTCCTCGTAAACTACAACACTGGAGGAGCAGAATGGCTAAATACAAAATCGCTTTGATGCCCGGCGACGGGATTGGCAACGATGTGATGGATGCGGGCCAGATCGTGCTGGACAAGCTCGCGCTGGATGCGGAATACATCCCCGCCGACATTGGGTGGGAGTTCTGGCGGACGGAGGGCGAGGCATTGCCGCAGCGCACGGTGGACATCCTCAAGTCGTGTACCTGCGCGCTGTTTGCGGCGATCACGTCCAAGCCCAAAGAGGAAGCCGAAGCCGAACTCATCCCCGAATTGCAGGGCAAGGGCCTGGTCTACCGCAGCCCTATCGTGAGGCTGCGGCAGATGTTCGATTTGTACGCGAACCTGCGACCGTGCAAGGCGTACAAGGGCAACCCGCTCAACTATCGTGACGACATCGATTTGGTGGTCTTCCGCGAGAATACAGAGGACCTGTATTCCGGCGTCGAGTTTCACCCGCTGCCGGAGGAAGTCCGCAGTGCGTTGGAGAAGCATAGCCCGCGTATGTCGGCCTTCAACGGCGTGGATTCGGCGGACATCGCGCTTTCGGCGCGCATCCTCACCCGGCGCGGCTGCCAGCGCATCGTGCGCCGCGCCTTCGAGTATGCCAAACAGTTCGACTATCCCACGGTGACGCTGGTGGAAAAGCCCAACGTCATCCGCGAGACCTCCGGCTTGATGGTGCGCGAAGCCCGCAAGGTCGCCGTTGACTATCCCGGCATCGCGCTGTGGGAGACCAACATCGACGCGCAGGCGATGTGGCTGGTGAAGAATCCGCAGGATTACGGTGTGATGGTCTCCAGCAATATGTTCGGCGACATCATTTCCGATTTGGCGGCGCAACTGGTGGGCGGGCTGGGCTTCGCGTCCAGCGGTAACATGGGTGACGGGTTCGCCGTCTTCGAGCCGACGCACGGTTCCGCGCCCAAGTATGCCGGGCAGTACAAGGTCAATCCCACCGCGATGCTGCTCTCGATCAAGCTGATGCTTGACTGGCTTGGTGAGGCCGATAAAGCGGCGGTGCTCGAACAGGCCATCGCTGCTGTCATCGAAGAGGGCAAAGTTCGCACCTACGATATGGGCGGCAGCGCGGGTACGTTGGATGTGGCGAAAGCCGTCGTAGAGCGGTTGTAACGTATGGAGAAACGCGGCGTTAGCCGTCGTAATACCTGGCTCTCGACTACTGGGTGGACCGCGATGCTGCTGATGGGCATTGCCGTCTTGAGTATCACCGAGTTTTACCATCTGCGCGGCCATATCACAATTGGCAATTTGGACTACTTCGGCATGGTAGCCCGCACCCACCATCTGTCGAGTGAGTTGTCCGCCTGGGTTAGCGGCCTTTATCCCGTAGGCATCCCGCTTTTGGCTAAATGGGGCTTATCCTTAGGGGTGGATGTGGCGCATTTTGGCCGGGTACTCTCGCTGTTTGGCGGGTGTGTCTGTGTCCTGGGAACGGCGGCGCTGGCGCTACACGTCACCCGTAGCCGTCTCTTTGCGCTGTTCGCTGCGGCATTTATGGTTGCCACTGGGACGCTGCTGTTTTATGCGGGCTTCGAAGGGACGGATATGCTCTCCGCCGGCTTGCAGGTGCTGGCGTTGGGTGTGCTGTCGCGCAACATACAGGATCGCAGGCTCGCGCTGTTAGCAGGGGTGATTACCGGTCTCGGATACCTGATCCGCTACACGGCGCTACTCACCTTTGTTGTTTGCACCTTGTATTGGATCATGCTGGCAGTCTTGCACAGGGACAGGCGACGTCTGTGGCCTGTCCTTTTTTATGGCGTGGGCTTTATCATCGGCGCTGCGCCGCAGTGGATTCCTAGTCTGATCGTGACCGGCAATCCGTTGTATATGACTCAGGCGTATCACATCTGGATCAAGTTGCACGGCGGCGACGATTTCATCGCCACGTGGGGCAGTGACCCGACCCTCGGCCTAACTCGGCTGATCATGCTCGATCCAGGGCGCTTCATTCGCAACTGGTGGGGAGAGTTTAGCAAGTTTTGGCTCAATCAGACCCCTGCCCTGGTCGATCAGCCGCTGTTGCAGTTTTCGCGGGCCGGATGGCTGTTGCTCGTGTTCGACCGCCGTATCCGTCCCCAATACCGGTTGCTTTTTGCATGGTATGCGGTGGGCATCGTCGCCGCTCTGAGCATCTTCACCATCGACACACGCTTTTTGCTCATCCTGCTTCCGATTTTCCTGTTGGGCGCGCTATACCTGCTCTGGCGTGTGATACCAGCCGTCTCAGTAAAAGGTATCAACGTGCCGCTGAATATCATCGCGCTCGCCGGGCTACTCGCTATAGCTTCTCCCACGATCTTGTCTTATGCACGCACGTCCGAAGGTGGCCCGCACGCGAATGTGATCGAGACGAGCAACCGGATGATTACAGCCGGAGCGCGTGGAGCACACGAGATTGTCAGCGCCAACCTTTATCACCAGGATGTGTCTTCGCCGACACGGGACACCTATCACAAGCTTTTCACCGTGGCAGAGGCCGATTCTTTGGCAGCATGGCGAACCACTGCATTAGCGGCTGGTATGCGGTTTGTCATCTATAACGATCAAGTCGGCCTTAATTATTACCCACAATATCGAGCGCTTCTGGACCCGTATCAGCGTGTGCCTGGGTATACACCGGTGTGGATTCCAGAAAATCAAGGGTTTGTCGCCTATCGGGTTGAGCCGGAGACCTTCGAACCACAGCACCGTATGGATAAGTGTTTCGAGAATGGCATCGAATTGTTGGGATACGACCTCGCTTCGCATACGTATCAACCGGAGGGAACCGGCAGCGCCATTGGGCTTTATCTGTACTGGCGCGCTTTACAGCCGGTGGACGCGGATCTCAAGGTCTTCACCCATGTGATGGATGCCCAGGGCCAACTGGTGGCACAGGACGATAGCGTCCCCGTCATCTGGACGTATCCTGTAGCGGCCTGGCAGCCTGGAGAAATTGTGGTGGATTATCACCACATTGCCCTTACGCCGGATAAGCCACTCCGGGCGCTGACCCTCAACGTTGGTCTCTACGACGCCGTCCGTGGCGAGCGGGTGATGGTATGCAATGCCGATGGTGTGCTCGCGGATGACAAGGTTACCCTCATAACGATGGATATACATATCTCGGAGTAACCGTCTTCTGCAGGCAGAAGCGTTGTGAGATGGGTTAGTGGATCTCTTCTACCGGCGCGGCAGGTTCGGGAATCTGCTCCGGCGGCACCAGTGACTCGATGACGATGTCGCCGAAGGGTTGGGCTTGCTGCGCCTGCACCGCACGTTGTTTGATCAATTCCAGAATCGCCTGCAACGTAACGACGGCTTCGACGCGTGTGGGGTGCTTGCTCAAGAGCGTGCGGTAGGTCACAGTGACAGCGCGGGTGGACGATTGCGCCCATCGGATAAGGCGTTGGCGAATCAGCCGGATTTGCTGCACGATGGAGATGCGCGGGCGTTGGATAGCCTCTTGCGGCTGTAGACCTTCAGCTGGGAACAGCACGGCCTGAGCGGCTGCGCGCAAATCCGCGAGCGTGACCCCAGATAGGTCGATGGTGAAATGCTGCGGGCGCGGCGGCGTGCCGACGTGGACGTAAGCGCGCAACCCTGCCTCGTCACGCTCACGGAGCCATTGCGCAGCCTCCTTGTATTGCCGGTAGGCGCGCAGTTGGCGGACCAGTTCGTCCCCGACGTCTTCTTCATCCCGTGTCAGCCGCGCCGATTCCGGCGGTTTGGGCAGCAGCGCCCGTGACTTGATCCACAGCAGACGCGCAGCAACTGCCAGAAAGTCTGCTATGACCTCGATCTGCATTTTCTCGCGCAGTACGTCCACCTGCGCCAGAAACTCGTCGGTCACTTTCGCCAGCGCAACTTTGGTAATATCCAGCTCATTCTTCTCGATGAGGTGCAACAATAATTCCAGCGGCCCTTCGAAGATGGGCGTGCTGATTTCATAGCTCATGGCTCTGCATTCCCTGTTCTCAAGATACGGCCTGCCCGCGCAAATTCTTGCCCAACGCGCAAGAACCGGGCGTCGAAGGCTCTTTTGATTCCGGTGTATTCGGTTCAGGCAAAGGATAATCGAAAAGTGGGAATCTACAAGTGGGAACAGGCGTGATACGTAAACCGTGATTCGTAATTCGTAACTCGCCATTCGCTTACTCGCCCATCTATGGTATCATTTGGGATTGTAGTTGGGATAACGATAAAAACCACTCCGGCTATCCCACTACGTTGAGGAAACTGTGGACGTCTTGACTCCGGTGTTGCTGTTGCTGGCGGAACTGTTCGTCGTCCTGGGGCTGTTGCTCTGGGCCGATCGTTGGTTGCATCGCCACCTCCAGGGCGTCATGTACCTCCTTAGCAATGATGAAGAAATCGCCATCTGGCTGTATGCCATTATCCTGTTGCCAGGCGTGCTGTTGCACGAGGTGAGTCACGCGTTGGCGGCGGCCATCGTTGGTGTGAAGATTGGCCGTATCAACATTCTCCCGCGGCGAGTGGGCAAGCGCATCCAATTGGGCTTTGTGCCGGTGCAGCAAACCGACTTCATCCGCGCCAGTTTCATTGGCGCGGCTCCGTTGTTTTGTGGTGGATTGGCCGTCGTCGCATTGGGGTACAAGGTCTTCGGTGCGCCGGAGGTGATTGTCGCGCTCGTGGCGCAAGACTGGCTGGCAGCGTTACAGGGTCTCACCGCGGCGTTCCAGGCGCCGGATGCGTGGATTTGGGCCTATCTGGTCTTCGCCATCGGCAACACGATGCTGCCGAGCCGCTCCGATATTCACGCCTGGCCTTTCATCGGCTTTGTAGCCGTTGTGCTGGCGTTTCTCGTGCTGCTACTTGGTGGGAGTGCCCTGTTGTTGGATGGCCTGGGGCAGTTTCTCACCGTCGCGGTGCGCTGGGTGGTGTTGCTCGGCGGCTGCACATTGTTGATCGATGTGCCTTTCTTTGTGTTGATTTTCGTTGCGCAGAAGGTGCTGGAGCGCATCAAAGGCGTTCATCTGGAATATCGCTAAGGATGCAGGGGGCAGGATGCAAGAGGTAAAGGGGAAGTTACGGGGGATCGAGGATTGGCCTGCGGTGGTCATTTTGGCGGTTTTTCTGATTGTGGGGACATTGTATACGGTCTACACGCCCATCTGGCAAGCGCCCGATGAACCCGCGCACTACAACTACATCCGCTCCCTGGCTGAGGGACGCGGCTTCCCGGTGATGGCGCCTGGCGATTACGATCAGGCGTACTTGTCACGCCTAACCTCCGAAGGGTTCCCGCCGGAGCTTTCGGTGGCTTCGTTGGAATATGAAGATCACCAACCGCCGCTCTATTACCTCCTGGCGGTGCCGGTTTATTGGCTCGGCGGCGGTGCGGTGATTCCCCTACGACTGTTCTCGCTGCTGTTAGGCGTAGTTGGCATCGCGATGCTGATGGCGATCCTGCGCGAATTCTGGCCGGAGCGCCCTGCGATGGCCTGGATGGGCGGTGGCCTCGTCGCCTTCATCCCCCAATTTGTGGCGATGATGGCCGCGATCAACAACGATGCGCTTACGCTCGGGCTGTTGTGGTTGTGGTTGTGGCTGGCGTTGCGTTATCTGCGCGGCGCGACGTCACCCTGGGTGTTGGGCGGCGTGTTGGGTCTGCTGCTGCTCACCAAATCGACAGGGTATGGCGCGGTTGTGCTGGCGGTACTGGCGATTGCGCTGCGCGCCCGGCGCACGGGACAATCGTTGCGCTGGAGCGCGCGCGAAGTGCTCATTGTCCTTGGTCCCGCGTTGGTGCTGGGAGCCTTGTGGTGGACGCGCAATGTCGTCGTCTATGGCTGGCCGGATGTGATGGGCTTGATCCACCACGATGCGGTCGTCACCGGGCAGCCGCGTACGATGGACTGGATCGCTCGTGAGGGCCTGTTCCCCTTCCTCGGGGGCGCGCTGCGCACGACATTCCGCTCGTTCTGGGGGCAGTTCGGCTGGATGGGGGTGGTTCTAGACGCACGCATCTACTTGGGTCTGGCGATTCTCTCCGGCTTGATCGTCTGGGGGGCAGTGTGGCGTCTGGCAACGACTCTGCGTGCAGGCATAGAAGCCCGACAGCGCGATGGCTTGCTCCTGCTGGGCACATCCGCGCTGATTACCGCCGCGTTATTCGTGGGATATAATCTCACGTTCGTGCAGCATCAGGGCCGTTACCTCTTCACGGCCTTGCCGCTCGTCGGATTGGCCACCGCTGCCGGACTCGAGCGACTCCTCGATCGCAAGCTGGCCGTGATTACGGCGTTGTGTATGCTGCTCGCGCTGATCGTAGTGGGGATTGTGGGGCTTCTGGCCGGCGACCTTCCGCTCTGGCCGATGGCGTTGTTCGGCGCAGCGATGGTGGCACTGCCGGTCGCTGCCTTCACACCGCAGCGCTGGCGCAGTCTCCTCGGCGGCGCACTGCTGCTTGCGTTGGCGGCGCTGGACGTCTGGTGCCTGTTTGGCTTCATTGTACCCATTCTGGCGCAATGACGTTGATTTTCGGCCTAGAGGCCAGGGGAATAGAAAGGGAGTTTTTGCGGGCGGGGTACCGCCCGCAAAAACTCCCTTTCCTCTCGATTTCTCTTTAAGGAAGGGCTATGCTCATTGAACCTGGATTGACCAACGAAATCACGCACATCGTTGTAGAAAGCGACACCGCCGTTGTTTATGGCAGTGGGTTGGCCCCGGTGTTGAGCACGCCGCACCTTGTCGCGTTGATGGAAAACGCAGCCCGGACGGCGCTTACGCCCTATCTGGAGCCAGGGCAAAGCTCGGTGGGAACGGGCATCGATATCCGTCACCTGGCCGCTACGCCGGTTGGGATGGCTGTTCGCGTCTGTGTAGAAGTGATCGAGGTGGCACTGCCGCGCGTGTGCTTTCGCGTGGAAGCCTGGGACGCGGTGGAAAAGATCGGCGAAGGACAGCACGATCGTTTTGTTGTGGACACTGCGCGTTTCATGGCACGAGTGACGCGCAAGAAAGGACTGTAGTCAATGATGTTGCCAGTATATGACAGTGACGATTTTCCCAAACAGATTTATCAAGAAGCGTTCGAGGCCATTTACACACACCTCGAGGAACGTTTGCGCACCGATCCGACGTTCACGCCGGAAGATATCCGGCAGTTCCTCAAAGATGCCTATGCGCGGCAGGGCGACAACTGGGTCGGACGTGGGGTGCTGGAAAATAAAAAACTGGACGCGGTCATCGCTGCGCACGAGTGTTTCCTCACTGAGTGGGAGACCGAAACGGAGTCAGACACATAACGCGCTCCCACTGGTAGTGTTTTATGCTACAAGACAAGCTTGCCTAACGTAAAGGGGATTTGGGTACGAAATTAGCCCAAATCCCTTTTTTTGTTCCTGCAAAGGCTTGACACGCCAAAAAACAGATGTAGAATAATAGTAGTTATTTTACTAACTCCTTAGTTATAGAGATAACTACTACGGAGGTGGAATCTTGACCACAGATGTGATCGATCGTTTGACGCGGTTAGGCTTTTCCGAATACGAAGCCAAAGCCTATCTCGCGCTGCTGCACGAGAGTCCCGTCACGGGCTACCAACTGGCGAAGCTGTCCAGCGTCCCCCGTTCGATGATCTACGAGGCGATGGGCAAACTCATAGCCCGTGGTGCGGCGATGACGTTGCGCGTCGAAGGAGGGGTGAAGTATGCGCCGGTTCCGCCGGAGGAGTTCCTCGCGCAACTGCAACGCGAGCAAGAGGAATTGATCGGCTCTTTACAAGAGGATCTCACAGCGCTTGGCGCAGCATCGGATCTGGACTACGTCTGGAACATCGAGGGCCACGAGAATATCCTCGCCAAGGCTGAAGAGATGCTCGCGCAGGCACAGGAGAGCGTCTACATCGCGCTATTCCCTTCCACATTCCCGGCGTTGAGAGATGCATTGGAGGAAACCGTGCAGCGCGGTGTGCGGGTCGTCATCTACACCACAGAAGACATCGACTTTCCGAGCTGCCGCGTGGTCGTCGCGCACGTCTCGGAGGAGACGCTGTCGCAGGCACGGGGACTCGGACTGATCCTCGTCATCGACGGGGAGGAAGTGCTCGTCGGCGAATGGCTGACGGCTTCCCAGGCGCGGGCGTCGTGGACGAGCAACTCGCTCCTGGTCTTCATCGCGGAACATCATCTCCGCACGGACCTGTATTTGCCGCAACTGCTCGCTATGCTCGGCGACCAGGCGCTGACCATCATCCAGGAAGAAGACCGGGAGTTGTTCGCGCGCGCGCTGGAGAGCCGGGTGGAATGTTAAAGAGTTCAGAATCGGCGAATCAGCGAATTGTAATCACGTGCGCTGATTCTCGATTCGCCGATTCTTAATTTGCTGATTCTCGATTCCAGTCAGGAGGTTCGCAATGAAAATCTTGGTTTATGGCGCAGGTCCGTTGGGGAGTGTGTTCGCCGCGCAATTGCACCACGGCGGGCACGACGTCTCGATTCTGGCGCGGGGGCAGCGTTTGGCCGACCTGCGCGAGCATGGCGTGGTGCTCCACAATCACACCGACGACTCGTGGATGACGGCGCGGGTCAACGTCGTTGAGCAACTTGCGCCCGACGACGAGTACGATCTGATCATGGTCATCATGCGCAAGAACAACGCGCTGGGCATCCTGCCGATCCTGGCGGCGAACACGCGCACGCCAAACATCCTCTTCTTGATGAACAACGCTGCCGGCCCTGATGCGCTGGTTGCGGCGCTCGGCAAGGAACGGGTATTAACCGGCTTCCCGGCTTCCGCCGGTTATCGCGACGGCCACATTGTCCATTGTTTGACAGGCATGGAAGAGCAACCTTACCCTATTCCCATCGGCGAAGTGGATGGATGTATCACCGAACGCACGGAGCGCATTGCCCGCGCTATCGACGCTGCACCCGGCCTCAAAGCCGAAATCCGCACAGACATGGATGCCTGGCACAAGTACCACGTCGCGCTGCTGATGCCCTCGCTGGCGCCGGCGCTGTACGCCTGCGGCACGGACCGGATGCGGATGCTCCGCACGCGGGATGCCATTGTGCTGGCGATTCGCGCCGTCCACGAGGGGTTCCGCGTCTTGCGAGCGAAGGGGTTGCCGCTGACCCCCTCCAGCTTGCGGATGCTTACCTGGTTGCCAGAACCGTTGCTGGTGTGGTTCCTGCGTAAACGCTTCGCTCACGAGCACATAGAGATTGCGATGGTGCGCCACGCCGAAGCTGCCCGCGACGAGATCAAGCATCTGGCAGACGAGTTCCGTACGCTCACGCAGACCACGAATGTTCCCACCCCCAATATCGACCGGCTCTACCCGTACTTTGACCCCGAGACGCCGTTGATGCCGGAGGGCAGCCAGGAGATTCCGCTGGACTGGCGCGGTGTGTGGATCGGCGCGGGCGTGCTGGCGGCGATCGTCGCCGCGGGGATTTGGCTGTTCAAGGGACAAAAATCCTCAATGGATTGAACGGAATCTAACGGGTATGGAAGCATGGAAGCAGCGGGCGCGACAGCTCAAAGCTGAAACCTATGCGCTCTACCTGGCCTACCGCGATCCACACACGCCGTGGTACGCACGGATCTTCGCCGCCATTGTCGCGGGCTACGCGTTCAGTCCCATCGACCTGATCCCGGACTTTATCCCGGTATTGGGGTATCTGGATGATCTGGTGCTTGTGCCGTTTGGCATCTGGCTGGCGCTCAAGCTGATTCCGCCGGAAGTGATGGCGGAAAGCCGGGACAAGGCGCAGGAAGTGCTGGCGAACGGCAAGCCCATCAGCCGCGCAGCCGCTGTGGTTATCGTCGCAATCTGGCTGTCGCTGGCGGCTCTGGGAATTGCCTTGGGGATAAAACTGTTGAGATAACAATCCGTTCAATCTGCTGACAAAAAAGGAGGAAACTATGGCAGACTTTATGCTGGAACCCAAAATCGCGAAGCTTTACCAGGATGTTCCTCCGGCGCAGCTCGAGCCGTATCGCCAGTTCCGCAATGAACACGACTTCAAACATGTCACGGTGGACGGTGTAACGTGGGAATACTATGACCTCGGCAGCGGTCCGGAGACTCGCCTGATGCTGACCGGCGCGCTCGGTGTCCCCTACTTCGATTGGCATCACCTGCTGCGCTTTGCGGAGACGCATCGCATCATCTCGCCGCGCTATCCCCCGGTGAATACGATGGACGCGCTCTGCGACGGTCTCGCCGGGATTTTGCGGCATGAGGGCGTCGAGCGCGCGCACGTCCAGGGCGGCTCGTATGGCGGTTTCGTCGCGCAGATTTTCGTGCGCCGCTACCCGGCAATGACGGCCTCGCTCGTCCTCTCGCACACGCAGCCGACGTATCCCGACGACGAGGGGACGGTGAAGCTGCAACGGATGCTGCGCCTGGCAAGGTTATTGCCGGCTGGCGCGCTGCGCTGGCTGATGAACCTCAGCCTGAGCAGGCTTATGCCGGAGAAGACGCCCGATGTGGCGCTTGTGTTCGCCATCTACGCCGAACTGCTGCGCGTTCGTCTGACAAAAGCGGACATCCTCAGCATCCTGACGCGTACCGTAGATTACGAAGCTCATCGCTTCACACCGGACGATCTGGTCGATTGGCCAGGTCGTATCCTGATCATGATGACCGAAAACGACCGCACGACACCCCCAGAAGTGCGCGAGGATTTCAAACGGCTCTACCCGCAGGCGCAAGTTCACCTTTTCGAGGGGACGGGACACGTGACGTCGTGGGAGCAGGCGGATGCATATCGCGCCGTCATCAATGACTTTCTCAACGGATTGAGCGGAAGCTAACGGAAGACGGCATGGGAAAACGACGGGCTAAACCTATCTTCGACGAGATTTACGCAAACGTGAAACCGGAGTACAAGGAGCGTCTGCTCAACTTTCGCGCTGCATATCCCTACAAGCGCATCACCCTCAATGGTGTGACGTGGGAGTATATCGCCGCCGGGCAAGGGGATGAGGCGCTGTTGCTGCTCGGCGGTGGGCTGAGTGTCGGCGAAGCGGCGTTCGATACGATTCTGCGATACGCCGAGACCTACCGCGTGCTGTCGCCTTCCTATCCTGCGGTGGGCACGATGGGCGCACTGGTCGATGGGTTGGTCAAGCTGTTGGACACAGAGGGCATTACGCGGACGCACGTCTTTGGGCATTCGATGGGGGCGGCAGTCGGCCATGTCCTGGTGCGCCGTTATCCAGAGCGGGTGGATAAACTGGCCTTGTCGGGTTTTGGCCTCTACACCGCGCGCAATGCCCGGCGCGCCAAACTGGGCTTCGCGCTGTTCAAGTGGATGCCGGATGGTTACATCCGCGCCGTCTACATGCCCAAGATTCGCCGGATGTTGGGCGACGTCAATCCCGACGAAAGCACGTTCATGACGGCATACTTCGAGGAGTTATTTGCGCTGCACCACAACAAAGCCTCGCTCGTAGGGCAATTCAACCTGCTGGCCGATATGGTGATCCACGCGGATGAGTATCACGTCTTTGAGCCGGTGGAAAGGCCGGGCAAAGTCCTGTTCATCGCCGCCGAGGACGACCGGGGCTTCACCGCCGAGGAGCGAGCCGCGCTCATCGCCACCTATCCCGGTGTGCAGGCGCACATTTTCGAGAGCGGCGGGCATTGGGTGGGCGTTGTCCAGCGCGAGGCGTATCACGCAGTGCTGAGTGAATTTCTACACAGGAGGACTGAGGGCTTCGTATGAATAACGAGACGATTTTTCGGATTATCTTCTTCACAACGTTTATCGCCGTCCTTGCCATCAGGTTTTACTTCGGTTGGAAGATACGGCAGCGGGATGAGAGTAGCTGGTTTGTTGAGAAAGAGGCTGTCAAGCGAGAGGGGTTGTGGAGCATTATTTTGCGGCTGCTCTTGTTTCTCTGGATGATGGCGGCGTTTATCTTATACACTATCAATCCCACGTGGGTGCAGCTCTTTGTTGTGCCTTTTCCGACCTGGATACGCTGGCTAGGTGCAGGATTGGCGATCGTGAGTCTGCCGCTGCTTGTCCGGGTCCATGCCACACTCGGCCGGCACTGGTCCACCAATCTACAATTCAAGGAATCGCATGCCCTGATCACAGCCGGTCCCTATCGCTGGGTTCGCCATCCAATGTACACTGTCTTATTCAGCTTTTTCATTGGACTTGGCCTGCTCTCCGCCAATGCGTTGATGCTTGGCCTGGTTGTGATTGCCGTCGTCGTGATTGGCGCGCGGATTCCCAAGGAAGAGGCGATGATGGTCGCGCAGTTCGGCGACG
Source organism: Chloroflexota bacterium (assembly GCA_036845725.1). Lineage (GTDB taxonomy): Bacteria > Chloroflexota > Anaerolineae > B4-G1 > SLSP01 > DSWT01. Next base: position 55,347 of record DAIUDK010000016.1, read on the forward strand.
TCTATCAAGCTTATATGCAGCGTACCGGGCGCTTGTTGCCGCGTCTGGGACGACAATGACAGTTTAGGAGGGACAAAAAATGGTCAAGAAATCAGATGTTACCCGGGGTGTCGCCCGGTGGATTTTCAAGAGCATCGTCTACACGGTGGTTTTCGGCCTCGCGCTGTTCGCCCCATCCGGCGATTGGCGTTGGGGTATGGGATGGGTCTATCTGGGCATCTACATCATCAACCAGGTGATTCTGACCCTGATCCTGCCGCCCGATTTGCTCTCGGAGCGCTCCAAACCTCAGGAAGGGAGTAAGAGCTGGGACATCGTCCTCGCCAGCGTAGCGGCTTTGTTGGCACCACTTGTGGTATACATCGTCGCCGGATTCGATCACGGCAAGGGATGGAGTGGGACATTCCCGCTTGTGGTGCAAATCGTGGCGCTGGTCGTGATGGTTGGCGGCATCGCGTTGTCGGATTGGGCGATGGCGGCGAACAAGTTCTTCTCCGGGGTGATCCGCATTCAGGGCGATCGCGGGCACGCGGTGGAGACCGGCGGGCCGTACCGCTTTGTGCGGCATCCGGGTTACGTCGGCGGGATTCTGCATCACATCGCCGCGCCGCTGATGCTCGGCTCGTGGTGGGCGCTGATTCCAGGTGTTACCGGCGCGCTGCTGTTCGTCATCCGCACCGCGCTGGAAGACAAAACGCTTCAGAATGAACTGCCTGGCTATCAAGCGTACGCACGGCAGACGCGCTTCCGGTTACTGCCGGGGATTTGGTAATCCATGAAAATCTACTTCACGCGGCACGGCGAGAGCGAAGCCAACCTCCTGTGGGAGCACTCGAATCGTGGCTTCCGGCATCCTCTCACGGCAAAGGGCCGGGAGCAGGCGACGGCCTTGGCGCGTCACCTTGAAGGGATTGCCGTCACGCGGTTGTTCACAAGTCCGATTATGCGCGCTGTGCAGACGGCGGAGATTCTGTCGGCGGCACGCGGCGTGCCCTATGAGATTACCGATGCGCTGCGCGAGTACGATTGCGGCATCCTGGAAGGCCGGGCCGACGAGGCCGCGTGGCAACTGCACTTCGCGGTTTTCGACGCCTGGGTGCAACAGCAGGATTGGGAACGGCGCATCGAGGGCGGCGAAAGTTTTATCGAGATCCGCGACCGGTTCGTTCCTTTCATCGAACGTCTTGTTGCGGATTATGGAGAATCTTTGGCCAACATCGTGTTGGTAGGACACGGCGGTTTGTATCGCTGTATGTTGCCGCTGGTGCTGGCGAATGCCGATTCCGATTTTGTCTTGAAGCAGCCGATGGGTAACACCGCCTGCATTGTCGCTGAAACCAGGCCGGAGGGTCTGA
>DAIUDK010000017.1:0-55907 GCA_036845725.1 Chloroflexota bacterium
CGGCCACGGGGGCGTGGCGATACCGAGGGGAATGGTCAGGTCTAAGAGTTTCATAATCAAAACCTCCTATGGAAATAATCTTAGTTCAACGCTTAAGGTGGATCGCAATCCGCCGTTCCCACATGTCAGACTGTGATCCGGCGCAAGCATAATGTTCAATGGGTCATATCTGGTGAAAAGCCCGCCCTATGCAGGACGGGCTTTTCACGATTCCAGATCAAGAGTTGCGCATCGTCAGTGGCAGGAAAATCCTCCAGACTTGCCCTACCGCGAATGAGGCTTCGTCACTGCCGGGTCCTGCGTTGTCCGCGGTAAAGGTGGCGCTGTTGGTGATCGTCTGGTTGAACAGCGCCGTGCCCGTGTGCAGAGTGGCATTGAAGATGATGGTTAGGGTTTCGTCGGCCCCCAGGTCGCCACTCCAGGTGATGATGTCATTGGCCACAGTCGCGCCATTTTGCATAACCCAACCGCTGAAGTCCATTGCAATGGGCAGAACGTCGGTCAAGATCACGCCGCCGGTTACGCCTACCGGGTTGTACAGGACGAGGGTGTAGGTGACGGTATCGCCGGGGAGAACCGTAGCGGGCGTTGCTACCGCTTTGGTAAGTGTTGGCGCAGCGACACCGCCGAGGATGAACGTGGCTGATGCCGCCTCGCCGGGCATGCCGAAGACGGTATACGTGGCAGTGTTGACCACGGGCTGGGCGAGGAAGAACGAGTCGCTGCGCACGATGGCGCGGAAGCTGATGGTGAGGGTCTCGTTGCCTTCCAACTCGCCGTTCCAGGTGATCACGCCAGCGTTCTCGGCAGCGCTGCTCTGGTTTACCCAATCCACGAAGTAGACTTGCCAGGGCAGCGTATCGGTTAGCGCGATGCCGTTGACCGGCAGGGCGCCGTCGTTGTGAAGCGTGAGGGTGTACGTCACTTCATCGCCGGGGAAGACATTTGCATTTGGCGTCACGGTCTTCGTCAACGTGAGCTGCTCCATAGGTGTCAGGTTTAACCCTACAATGACCGGATCGTGATCCGAGGCGCGGTAGGGAGCGTCGTTGTAGAGGCTGCTGATCTGGCCCGGCGTCTTGTACTCGACGTTGTAATCCAGCACGATGGGTTCGTCGGCATTGATGTGCCATGCTGCGGCGTTGGTGACGTAGGGGAGTACACTGTGGCTGCCCATAGCGTAGTCCAGCGTTCCCCATTGGCCGTCGAAGACGTAGCCGTACACTTCGTCGGCGGCGTCACCGGCCATGTGCGCCATAAGGTTCGTATAGCCACCATCTTCCAGAGCAACGATCGGATCTTCTTTGGCGTAGGAGTTCAGATCACCGATGATGAGGTAGTGATCGCTGCCGACCTCGGTGGGGTCTCCGTCAAGCCAGTCTACCAGAGCCTCAGCTGCTGCGGTGCGGGTGAGATTGCAGTTGCCTTGTCCGTCACCCGTGTCGGGATCGCCGGTACAGGCCGAGCCTTTGGATTTTAGGTGGTTAACGATGACGGTGAAAACCTTGCCGGTAATAGGATCTTCGAACGATTGTGCCAGCGCCGGGCGGTTCCCGCCAAGGAACGTGGGATCGACACTGCTATCCAGCACGGCGGTCGTGCCGGTCAGGATTACCGTAGCGGGTTTGTAAAGCAATCCCACTTTGATGGCATCCGTGCCGAGGACGTTGACGTCGCCGGTGCGTGTATCGACATCTACGTAGGCATAGGTCCCCGCTCCGGCGATGGCGTTAAGGCCATCCACCAGATCGTCAATGGCACTGGCTTCGTCCGCGTAGCCGTCGTTCTCGATCTCCATCAGCCCGAAAACATCGGCGTTAATCATCAGCATTGCGTTGATAATCTTGTCGCGCTGACGGTTAAACTCTTCCAGGTTATTCGCCCCGCGGCAGTCAGTGGACGCCCCGCCGACCCCGGCAGTGCAGCCCGTAAATGTATCGAAGTAGTTTAGTACGTTGAAGCTGGCGATGTGCAACATCCCGCCTACATCGGGCGGTTCGGTGGGGCGCGGGTTGGTGTGGGTGATGGTAGGCATCTCAATGGGATGGATACGATACGCATCGGTGCCGCTCCAACCGGAATAACTATAGCTCAACACGCCCACGATGTTGGCGACGGTATCCCCGCCGCGCACGGTGTTGGTGGCGCTCAGGAAGGGGCTGGGGTAGATGACAGGATCGGGGTTTTGCCGCAAACTGCCGTCGTCCAGGATGATTTTGTTGAGGTTAATGGTCGCCTGCAGGTCGATGGCGGGTTGGCCGGGGGTGATGACCTGTGTGGGGTTCATCAGCCGTGCGTCCGCCGAGAGCAGCAGTTGGCCGCCGCGCCCCAGGTTGTAAATCTCCGTCACGTACAGGGATTGGGGCATACTGACCAACATACCTTCGTAGCGTTCCAGATAGGTCGTTTCGGAGAAGGGGAGAGTGAGTGATGCAGCAGTGGGTAGAGCATTGTCGCCGCTGACGATGCTGACGTCGGTAACGTTGCCCAGTTGTGTCATGTCGTAGTATTCTTGTACCGTGCCGCTCACACGCACGAGATCACCCACACTCACATCGGTCGCGTTGTGATAGACGAAGATGCCTTCGGAAGTTAGGAGGTTATCATCTGTATCGGTATCTTCTTCCTGCACGAAGAATCCGCGAATGGACTCGGTGGCGGGTTGGAAATCGCCCACCACAATGCCTTCGATGGTGTGCGTTTGTCCCAGGAGTGGGCTGGTCAGGCTATCGCCCTGGATGGTGTGGATTTTGCTGACGTCGATTGTGGTGAAGCTCGCTTCTGCGGTTCCCGATTGTTCCGCGCTGCTGAACTCGGCGGTGTTGACGACGGTACCGCTGTTTACCAGGTTGGTGACGGCGAATGTGAAGGTGAGACTATCCTGGCTGGGCATGATGCCATTCCACGTAATTTCATCATCGTCTTCGGCTGCGTCTTCGGGTTGTTCAATCCAGTAAGCGAAGTTTACCTCACTGGGCAGGGTATCGGTGAAATATACATCTGAAATGGAAACGTCGCCGATGTTCATCAGGCTGATGGTATATGTGATGACCTCACCTTCGATGGCGAGGGGTGGATCAGCCGTCTTGGCGATGGACAGGGGCGAGCGCTCGTACATCATGAAGTTGTCCACACGCCATGAGCTTGTCGAGTTCGATCCGGTCCCGGAAGAGACGTACTGGAAGGCAAAGTAGACCTGCGCGCTGTCGATGCCGGAGACATCGACCTCACCGGAGGATGTCCATTGTTCTGAATTTGCCGGCGAGAAGGTTGCGCCCGTCAAATCGGTCCACGTCGCCAGCGTGGGGACGCCGCTACCGTTGTAATCGGTGGAGTATTTGACGGAAAGTTGGGGCCAGGGCGCACCACTGTCGGCGTATCGCGTCCACGTATCGAAGGTGAGGGTTTCAAGGCCGGTCTGCGTGAAGTCGAACGCCGGCGAGATGAGCCAGTCGTTGGAAGCTTCGTTGCCGCCAAAGCCGTTGGCCTCCATATAACCGCTGCCGCAGACCCAGTCGCGGTTGCTGGCGACGCTGTAAATTAGCCACTCCGCCGCCGGGCAGGTATCAAACCCCTGGCTGTAGGGCGGCGTGAACAGGGTTGCGTACGTGGCGCTGTCGCTGCCGGTTTGAAGTGTGCCGCTGAACTCGGCGGTGTTGACCACGGTCATATTGATGCCCACCAAATGGGTGACGGCGAAGGTGAAGGTGATGCTCGTGTCGCTAGCGACCGCGCCGTTCCACGTGAGTTCATCGGCGCTCATAACCGCGCCTGCAGGTTCCTCGATCCAGTAGGCGAAGTCCACAGCGCTCGGCAGTGCGTCGGTGAGGGTGACGTTTGTATCGCTGATTGTGCCGTTGTTGGCCAGAACGATGGTGTATGTGACTAAATCACCTACCGCCACACCTGCAGCGGGCACAGCATCTTTGACGATAGCGAGTGCCGGGGTATCCACGCCACACAAATGGGTGGGCGAAGCCGTGTTTCGCGGCGTGGGTGCGCCTACGGTGAAATCGGCAGCGTTATTATCTGTGTCGGTACAGCCGCCATTGGCACGCAGCGCGGCGGTGGTGTTGCTCAGGGCCGGCGCGGCGCCGCTGCCTTCGTAATAGTTGGCATTCCCATATCCAATCAAATCAATGATTCGGGCTATCGCGTCAGCGGGACAGGGTGTTGACCCCCCATTGCACCCCAATGAAGTTGTCCCATTCACTAGAGCCACTTTGCCATTGCTCGCAGAGAGGCTGATAGGCGTTGGGTCGGTATAGTCCGGGGTCGGCAATGCAATACCGCCCGTTCCGCTCGCTTGTTGTACCAGGAAATACTTCCCTGGCTCTAGCGTCACAGCCGGGAGTTCTGTGAGTTGGGTGTTAGTTGCCCCGAAGTTCCCGGTTCCGGTCGCGCTGGCATATTGTATAGACAGGTTATTTAATGAAATTGCTATCGTGCCAGCGTTGAATAACTCGATATAGTCATGGGTGTAGGACCCGCCACCACCGCCGTACACCTGGCTGATGCGTAAATCGTTCGCCAGAGGTGCTTGCGGCGCGCCCATCACGCTCGCCGCACCTCGTAATGATGATAATGTGCCGGTCAAGACCAACGCAAAAACCACCAATAGATTTATGATTCGCCGGACTCTCCAATGAGATTTAACTTTTGTCTGCATCTTTCCTCCAAATATGTTTTTAGTTGCTGTCTGATAACACTTTTACTCTATCTGCCACACGTGTACCACCGGTTTGGCTCCATCCGCATACAACTCTAGCACGTACAGTCGACTATTGGTGCGGTCATACGTCACAGCACCGACGCGCATCCGGCGCTGGTCGCCGCGTCCCAGCATGTCCAGTTCCCACTCGGGCGGGTTGAGGTATAGCGCCCTGTTGATGTTCAGGCTGGCGTAGGGCTGTGGTTGCCAGGGTTCTAACGTCCCGGCGGCGACTTGCGCCAGTTCCGCCGGATCGTAGAGGATGAATTGCGCCGCGAAGCGGGTACTCCACCACCCGCGATAGTCGTTGTGGCCTGCGCATCCCTTCAAATCTTCCGGTGGGCACGGTGTTCCATTAGCCAGACGGCAGAGGGTGAACTGCCCGGCTAAATCTACCTCCACACACGGCATCTCAGGCCCGGCCGGATTGCCCCAGCCATACCAGTATTTCGCACCAGTGGCTTTGGTCCCGGCGAACAGCACCGCGCTCTTGCTGCTGGCTGTTGTCAGCCATGCTGCACCTTCCCACTCGTCGGGGTGTTGGTAGCCATCCAGCGCGCGTTCGATGACCTCTGTCTCCTGCGAACTGGCGTACAGCAACAACGGGGTTTCGTCCAGGTGCGTGCCCGTTGGCGGCGGCAATCCATCCGGCAACCAGGGGCGGTAGGCAAAGAGCGCCGGCCCTATCCCCGACCAGCCACCATCGCGGCGCGGTAGCGGCCTGTCGCCAGATAGCGGCCCTGCACGTGCATGTCGGCCCAGGGGGCGGGGATCTCGAACAAGTAGCCATTGACGCTGTTAAAGTCCTGCGCGCCGATAAACCATGCACCTTGGAAATCGGCGCGCGCCAGGTCTGGATTGAACCAGCCGTGCGTCGGGACGGGGGCGTCCGGTGGAAGATGCTGCCCCCATCCCAGGTGAATTTTAGCCCCGGTTGTGGAATGGTCAAGGTAGGCCATCCCCACACGCGGGATTCCATCTGGATCGTGAAAATGCCCGGCGGGCTATGACTCAGTACACCTCACTTTGATTTCCGTGACGACCGTTCGCGCCGTTAGGCGCCAGCCGCTTGAAGTATTTCACTTGCAGCGGCTCGTAGGTCGGCTACGGGGGTGTGGCAATGCCGAGGGGAATCGTCAAGTCTAACAGTTTCATAGTCAAAGCCTCCTAAAGTGATTTGAACACTATTTTTGAAAGATGTAGTTATTCGTTAGTTGCGGATAGGTGCGTTATCCTCAACGAGGTCACCACCTCATCCAAAGCTGCTAAATTCGGCTCAAAGTCGCTTTCACGCGCTGCCGCAAGCAATGCTTGCGCCTCTTGGTTATACGCCTCACAACATTCCCCGTTGCTTTCGCACTTTTCCGGCAATGGCGGCCAACTCGCCGCATCCACAGGAAGGGTCACAGCAACATAATAGCGGTTTTCATCATCCAGTCCTCGAAATGCATAGAATAGCCGTTCATTTGAGAGGGGGTACAAGTCCTGGCCCCAGGCGATAACGGCGCGCACCCCTGAGACGTTCTGGAAATGTAGATACTCAGTTTGAACCTGAAGAACGATACAGGCGGGCCTATCAACTGGAAAATAGTCGGTCGCTTGAGTAAAGATGGCCGCGCGCAGTTCCCCCGCGATGGTCTCCCAGTGGTCTGCCTCGAACCATCTATCTACCGATTGCACCGGATACACGATGATGCTCCCGAATTTCTCATACCCAGATGGATCGGCGGAAAACTGGACATACTGTACAAACGCCGTGTCCGGGTGATATCCCCTATTTTCTAATGTTCGAGAGATTGCCTCAACGTAGACGCCATTATCCCAAGCCGGTGGAATTCGCAGGCTGACGCCTCCATACGTCACCTCGGGACCTTGCAAAATGATGGGCGTGGCCGCAGGCGCCGGGGTGGGCCAGGACGTAGATGTGGGTTCTTGGGCGGGTACCTCTGGGGTGGCAGCAGGAGTTGAAAGCGGCGTCTGCGGCAGAACAGGGGTTTCTGCTCCTACCTGCCACACATGCACCACCGGCTTTGCCTCGTCCGCGAACAACTCCAACACGTACAGTCGCCCCCTCTCACGGTCATACGCCACGTCGCCGATGCGCATCCGGCGCTGGTCGCCGCGCCCCAGGTTGTCCAGCTCCCACGCTGGTGGGTTGAGGTACAAATAGTCGTCAAGGTCCAGCGTCGCGTAGGGTTGGGGGTTCCACGCTTCCAGTGTCCCGGCAGCTACCTGCGCCAGATCGTCCGGGTTGTAGAAGATGATCTGTGCGTCGAAGTGAGTGCTCCACCAGCCGCGATAGTCGTTATGCCTATTGCAGCCCTTCAAGTCTTCCGGCGGGCACGGTGTCCCATCCGCCAGACGGCACAGAGTGAACTGATCCACCAGCTTCACCTCCACGCACGGCAGGTCTGGCCCGGCGGGATTGGCCCAGCCATACCAATACTTCGCGCCGGTCGCCTTCGTCCCGGCGAGGATGACGGCGGACTTGCCACTGCGCATCGTGAGCCACGCCCCGCCTTCCCACTCATCGGGGTGCTGGTAGCCATTGAGCGCGCGCTCGATGGCGTCCGTCTCTTCCGAAGTGGCGTAGTGCAGCAACACGGTCTCTTCCAGGCGCGTTCCCGATGGCGGCGGCGAGCCGTCGTCCTCCCATGGACGATAGGTGAAGAGCGCCGGCCCCATCCCCGACCAGCCGCCATCCCGGTAACGCCCGGTGGCGAGTACACGGCCCTGCGCGTGTGCGTCGGCCCAAGCAGCGGGGATTTCAAAGAGGTACCCGTTCACGCTGTTAAAGTCCTGATTGCCAATGAACCACACGCCATGGACATCGCTGTTGGCCAGATCGGGGGTAAACCAGCCGTGTGTCGGCACCGATGTGTCGGGCGGGAGGTGTTGTCCCCATCCTAGGTGAATTTTAGGCCCGGTTGCCGGATGGTCAAGATAGGCCATCCCCACGCGCGGGATTTCGTCCAGGTCGGTGAAGCGATCGGCGAGGACGTTGTGAAAGCCCTGGCGGAATTCGGCGGTGGGCAAGTCATCGAGGGTGCGCGAGTTGACTGGCTCAGGGACGCTGATTTCAGCGACCTGGTTGCCGTCCGGCACAGCTCCATACGCGACACGGTCGTGACCCATCACGAACAGTGTACCGTGATCCGGGTTGAACGTCATCGCGTTGCCGCCGTAGGCGAACGTGCGCGGCGGATCGTCACCGCCGGGCAGACGAAACGCGCCCAGGTAGGTGAAGTCATCCGGGCCGAGGAGATCGCCGGACGGCGGCGCAGCAAAGGGGGTGGGGGACGCAGGCAGGTTCACCGGCGCAGGCGTCTCGGTGACCACGCCGGGCGTTTCCGTCGCGGGTGCGTTGCACGCGAGCAGCACGCTGAGCAAGGCCACGGCCAGGCTGTAGCTCAGATATCGCTTCACTTCGATTTCCGCAAAGACCGTTCGCGCACGAGGCCGACCACGAGCAGCATCAGGGCAAACGGGGCCGAGGCACACAATCCACCACGAGGCTCTTCGATGGGTTCGGCGGGCGGCGCGGGCGGTTGTTCTTCGACGGCGGGGACCTCCATCGGTTGCTCTGGCGTGGGTGGTTCAGTGGGCGGCGTCTCGCCGGAATAACGGACGATGTCGTCCACCCACAGGTTCCCCTGACTCTCGCCGAGGCTGAAGGCAATGCTATTGACGCGCGCCGGATCGAGTTCTGCCAGTCCGCCTTCATCTGCCCATGAAGCGCGCGCGAATTCGTTCCAGGGGATGAAAATGGAGTTCCAGTCGGTCGTCACCTCAAAGCCAAACTCAAAGGGTGTAGCACCTTCAGAGTCGCCAGAATAGAGGATCGCCGTGACCCAAAGGCCGGGCGTATCGGTGCGCAGCCAGAGGTAAAGGCCGGCTCCGTCGCTCCAATCCTGGGCCGCGTCATAATAGCGCCCGCAGCCACCCCAACTGTCGGCGGGGATGGTGTAGGCCATCTGCAGGGCCGCCGCGCCGCCGTGTGCATCGCCGTCCACGCGACATTCAAGGGCCGCGCCTTCGCCGATATCGGCGTACCACTGAAAATCACCTTCGAAGTCATCGATGACACTGCTTGTGGCTGTTGTCGAGTGGGCGGTGTCGGCTTCTGGCAGCGCTTCGGTCGCTTCTTCTGGCGGTGTTTCCGTTGCTTCTTTCGGCGGCGATGTGGTCGGTTCGACAGGCGGCGGGGCTACGAATCCCTCGGTTTGCCAGCGATTGTAGAACACGTTGAGCAGTGGCACGAATTCGGCGGTGGCTTTAGTGTGCCCTTCCGTCGAAGGATGGCTGTCGCCGCTCGGGTAGTTTGAGAAGTCCGTGTCTTTCGCTTGGATATGCTCGATCTCGCTGCCATTCCAGCGGTGATGGTTGTCCGGCGCGGTGAGCACGTTGTAGTAGTCGAAGACGGCGACGTTGGCGTAGGCGTAATCCACCAGCCACTCGTTGACCAGCCAGTTGTTAAAGGCGCGCGCGTTGGCGGCGCGGTCGCGGGACGTGTCACTTTTTATCAGCGGTGGCGCGGTGATGACGACGAAAAGCTTGTCCTGGCGCGTCTCGAAGTACGTCAGCAGTGCGTTGTAGACGGCTTTGGCGTTGGCGACGGTGTAATCGTAGTCGTTCGGCTCGTCCAGCGGTGGATCGTCGGGATCGCCATACAGATCGGAGTTGGGGAAGCACGATTTGAACATGATAATGGCATTTTCGCCGCCGGGATCATTGGGCATGCGCGACCAATCGCCGAAATCGCCAACGTTTTGCCCGCTCTCGTTGTAGAGCGCGTCGAGGTAAACGTCGCGCTGGGGGCCGGTGAACCATTCCGGCCAGTTGGGGATGTCTGTGCGGTCGCCGATGCCGTCTGGTCCCCAGCCGTAGTTCGTCGCGCTGACGAAGTAGTTGTTCTCCATCAGCGTGTGGCCCAAACCGCCGTGGGGCTGATCGTTGTTCGGGTCGGCCAGCCAGTTGCCGCCGGTGGAGTGGTGGATGAAGATGAGTTTGACCGGCGCGGTCGGCGGGTCGGTGGAGTCGTGAAGCGAACTGGGGGGAGACATCGGGCGAGTGGGCGAGGCAGCGACGGTTCCTGCAATGACTAACAAACTTGATAACGCACACAGAATACAAGTGATGCGTTTCATTGGAAAACCTCCATATTATGGGCACGGATAACTGCCGTTGTAAACCGTGATCTCCTCGCGGCCCTTTTTGAGCCATACGCCTAACGATTCACCGACGGGCGTGCGATAAAACTGCGCCTGAATCCGCGCGCGGCCTTTGGGACCGGAGAACGTGGTGGAGAATTGCCCTTGCCGCAGACCGCCGCCGCTCTCGAAGTAGGACGTCCAGGCGAACAATCCCGGTATTAGTGGCTCGCCGGTCAAGACGATGACGTCTTCACTCTGTTCGACGATGCCGAGCACACAGGCGTATTCCTCGGTCGTCTTGGCCGAGAAGCCGAAGACATACAGCAAAATCAATGGCACGATGGCGACCAGCGCGAGGGTACCGAGGATGCCCCACCATCTGCGTAACATACCCTGGAACGCAGGCAGGTTTGCGTTATCGTCCGTATTCATACCACATCCGCTGCCATGTGCTATTCGCCATTGGCTATTGCCTTGAATGCTGCCTCGAAACACGGCCGGGGCGCGCGCACCAGTCCCGCGCCGACCATTCCCACACCCGGCTCCTTGTGCGCGATGCCGGTGTTAATGAACGGCAGGATGCCCGTCGCCATCACCTTGCGCACGTCGATGCCCAGCGGCGTTCCTCTGAAGTTCAGCGCGGGCACGGTGAAGAACTCGTGCTCGCCCGCCGTGATTTCATACATCTCCTGCGTCACCTGCAGTGCCAGCGCCGACGTCCCGCCGACGAAGCGCACAATCGCCGGAGCCGCGGCCATCGCAAAGCCACCCACGCCGCCCGTCTCCGTGATCGCCGAATCGCCGATGTCGGGGTTAGCGTCCTTCTCGGAGAAGCCCGGCAGCCACAGCCCCTGCACGATGGGCGCGGGCGCGGTGAACCATTGTCCCGGCATCCCCGCCACGCGGATGCCGAAATCCGTGCCGTTGCGCGCCATCACCGTGAGGATGGAGCTGCCCGCGATCCCCTCCGCCGGTTCCAGCATCGCCTTCACCGCCGCCATCGAGAGGTTGAGGAAAAAGTGATCGTTGCCGTCGATGAACTTTAGCACTTCGACGGCGACTTTTTTCGTTGCCCTCTCGATCAACGTGGGGGCGAGCTGGCGGATGAGCAGCGACGTCCCCGCGCGGTTGCGATTGTGGCCTTCGTCGCCCATGTGGAGCGCCTGGGCGAGCAGGCTGCGCAGGTCGATGGGGCCGGTGGCTTGGAGGACGGCTTTGAGCGCGGGGTAGAGCGTCGTCTCCATCCACTTGAGCCGGGCGAGCACTTCGTCGCCGTACGCGCCGTAGCGCAGCACGCGACCCAGGCCCTCGTTTTGCGTGCTGTAGGTCGTGTTGCCGAACGTTTCGTTGCGCACGATGAAGACCGGCATCGAGGGCGACACGATCCCCGCCATCGGCCCGACGGCGTGGAAGTGGTGGCATGGCGCGAATGTGAATTCGCCCGCCGCCGCCATCGCCGCCGCTTCTTCGTAAGAGGAAGCCCAACCCTCGTAGACGGCGGCGCCCATCACCGCGCCGCGCTGTGGCCCGCACATGCGATCCCACGTGATGGGCGGCCCGGCGTGCAAGATCATCCGTTCCCCCAAACCGGGGATCACGTCGCGGGCGATGCCCATCCCCACGAGCAGGGGCCGTCCGCTGCGGATGCGCGCTACGGCTTCGGCGTTCGCCGCGTCGATGTCGACACCGTCTGGTGTATGTGTGATGGCGACGTACCCTTCCAGCGGCGGACGCCAGTCTACGTGGATGACTTCCACGCCCTGGTCACGCAGGCTTCCTGCGAAACTCTCCAATCCAACATTGACTGCCTTGAGCGGTTGACCGAATATGTCTTGAATCGCCATAGTTTTCTCCCAAAATCTAAAACCTAAAATCTAAAATATGTCCCGCCAACCGGGTGGCTGCCGCGTTAGATTCGAGCACAATCACGCCCGCCTCACGAAGTTTTTCTTCCTGTGTTTCAACATTCTGCGGATCGCCCACTGTGCCGCACACCGAGGCGAGGAACAATACCTCGCGTCTTTCATCCTTGAGCCACGCCTGCGCTTCGCGGATGGCTTCCACGGCAGCGCCGGCCGGATCGGGATGGACGCCATAGCCGAGCACGATATCCAGGAAGATAATGGCGGTCTCCGGGTCGCGCGCCTCGTGGAGGATACGGCGGTTGCGCAGCGCCGGATCGAGCATCGGGTGCAGCCGCCCGACGGTGAACTCGTCCTCGCCCAGGTCGACGCTGGTGTGCCCTACGCTTTTGTTCGCGTCTGCCAGACGGTGCTTTTTCTTCACCGGCGCGTTGGAATTGACTGCGCCTTTGCTCAACATCGCGTTCAGGATGAGTTGGCTCTCGTAGCAGAACGTGCCGCCGCTGAACAGGCCGCGGAAGTAATTCTGCTTCATCTGCAAGCGCCCGACGAGTTTTTTCGCCATCTTTTTCAGCTCCTGATGGTGGGCGCGCAGGTTTTTCAGGGCTTCGTCTGGTGACTGTCCACGTGTGAGGGCGGCGGCAAGATGCGCGGCCTCTTCGAGCGTCGCCGCGGGGATGCCGCCGGCCTCGCGGATCATTTTGGCTTTTCCACCCAGGAAACCCACCACGGTGGGTTTGTGGCTGGCTTTCAATTGTTTTAGCACCTGCTCGGCGACGGTCGGTGTGGGGGGTTTGGAAACCAGGAGCAGTACGGCAGTGGCCGGATCAGCCTGGAGCGCCTTCAGCCCTTCGAGCATCATTATCCCGCCGACCGCCTCGGAGAGATCGCGCCCGCCGGTGCCGATGGCTTGCGTGATGCCCACGCCCATCCGCGTGAGATAGCTGGTGACGGCTTGCAGTCCCGTGCCGGATGCCGCCACCACGCCCACCGGTCCGGGGATGACGGCGTTGGCAAAGCCGAGCGCCGCGTTGTTGAGGATCGCGGTCCCGGCGTCCGGTCCCATCACCAGCAGTCCTTTCTCGCGCCCCAACGTTTTCAGCGCGATTTCATCCTCAACGCTGACGTTGTCGCTGAAGAGGAAGACGTGCAGCCCTCGGTCGAGCGCTTCATGAGCGACGCCCGCCGCATACCGGCCGGCGACCGACACCAGCGCGATATTGGCGCCGGCGAGTTGTTGCGCGGCAGCGGACACAGTCCTGGGCGCTGCGGCTGCGCCGCTTTCGGCTTTGGGCGCGCGGGATGCTTTGAGCAGTTCGTCGACGCGCGCAGCTAGATCGACTTTCGCCTTGGCTGCCACCTTTGCTGCAATAATGAGATCGTCGGCGAAGGCTGCATCCGCTTCCGGTGTGAGCATCCCGGCGTCTTTGAGGATGCCTTTGTTGGCGGGCGTGCCCATCACCACGGCGGCATCTTCCACGCCAGCCAGTTTTGAAAGTCCCTGCGCTACTTGCAGCAGGGTGATGGAATCATAATATTCACCGCTTTTGACAATGATTTGGATCATCCAGTGACCTCCTCGAAAAGGCTTGGTTCGTTGTGGACGCTTCTGCGTCAGATTGACTATGCATCTACTGCTCATTGAAGGTAAAATGACCGCCATGGTCTTGTTTGTTGGGTATGGAGAAGAGAAGCTATTTCATTGTATGGACGATGAAGGTATTTGTCAAGGTTACGAAAGAATGCTTGACGCGGGATGGATTTCCCTATATTGAGTTGACACTTTTCCCGCTTGTGTTACAATCGCGCCCAATCGCACATTAAGTTCAAAGAGTAAACTCTTATCCAGAGAGGCGGAGGGACCGGCCCTGTGAAGCCTCGGCAACCAGGATTAACCTATGGTGCCAATTCCGGCAGACCCCCAGAGGGTTCTGGAAGATGAGAACAGTATACGATGCTGCTTAAAGCCTCTTCAGCCAGGATGCCTGCTGAGGAGGCTTTTTTGTTGCTAGGAGACCCTATGTCACAACCCACATCCACGCAAGCCGTGCACGCGGGGGAGGAGAAGCGCAAGCCGTTTGGCGCGCTGACCACTCCGGTTTATCAGACTTCGACGTATACATTTGCGGATACGGCGGATGTGTTGGCCTTTATGGAAAGTAAAGCCGAGCGAAAGGCGGCGCGTGAGGCCGGCGGCGATCTCGCGGTGCGTGACGAATACGGGCGCTACAGCAACCCGACGGTGGCTGTTGTCGAGGGCAAACTGGCGGCCCTCGAGGGCGGGGACCGCGCGGTGCTCTTCGCCAGCGGGATGAACGCGATCACGACCACGCTGCTGGCCCTGCTCTCCACTGGGGATCACGTCATCGTGGTGGCGGACTGCTACCGGCGCACGCGCGAGTTCGCCGAGAAATTCCTGCCGCGCTGGGGTGTCGAAACGACGCTTGTGCCCGTGGATAACCAAGAAGCTCTATCCGCCGCAGTGCGGCCTACGACACGCCTGATTTTCACCGAGACGCCGACCAATCCCTACCTGCGGATCGCCGACCTGGCGCGGATCGCTGAATTCGCCCGGCCTCGCGGGATCACCACTGCGGTGGATAGCACCTTCGCCACGCCGGTCAACGTGCAGCCGCTGGTGCTCGGCATCGACCTGGTCATCCACAGCGCCACGAAGTACCTGGGGGGGCACAATGATGTGCTCGCGGGGGCTGTGATCGGTTCTCACCGGCTGTTGTCGAAGATCGAGGATACGCGCGGTGTGCTCGGCGGCATCGGCAGCCCGCACGACGCTTACCTGCTGCTGCGCGGCCTGAAGACGCTGGACTTGCGCGTCCGCCGCCAAAACGAGAACGGGATGCGCGTGGCGCAGTTTTTGGAGCAGCATCCGGCCATCGAACGCGTTTACTATCCCGGCCTGTCGAGCCATCCCGACTACGAAACGGCGCAGCGGCTGATGGCGGGCTTCGGCGGCGTCGTCAGCTT
This sequence comes from Chloroflexota bacterium, assembly GCA_036845725.1. Classification (GTDB taxonomy): domain Bacteria; phylum Chloroflexota; class Anaerolineae; order B4-G1; family SLSP01; genus DSWT01. The sequence goes on from DAIUDK010000017.1 coordinate 14,712, forward strand.
CGAGGTGGCGGGCGGCAAGGAGACCACGAGCCGTTTTGTCGATCGCCTGCAACTGCCCTACATCGGCCCGACGCTGGGTGGGGTGGAGGGCATTGTCCAGCAGCAGGCGCTCTTCGTCTCGCTCGACCCGGTGGAGCGCGCCGCTTCCGGCGTGAAAGACACACTCGTCCGCTACGCCCTCGGCATCGAAGACGTGGAGGATATTATTGCCGATTTGGCACAGGCATTGAAGGAATAAAGATGCAAGACGCAAGAAGCAAGAATCCTGCATCTTGCATCCCGCATCCTTAACTGACCCACAAATCGACGAAATCGAATTTCTCCACATCCACCAGCCCTTGATCGGTGAGCTTGAGTTTGGGGATGACTTCCAAAGCCAGGAAGCCGAGGTGCATGAAGGGGTCGTGGTGGGGGGAGCCGAGTTCCTTAACATGGTCCAATAGCATATCCATTTGCGTGCGGACGACTTCGACTGGCTGGTCGGACATCAGCCCGGCGATGGGGAGCGGCACGCTGGCGATGACTTTGCCATCGAGGACGGCGACGAGGCCGCCGCCCAGGTCTTTCACAGCGCGGACGGCGGCGCGCATCTCGGTGTCGCTCACCCCCGCCACGGTGACGTTGTGGCAGTCGTGGCCCACACTCCCAGCAATCGCGCCGCGCTTGAGGCCCAACCCGTGCACGAAGCCCAGGCCGACCTTGCCCGTGTGATTGTGCCGTTCGATGGTCGCCATCTTGACCAGGTCGCGCGCAACGTCGGAGGTCGCTTCACCGTTGACGATGGTCGCGTCCATCACGCGTTCGTCGGTCACAATCTGTTCGGGGATGACGCCGATGGCGCGGATGCGCGTTCCCTCCGCGGGGATGCGGAACGAGAGCGCCTCGACGTCCACGTGGATGCTGCCGCGCACACGGCGTTCGTCCGCCTGGGGCAGAGGCCACTCGCCCACGGGGACGCCGTCCGCCGCGACGAGCTTCCCTCCAGCGAAGACCTTGACCGCGCGGAAATCCGCCAAAGACGGTGTGACGACCAGATCGGCGCGGCGGCCCGGCCCGATGGCTCCGCGGTCCGTCAGTCCGAACGTCTCGGCGGCGTTGAGTGTCGCCATGCGCAGCGCCATCATGGGCGGCAGGCCCGCTGCAATCGCCAGGCGCAGGCTGTGGTCGATGCTGCCCTCCTCGATGAGGTCGGCGGGATGGCGGTCGTCGGTGGCGAAGGCGAAGCGGCGCGCGTTCTCCGGCGTGATGACGGGGAGCAGCGCGTGCAGGTTGCGGGCAGCGGTGGCCTCGCGGACGAGCACGTGCATCCCCAGGCGCGCTTTTTCGAGCGCCTCTTCCGCCGTCATGCTTTCGTGGTCGGTGGAGGGACCTGCGGCGATGTAGGCTTGCAGCCATGGCCCGCTCACGCCGGGCGCGTGCCCGTCGATGTGGCCGTCGCCAAAGACGAGGATCTTCTCCAGCGCGCCGGGCAGGCCGAGCACTGCGCCGGGCACGTTCATAAATTCCGCCAGGCCCAGGATGCGCGGTAGGTCGCGCAGTGCCAGCAGGTCGTTGGCGTTCAGCGTGGCGCCTGCCGTGCCCATGTGCGTTGCGGGGACGCAGGACGGCAGGTTGACGAAGACGGTCAGCGGCAGGCCCTCGGAGGCCGTGATCATATAGCGGATGCCGTCCGCGCCGGCGACGTTGGCGATCTCGTGGGGGTCGGAGACGACGGCGGTGACGCCGTGCGGCACGACGGCGCGGGCAAACTGCGCGGGGATCGCCATCGACGATTCGACGTGTACGTGCGTGTCGATGAGGCCGGGGACGAGGTACTGCCCGCCCAAATCGAGCGTCGTCTTGCCGGTGTAGCCCGTTCCTACGGCGGCGATGGTCTCTCCGGCGATGGCCACGTCTACATCCAGCACTTCGCCGGTGAAGACGTTGACCACGCGGGCATTGGTAAGCAATAAATCGGCGGGTTCGTCGCTCCGCGCGACGGCGAGGGTATGCAGCAAAGTTTCACGGTTTATCATAGTTCTCCTTTCATTATCGCAAAAAAGGGAGGGGTGGGGGTTTGGGGGGCGGGTGTGCCCGCCCCCAAACCCCCTACCCAATGTTAAGAAGGTGCTAACTCTCAAGGCGATTATATACCGTGATGCGTGAAACGTGAAATATGCGAAGAGTGCGGTGCAAAATCGGGTATAATCAGCCCGGTTGGTCTGTGGGTAGTCCAGGTTAACTTTCAACCTGTAACGTGTAACTTTCAACTTTAATGAGGAGGTTTATTTCAATGACAACAACGTTTATGCAGTCACCTAAGTTCTACTTCACGTCGGAGTCGGTGACCGAGGGCCATCCTGACAAGATGTGCGATCAGATCTCCGATGCAGTTCTGGACGCGATCATCGCCGATGATCCCGATGCCCGCGTAGCGTGCGAGGTCTCGACGACGACCGGTCTGGTGCTCGTCGCCGGTGAGATTACGACCAGCACCTACGTGGACATCGCGCAGTTGACGCGCGACGTGGTCACAGGGATTGGCTATAACCGCGCTAAGTACGGCTTCGATGGCGAAACGTGCGGCGTGCTCGTCAGCATCAAGGAGCAATCTACCGACATCGCGCTCGGAGTCGACAAGGCGCTTGAGGCCAAGACCGGCGAGATGAGCGACGCGGAGATCGAGGCCACTGGTGCCGGCGATCAGGGTATGATGATCGGTTTTGCCTGCAACGAGACACCGGAGCTGATGCCGCTGACGATTTCGCTGGCGCACAAGTTGTGCAAGCGTCTGGCCGAAGTCCGCAGGGACGGCACGTTGCTCTACCTGCGCCCCGACGGCAAGAGCCAGGTGACGGTGGAGTACGCCTACGGGAAGCCGCAGCGGGTGGACACCATCGTCGTGAGCACGCAGCATGCCCCAGAAGTGACCCAGGAGCAGATTCGCACCGACGTGATCGAGTACGTAATCAAGCATGTCGTACCCGCTGAATTGCTCGACGACGCGACGCGAATTTACGTGAATCCCACGGGGCGCTTTGTCATCGGTGGGCCAGCGGGTGATGCCGGGCTGACCGGTCGCAAGATCATCGTCGATACGTACGGCGGTGTGGCACGTCACGGTGGCGGCGCGTTCTCTGGCAAAGATCCGACGAAGGTCGACCGCTCGGCTGCGTATATGGCGCGCTATATCGCCAAGAACCTCGTAGCGGCAGGCATCGCCGACCGGCTAGAGTTGCAAATCTCCTATGCGATCGGTGTAGCGCAACCGCTATCGCTGGCGGTGGAAACCTTCGGCACCGGCAAGATTTCTGAGGAAAAGATCGTTGAGCTGATTCAAACGCACTTCGATTTGCGGCCGGCGGCGATTATCCGCGATCTGAACCTGCGCCGTCCGATTTACCGGGCGACGGCAGCCTACGGGCACTTTGGCCGCACGGACATCGATGCGCCGTGGGAGAATACCGACAAGGCCGAGGCGTTGCGCAAGGCTGCGGGGCTTTAAGATAGACGGCAGACGGCAGACAGTAGACAGGGTGTTTTGCCTGTGGATGCATTCCGCAGGGCAAAACACCCTTTTCCTTTTATATCGTTGTTGACAGAATTGCGCGAGGGTGATACATTGGTTGTAGTGGCAATCATCTGCAGGAGGTTTGTATGGGGGAGAACAAGCAAATTCTCATCGTGGACGATGAGGCGTTCATTCGAGTTTTATTGAAGCAAACGTTGGAAGATCTGGAGGATATGGGAGTGGATATCCTGGTGGCGGCAGATGGTGAAGAGGGTGTGGAGATTGCGTTGCGTCGTCGCCCCAACCTGATCTTCCTGGATGTGATGATGCCAAAGATGAACGGCTACGAGGTGTGCCAGCGCGTCAAAGAAGTTGATAGCCAGACCTACATTATGCTTCTAACCGCCAAGGGACAGGCCGTTGACAAGGAAAAGGGCTTCGCCGTTGGGGCAAACGAGTATGTGACTAAACCCTTTGATCCTGATTACGTTCTCGAAAGGGCCGCCGAAGTCTTGGGGATTCGCCTTTTTGCCTGATAGAGCGCATCGATGACGTTATTTAGCTCGCTTCGCAACTTGCGAAAATACTCCATGCCCCTGGTTTTACTGCTTGTGGGCGTGTTCAGCTTGGGGTATGTCGCCTTGTCGCTTTCGATTCAGGCGCGACTGCCCTCAGATGGCTTCTTGTTGACGGAGTTTCTGGCTGCGGAACTGCGTGTGGCTACCCGTCTCGAAACTGCGTCGGGCGAGTTGTTGATTGGGGATGAAATTGTCGCGATAGACGGCTTGTCTCTCGCGGAGTGGGGGGAGCGCGCCTGGCAGGGGGGGCGTTGGCCGGGATGGAAGGTGGGGCAAACCATCGTTTACCAGGTGCGGCGCGCACAGAAGACGCTCGACATACCGGTTACACTTCGCGCATTCCCGATCGAGCGGCTGCCTCTGGTGCGCTTTGGCGTCTACACACTGGTGATTACTGTCATGATCGTGGGATGTTACATGCTGTTGCGCCATCCCGAAGAAGAAGCATCCCGATTGATCTTTGTCATCGTTTTGTGTTTGACGGTGAACCTGGTGTTGCATTTCCAGGTGATGACGTTGGTGGTCCCCACGTTGTTCATCACCGAAAGTGTGCTAAAGTTTTTGGCACGGGCGTTTCTCTTCAGTACCGTTCATCATTTTCTGCTTGTTTTCCCGGTCAATAAGGTGCGCAACCCTGCTGTGGCTAAATCCCTACCGTGGTTTCACTTTATCAATCCGGTAGTCTCTTTGATTTGCGGACTGATATATGGAGCTACCCCTTTACGCATATGGCTGCTGGCTTCACAGGTGTCGGCGTGGCTTGGATTGGCAATGTTGGTGGGTGGTGTGGTGAGTATCCTGCACACGGCGGTCACCGAGCGCCAGCCGGCTGTGGTCGGCCAGATTCGTTGGATTGCCTGGGGCGCTGCCGTCAGCATTTTGCCCTATCTGCTGCTTACCGGGTTGCCGGAACTCCTGCAAGGACAGGCCATTCTTGCTATCGAGGTCACCGCCTTTTTCCTGGTGGTAATGCCGATCTCGGTGGCTATTGCAGTGGTGCGGTACCGGCTTTTTGATGTGGATACACTAATCCTACAGACCTTTGCGCATCTTCTTTTTGGTCTTGTGCTGGTTGGCGGCTATTTCTTGCTTAAGAATGTCCTGCGTGGATTGTTTGCACTGTTTTTCAACTCGCGTAACGAGAACTACGTTATTTTCGCGGCAACGCTTTTGCTGACTTCGGTGTTTTGGATATTCCGCGCGCGCATATCGACATACTCTAGGAAATTGATCTTCCGCGACGTGCTGGATGCACCGGAATTATTGCAGCGGATGACGGGTAAACTCACCAGTGCCCTCCGTCTTGACCAGTTAACGACATTGTTGACCGAGGACTTGCCCGTTCAGATGGCGGCTGAGCAGGGGGTGCTACTGCTGCTCAGTGAGGATGGTGAGTCCTTGATGTCGGTGTCATCCAGCGATGATAGCCGTGTGTTGCTCTTACGTTCTGGGGTGGCAGAATGGCTATTACAGGCTCGGACCCTGCCCCGTGGCAGCGCGTCGATTCTGCGCTCGGCACCTCCGGATTGGGCATCTCGTGATTTGCTCGATTTTATGGCAGAGCGGCACATCGAATTGGCTGTGTTGCTGCGGGTGGGTGAGCGGCCCGTGGGCCTGTGGGGGTTGGGACCACGCAAAGGGCGTCTATCCTATACGACGGCTGAGGTACGGTTGATCGATACCCTGGCGTTGCAGGCGGCGTTGGCTGTCGAGAACGTGCAGTTGGTCCAGCGGATGCAAGCCGATCAACACAATCTGGAGGAAGAAATCGAGCGGCGCGCTGCGGTGATGGTCAACGATCGCAACCGCCTGAGCGCCATCTTGCAGAACATGGCAGATGCGCTTTTGGTCACCGATCTGTCGGGTCGCATTCAACTGGCGAATCCCGCTTTTGAGCGGTTAGTGCGGCTGGCTTCACGTTCTTTCCTGGGGCAAAACGTGACCGAGGTGTTGCCTCTGCCGAAATTGTCCGAGGTGTTAGGGTTGGCGGAGGCCAACCCGGGAATGGTTCATACTGCAGACATCTTGATGGTTGCGCCGCGTCTTTCCGGATCGAACAACGTCGCGCTAACCAAATACGTCTTGCGCGTGTCAGCAACGGCTTTGGGCGACAAGAGCGCGGTTGTCTTCATTTTGCGGGATATCACCCACGAGGTCGAGGTAGATCGGATGAAATCGGAGTTCGTCTCGGCCGTCTCCCATGAACTGCGCACGCCGCTAACGTCCATCGTGGGATTTGCCAAGCTCATCACGCGGGCTTTTGAACGTTCGATCAAACCGGCGTTGCCTGTTGATGATGAAGATATCCAACACGTTGTTGAACAGGTCGATCACAATCTCAAAATCATGGTTGTGGAGGGCGAACACCTGACAACGATTATCAACGATGTGCTGGACATCTCTGCTCTGGATGCCGGTACGCTCATCTGGAATGACTGCTCGTGTGATTTGCGCACATTGGCACAGGACATTGTGGTGGAATCACGCGCCCTGGCCGACGCCAAGGGTTTAGCCCTGATCACCGATTTCGAGGCGACTGCTTTGCCGCTTGTTGCCGACTGCGAGCGTATCCGGCAGGTCCTCAACAATCTCCTCTCCAATGCCATCAAGTTCACGCAGCATGGGAAGATTACCGTCATCCTCAGACGCCTTGAGCCAGGTGCGACCCAACATGGGTGGGATGCACCGGAGACGGGCGCGGCGCTGGCGATGATCAGGGACACCGGCCTGGGGATTACGGCTGAGGGCTTGCGCCACATCTTCCAACGTTTTCATCAGGGGGTTGACGCCTTTCACGGTAAGCCGAAGGGAACTGGATTGGGTCTGGCTATTTGTTACGAAATTATCACCCATTACGGCGGGAAAATATGGGTTGAATCTACAGTGGGGCAAGGGTCAACTTTCTATTTTACATTGCCGTTGACCGAACAGGGTGGAGGATGAAACCATGGAACAATTGTCAGTGCGTCGTCTGTTGAATCGCCGCGTTATATCCGGTTACCTGGCGCGTTTTGCCCAAATGTTGCCGGATGTGCTGGTCGCACTGCTTGACATCGACGGGAGTGTGGTCGCCGAAGGTTATCATAGTGCCAGCGATAGCCCGCGCCCATCAGCGACAGAACCGTGGACCTGGACAGCATCTGTAGCCTACGGCAGTTCTCAGACCGGGACATTGGTTGCCCGTGGCGATGGGATGGCGCAGCCCGATACCAACGTGCATCTGGACTTCTTGCTTGACACACTGACAATGCTCGTGGAACGGGCGTTGGAAAGCCGCTCATTAGCCGAAGAAACGCTCGGACGCTACCGCGAAATCAACCTGCTCTACAACATCGGTCAAACCATCGGTGCCTCATTGGATCCCGACGCCATCCCTGACCTGGTTATGGCCGAGGCCACGCGCATCATTCCGGTGCAGGGCGGCATCGTGCTATTGCTGGATCAAGACAACACCTGGGCGATGCGCAGCAGCTTCGGCGTCGAAGATTTCGGGCAACAGGTGTACGAAGCCGCACGCCCGTTGCTCCGAGCGGTACTGGCCTCTGCCGATCCCCATATCTGGACGAACAGCCAGTTGGATGACCCGTCTGGCGCTATTGCCTCGATCCTGGAAGCGCCCCTTAAGGCGCGCGAGGAGCTTCTGGGCTTTGTCTTACTGGGACGTGGACCCGGCGAGGACATTTTCACCGCTGACGATCAGAAACTGCTTGCCGCGCTCGCCTCCCAGGCTGCCATCGCCATGGAGAACGCGCGCCTCTTTGCTGACGTCAAAAACCAACGCGATGCCATCGCCGCGATGAAGAACTACATGGACAACATCTTCGCCAGTATCGCCAGTGGCGTTATCACCACCGACACCCAAGACTTGGTGACGTTGATGAACCGCTCCGCCGAACGCATTCTGGGGGTGCCTGCCTCTGCGGCGGTAGGACGGCTTTACACCGAGGCTTTGCTGGAGATTGGACCCAAGATCGTCCCGTTGATGGATGTTGTCAAGCAGAAGGATGAATCGCTGGTAGGCCACGAGATGGAGCCGGTGCTGCCGAAGCGCGGTCCGGTGGTGCTGCGCCTTAACCTCAGCCCGTTGAAGGACAACCGCGAGCAAACTAACGGCATTGCCATTGTGGTGGACGATCTCACCGAGCGGCGACAGTTGGAAGTGCAGGCCCGGCGCATCCGGCAGACGTTTGAGCAGTATGTAGTACCGCACGTCGTTGAGCAACTGCTCTCCGACCCCGACAGCGTTCGTCTGGGCGGCGCGCGGCGCGAGATCACGACACTGTTTGCCGACATTCGGGGCTTTACCGCGTTTAGCGAGAAACTGGAGCCGGAGACGACGGTGGAAGTGTTGAACCGCTATCTGACCCTGGCGTCGGAGGCCATCCTCTCCGAAGAGGGCACGCTGGACAAGTTCTTTGGGGACGGCGTGATGGCGCTTTTCAACGCGCCGCTTTCCCAGGCCGATCACACGCTGCGCGCGGTGCGCTCGGCGCTCAAACTCCTCGACACGCTCAGGGACACCTACGCTGAACTTGCGCCGGAGAACCGCTTGGCGTTTGGCATCGGTATCACCACCGGTTATGCTGTCGTCGGCAGCATTGGCTCGCATACCATCAAAAACTACACTGCCATTGGTGACTGCGTAAGTTTGGCTTCACGCCTGCAAACGCACGCTGCCCCCTTGCAAATCTTGCTCAACACGACGGCCTACGACAACGTGTACATGCACGTGCGCGCGCGTGAACTGGGGTACATCCAGGTGAAGGGGCACAGTGAACCCGACCTGGTCTTCGAGGTTTTAGGCCTGCGCTAACCATCCTTCGACGAGGCTTGAAAGCAGCGTCAGTGCGTGGTCGATGACGGTGGGGGCGTTCTCGTCGCTGGCGGGATTGCCGCTGTACAGCAGATTCTGCGCGACAGTGTGCAGCACAGCGAGAATCTGCCGGGCTAATACGTCTCGCGCTTGTTCATCTGCCGTTCCTGCCTCTGTGCCACGCATATAACGCGCGTACAACGTTGCGTCGATGGGGCACCACACAGGATAACGTGCGTCAAACGTGCAACGCATATCCAGCACCCCGTTTAGGCGCTGCCTGGCCCCATCTACGGCGATGGTCTTCCCCTGCCATACCGGCGTCCGCTGTACGAAGAAGCGTGCACTGGCGTGAGTGATCAGCTTGTGTTTCAGCCCGCCATCGAGGCCCGCGCACCCCTTGTCGAGCAGTTCGCTCTCCAGTGGTGGGTCAACCTCCGCCATCTTCAAAGCGCCGACGCGTCGCGTGCGCAAAGTTCCGCTTTTGTGCAGCGCGAAGTGCGGGCGCGCGCCCTGCTGTGTGCCAACGACCGCGTAGATATTCGTGAACGCGGTCCAATAGCAGAGATAGGCGCTGGCGCGCTGCTCTGGACGCTGCGCCGCCTGCCGCGCCAGTTCCGCAATCGCCTTTGCAATTCCGACCTCAGATCGTTGCTCCATCCCTTTGCCTCACCCTTTTTATACAAACCACGCATCCGCACCCATATTCACGAATAAAGGAGAGAGATTAGTGGAAATTCGCGAAGATTCGTGGTAAAAATCCCAGGCGTTTACAGTGCAGAGTCGTTGCTCTGCGTTCGCCGGTACAGCGATGCGCGCCCGCGTTTGCCTGTTTGTGTGATGAGGCCCATCGCGCGCAGGCAATAGATCATTTTCTGTGCGCGGCGTAGATTGCCGGGAATGAGGCGGGCGAGATCGGATGCGGTGAATGGTTCTACCAGCGACGCAGGCATCAACGCGCGCATATCTTCAGGGGACGTGAAAAATTGCTGTTCCACAACCTTGACCAGCCGGCGTTCGTGCGTTACCCAGCCCTTACGCCGCCACCCGCGCCGTGCGTCGTGATGGCGGATTTCCTCTTCATGGATGAATACCACTTCCAGCGTGAAGTTGGGCTGCGCCAGCAGGTGTGGGATGCTCACCAGCTCGTCGAAAATTTGCTCGACACAGCCGCGTTTGGGAGACTTGCGGCGGCTCGCTTCACTTTTTCCATCCTCCGCCAGCTTGACAATCCACTTTTCCTGAGCAATCGGATAGACCAACCGTACCGGATGCGCGCGCGTCAATGCCGCCAGCTTATCCTTGAGCGCCGTGAAGCCGCGCGTCTGAAATTCCACCAGCAGTTCGCCGCGCACGAGATCGATAATGTAGCCATCCACGGGGACTTCGAGGGCATCTCCGGGCTGCGCGTACCACGCCTTGAGCGCCGCGTGGAGCGGACCTTCGTTCCAGGTATTGATGCCGGGGACGGTGTGGCCTGGGATTTCTTCTGTCATTGAGGGTTACAGCGCAAACTCCGCCACCACAAACGTATGATCCGACGGACGCTCCGCTTTGCGCGCTTCCACATCGATCCACGCGCGCGTGGACTTGGCGGCGAGCGGTTTGGTGGCCCAAATGTGGTCGATGCGCCAACCGATGCCCCGCTCGATGGGGTTGTTGGCGCGATAGTCGAAGTAGCTGAATTGCTTTGGCTCGCCGGCGTGGTACTGGCGAAAGACGTCTACCAGTCCCCACTGCCGCACATTTTCCAAGGCGGCCTGTGCGTCGGGGTGGAAGTCTACGTGGTTGCGCAGCCCTTTTGGATCGTACACATCAATGTCTTCCGGGGCGACATTGAGATCGCCCACCCACACCAGCAGGTCGTCGGGCGAGTAGTGACGCTCGAAGAGCGCGCGCAGCCGGGCGAGCCAGTGCAGCTTGTACTGGAAGTGCTCTGAATCCACATCGCGGCCTTGGGGGACGTAGGTGTTCACCACCGTGACACCGTGGTAGACGCCGCGGAGCAAACGCGGCGCATCGGTATCCTCTTCGCCATCGTCGAATCCGGCGATGACGTGTTCCGGCGTGGTTCGGCTGAGAATGGCGACGCCGGAGTAGGCCTTTTGCCCGCTAAAGATCACGTGGTACCCGGCGTCTTCAATGGGCTGCGCCGGGAAATCTTTATCTTGCACTTTGGTCTCCTGCACGCAGAGGACGTCCGGGTGCTCGCGGTTGAGCCAGTCGAGGATTTGATCAAGACGGCTGCGGATGGAATTGGCATTAAAGGTCGCGATTTTGAAATTCGTCATCGTTGGTTGTCATTCCTCAATTTCGTGAATAGCTTCCGCCGGGGTCTTGTTCCCATACATCACGCCGAGCAGACCGGGTAGATAGAGATCCATTGTGTGGACGGCAGGATACATCGCATTCTTGATCAACGTGGGTGTCAGGTGTTCGCCCTCGAAGTCGAAGCTGCTCTTGTAACGGACCTCACCGTCGGAGTAATCCATTTCGAAGTTGCCGATACGCAGGCCGTAGTTGGCGCGGGTGATGTATTCGGCCACATGGGTAAACATCGGCTCCGGCGTTTTAACCGGCGCAATGACGTAGAAGAGGAACTGCTCCAAATCCACGCGAACCTGGGCATAACAGCGTAGTTCCCCGTTTTTGCCCGCAAAGTAGACGCGATGGATGGTCTTCTCATCTAGCTGCTGCGGGTACCAACCATCGTCTTTAAGAAATTGGGTGAGGGTCGCAAATGCGTGCCAGCCATTGCCCTGGCCTTCCTGTGATAATGGCGTGCCGTTATGCCCTTTGGGAGCAGGTTGCTCTGACATCGTTCCTCCTTAGCCAGGGATAGACCAGAATTCGAACAACGATCCCACCGATTCGCCCTGCACGTTGCGGCGGATGACTTCACCGAAGATGGAGCCGACCGAAAGCACGCGCAGGCGTTGCGGGCGTTGGTCCTCCTTGAGCGGTACGGTATCGGTGACAATGATCTCGTCGATTTCCTCGATCTCGTTGAGCCGCTCCACGGCCGGGCCGGTGAACAGGCCATGCGTGCCGATCACTGTGAATTTGTGGACGTTGCACGTCTTCAGGTATTTGATCGTTTCGATGATCGTGCCGGCGGTGGCGATTTCGTCATCCAGCAGGATCACGTCCTTGCCCCACACATCGCCCATCATCCCGGTGATGGCGACCGAGTCGTCGGTGAGGCGCTGCTTCTCACCGGCGGCGACGGGGAGCTTGAGCGCTCGTCCCAGCTTAGTGGCGCGTTTAGCGTGCCCAATGTCGGGCGCAACGATGACGCTATTGTTGAGGTCTTTCGTCTTCAAATGCTCGACGAAGACTGAGTGGGCGGTGAGGTGATCGGTAGGCACGCGGAAGAAACCGTGGACCTGCGGCGAGTGCAGCGTCATCGTGATGACGTGGGTCGCTCCGGCAGTGACCAGCAGGTCGGCGACCAGCCGCCCGGCGATGGAGATACGCGGCGCGTCCTTCTTGTCCGAGCGGGCGTAGGAATAATAGGGGATCACCGCATGGACGCCAGCCGCCCCGGCGCTGCGAGCCACGTCCAACATCAACATCAGTTCGACTAAATTGTCGCTGCACGGCGGAGAGAGGGGCTGGACGATGAAAACTTGTTTCGACCGCACGCTGACGCCCAGATGGACAAAATAATTGTCGTTGGAGAATTTGCGGCTAATGGAGGGGCTGACTTCCAGCCCCAGATAATGCGCGATGTTCGATGCGAGTTGGGGGTGCGCGAGGCCGCTGAAAATTGTCGTCCCTTCCAAGGGCGTCACCGTTGTCCGCTCCGGCAACACAAAAATTTCCTGGTCAGTTTGTCTCTCAGTCAAATTGAACTCCTTCTGATCCTCTGAATAAAACCGTATTCACATACTCTGGCCGTTCGCCCTGGGCTGCGTTGGGACGCGCTAAGCTCGATGCTGCGGGCGTGGGGTAGCCTGCTCCTATTTTATCCATACTCCGTTTAGGGTCAAATGCGCTTGTGCTTCAGATTACAAAAGTCTCAACCTCACTGCGTTTGGCAGACCTTGTGTTCGGCGCAGCCATTCCCTTAATCAGGTATCTTGTGAGACTTTTGTAGCCTTTTCTTCATAGATTCTTTATTTCCACCGGCTCGACAGGCTCGCCCAGTTCGAAGCCGAAGATGCGACCGTAAAAATACAGTTCGGCATCAAGCGTGCGTTTGATATTCTCCGCGCGGCGGAAGCCGTGTTGCTCGCCCTCGAAGGGCAAGTAAGCCACCGGGATACCTTTAATACGCAATGCCTCGACCATTGTTTCAGCTTGCGGCGGTGGTACAACTTTATCCTCCAATCCCTGGAAGAAGATCACCGGGCAGTTGAGCTGCGCCACATGGTGGATGGGCGAGCGCGCCACGTACAAATCGCGCCGCTCCGGATACGGCCCGACGAGGCGATCCAGATAGCGCGACTCGAATTTGTGCGTGTCGGTTGCCAATCCTTCCAGGTCGCTCACGCCGAAGTGGCTCGCGCCCGCATGGAACACGTCGTGGAAGGTCAGCGCGCAGAGCGTAGTGTAACCGCCCGCGCTGCCCCCGCGAATCGCCAGTCGCCCCGGATCGACCAGACCCCGATCCGCCAGATAACGTGCACCGTTGGCGCAGTCGTCTACATCGACGATGCCCCATTGCCCGTTGAGCCGCTCGCGGTAAGCGCGCCCGTAGCCGGTGCTGCCGCCGTAGTTCACGTCGAGCACGGCGAAACCGCGGCTGGTCCAGTATTGGATGCCCAGACTTAGCGCGCTGGACGTCGCGCTCGTCGGCCCACCGTGGCTGAGGACGAGCAGCGGCGGTTTTTCGCCCTCTGGCGCGGCGTAGTCCTGGTTCTGCGGCGGGTAGAAGATGCCGTGCGCCGTCAATTCTCCGGTGGTGGGGAATTCGATAGGTTGCGGCGTGGAGAGATAACCGGGATCGATTTCTATAGCGTTGGCGCGTTTGAGGATCGTCTGCTGTCCCGTGGCTAGGTCTAAAAGTACGAGGGAGGTCGCCTGGGTGGGCGATGCGCCGCGCAACAGTGCTTTTCCCGGCGCAGCCTGGATGCTGCCGATGCTGGTGTAGGGGACATCCAGCGGCGTGAGGCTCTTGCTCTTAGTGTCCAGGCGTGCCAGATAGTCGATGCCGTCTTTTGTATAGATGCAGATAATCCGTTCGGCGGACTCGAAGACGTAGGTAGTCATACCGAAGGCCCACTGCGGGGCGCCGAATTCCGCTTCCATCGTGACGAGCCGTTCGATGCCTTCGTTGCCCAGCCGGTAGAGATTCCACCATCCGCTGCGATCCGAGGCGAAGTAGAGCCGTCCGTCGGGTGACCATGTTGGTTGGAAAATCGACTCGTTCTCGCCACCGGCGACAAGCGCGGCGTTGGCCAGCGTCCCATCGGGTCGCACCTCGGTGATCCATAGCTCGGTGCCGTCCCACGGCATGTTGGGATGCCGCCAGGTGAGCCAGGCGAGTGTGTTCCCGTCAGGACTGAGGCGCGGTGTGGCGTAGAAATCGTTGCCGGAGATGAGGACGTGTTGCGCCTGGCTGCCATCGAGTGCAAGGGCGGCGATGGTGTTCACCGCCTCACCGTGGGCTGCCGCTGCCTCACCGTGATCCTCGCGGACGCAGATCAGGCGGTTGCGCGCCGCATCGACAACGCAATCGGCGTAGCGCAGTGGCGCTTCCGGCGTGATCGCCTCCGGCGTTTGCCCAGGAACCACGCGATACAGCCGCTGGTCGGCGAAGTTGCTGAAAATCACGACGCCGCGATCCACCAACACCGCGCCGCCGCCGTACTCGTGGACGCGGGTGCGCGCGTTGAACGGCGCGGGGTTGATGTCATGAGTTGTTCCATCCGACGTGCGTCGCACGATGACGTTGCGCCCGGCCTCGGCGGGGCGGCCTTCCAGCCAGTACACGTCATCGCCGTTGAATGTGCCGCCGCCCAGACCGATGGACTGCGAGATGATTAAGTCTGATGTGATGGGAGACTTCCATGCGCCATAAGGCGCCACATGTTGAGTTGTCACTGCGCCACCTCCTGCCTGTGTTAGGTATGGGGGAAGTGTACTCCAGTTTGTCGAATTTGTCTATCACTAATCCTGTTTCGACTTCGCGCGTGGCGTGGACAGAGTATGCTATAATGAAAGTGGTTACAGGTTTTCGCAAAGCAAAGAGGATACAACTTTCGTGAATTCTTCAACCCTTGAAACCCGCGAGCGCGAATTGAAAAAGCGCTGGGCCTATCCCTACCGTTGGGGCCGGGTGCAGAACAATCTCTTCGACGCGCAGACGCGCTTTGTCTACGATGAGCCATCTTTTGAGCCGTTGCTGGTGGAGTTGGAGCGCCGCTTCGGAGCGGCGCCGCAGCGCGAGGCGTTCTTCGATTATGCGCTGAACCGCTGGTACAATTTCTGGTCGGCGCGGGGGGTGGAGGAGATGTTCGCCGCGCTGGACGGTGTGATCCCGGCGGAGAATCAGCGGGATCGACTGGTGGATTTCACGCTCAAGGGCGTGCGCTTCGATCACAAGACCTCGGTGTTTCCGCGTGGGTTCGGGCACAATCTCACCTACGCGGTCAATCATCCGGCGGCGCTGATCGAGTGGCTGTACCGCGCGCAGAGCCAGGAACAGCGCCAGCATTACGCCAACAGGCTGTTCATCGTGTTATACGCGGCGGGCGGCGCGCACTGGAAACTCAAGGCGGAGTTGACGTGGCTGAGCGGCATTATCAGCGACTACGTGGCGACGTTCGCCCCCGCGCGCCTGCACCGGTTTGCCTTCACGCCGGAGCAGGAAACGCTGTCCGACATCATCTGGGCGATTCGGTGTTGAGTGAATGACAAACAACGACGCTGACGACGATACCAACATCATCCTGAACCGTTTTGACTTCCTTGCGCAACTGGACGCCTGCCTGGCTGACGCTGACCTGGACGTCGTGCGCGCGCGCATCGCCGAATTGCGCGCGCAGGTCGCGGTGTGGGAACCGGGCGGGATATGGGACACAATGCCATTCCATGGCGCGCCGGCTGAAGATGCGAGTGTAACCTTCCCCCGCGACGTGCTGCTGGCCGACCTAGACCAAATCCTCGCCACGCGCACGCTGCAACGCACGCACTACTACATCGCGCGCTTGCGCAAAGCCACCGCCGAAGTCCGCACAGGCAAGATCAATGATATCAATCTCAACCGCTGGAAGGAGTATGACGAGATCATCACCGACAGCCTGTGGGTGATGGAGCGGCGCGACAACTCCGGCGCGCACAAGGCCTGGTATTGGGGCAACTTCATCCCGCAGATTCCGCACCAGATGCTCCTGCGCTATACTAAACAGGGCGATTGGGTGCTGGACACCTTCGTCGGCAGCGGCACGACGCTGTTGGAATGCCAGCGCCTGGGACGCAATGGCATCGGTATCGAACTGAATGCGGACATCGCAGCGCGTACCCGCGAGATCGTGGCCGCAGCGTCGAATCCGCACGGCATCGTTGCGGATGTGGTGGAGGGCGACAGCCGTGTGGTGGATTACACGGCAGTGCTGGCGGAGCGCGGCATCGCGCAGGTGCAGTTGGTGTTGATGCATCCGCCCTACCATGATATTATCCGCTTCAGCGAGGACGATCGCGATCTCTCCAACGCAGCTTCGGTGGAGGCCTTCGTAACGCAGTTCACAGAGATCGTGACGCGTGTGACGCCTTTTCTGGAGCGCGGGCGCTATTTGGCAATTGTCATCGGTGACAAATACGTGAAGGGCGAGTGGATTCCGCTCGGCTTCTACCTGATGCAGGCGGTGCAGGTGCAGGGCTACACGCTTAAAAGCATCATTGTCAAGAATTTCGACGAGACGCGGGCCAAACGCGAGCAGAAGGAGCTATGGCGTTACCGCGCGCTCGTTGGTGGATTTTACATCTTCAAACATGAGTATATACTCTTGTTCCAGAAATGATGTCGGTGGACATAATGGAAAAAGTGAAGACGATCCTGATTATGGAAGATGACCCGTACCAGTCGCGGCTGATGCAGCGATTGCTCGAACGCGCCGACTACCGTATTCTGATTGAGTCGGACGGCGAAAGCGGTTTGCGTGCGGCGATGCTGTCACATCCTGATCTCATTCTGTTGGATATGGGCTTGCCCGACCTTGACGGACAGACGGTCGCCGGGCTGCTCAAAGCCTCCGACACGCTGTCCAAAATCCCGGTGATAGTGGTAACGGCGTGGCCCCAGGATACTGCAGCGGCGATTGTCAAAGCGTATGGCTGCGATGGTTACATCTCCAAACCGGTTCACGCGCGCGAGTTTGCCGCTCAGGTGGCAAGCTTCTTGACATAAAAACCGGCGTCGTAACTGATGCCGGTTTTTGACAACGACTATAAAAGTCTTAGCACGTACTGCATCTTGAAAACCTGTGGTTCGGCGCAGAGATTGGCTCAATCACGTACCTCGTGAGACTTTTGTAGTCTGGTTCCTGCTTACACAACAAGCGCGGCCATATCGTGGCCGAAAATTCCCAATCGATCCCCTGGTTTTAAGACGATGTCCGTTTCCCGCTGATGTACGTTCGCCTGCGCCTGCCGGTAGCCGAGCCACGGCGCCATGCTGTTGTGCGTTGAAAAGAGTGAGCCGTTGAGGAAGACGTGACAGACTTCTTCCTCGCTGATGTCGGTGCGCGCTAAAACGTCGCGAATTGTTTCCCCGGGATTGAGTGTGAATCGCAGCACGTTCTCGCGGTCGGCGCGTGGGTCCGGCGCGTACTTGCGCAGCTTGCCGTACAGGTGGATTTCGACGGGCGTGTCCATTTATGCCTCATCGTTCAACAACCGCCGCTCGCCTTCGAGCGCGCGCAGCGGGGCGATATTCTGTGTGACCTCAATCGTGCCGCGATAAGTACCGCTCGCGTCGCGCAGCGCGAAGTAGCGGATGTGGACGAACATCCCGTGCATCGAAATCCAGAACTCTGCCACATCGCGCACGCCCGCGCGAAAATCGTCGAGGATACGCTGCACCCGGTCGAAGCTCTGCGGCGGGTGGCAATTCTGCACCTTGCGCCCGATAATGGCGGGCGATCGCGGGAAAACGCGCTCGCGCGTCTGCGAGAAGAAGCGTACTGCGTCGTGCTCATCGACGAAGGTGATGTCCACCGGTAGCGCGCTTAGCATCATGCTGATCTGCTCCGCCGATAGTGCGCCGACATTCAGCGGGATCAGGCCGTCTGGTGCAACACCAGATTCGACCTGCGCCTCCGCCTCGCGCGGATCGACGCGGGCCTGCCACTGGCGGCCAGCCGCGA
Organism: Chloroflexota bacterium; assembly: GCA_036845725.1. Lineage (GTDB taxonomy): Bacteria > Chloroflexota > Anaerolineae > B4-G1 > SLSP01 > DSWT01. Next base: position 32,904 of record DAIUDK010000017.1, read on the forward strand.
TGTAACAAAAGCCGATCTCGCCTTCCTGCGCGCGAATCTCGCCCCAGTCTTTCTCACTCAAGCGTGCCATTGCAGCGGGAAACAGGATTTTGTGCTCTTTGTAGATCATATCGCGCAGCGTTTGATCCAACAGCACGAACGTTTCATCCAGCTGTGCGGTGAACGCGACGATATCCTCACCCGGCCCGGCGTCGAGCAGCGCGGTCAATCGCTTCCACCCGGCGCGGATGTCATCGTGGACGGCCCACATCACCTTCGAAGGACCGGAGAAGTCGTAGCGTTCCAGGTAGGCGAAGAGGATGTTCTCCTTGCGTAGGTAGTGTTTCTCGTACTCGCGCAGTTTGCGGACGCTCTCCTGCGCCGCTTGCAACGTCGCCTCGCCCGGCGTGGCCTTGTAGTTGTCTAGCGCCGCGCGGACATTGTCCAACACGCGTCCCACCGCCAGATTTTCCGCGCGGAAGGTGAATATGGGATGGCCGGGAATCGTTTGCGGATCGGTCTGATCGTCCAGCGACTCGCGGAAGACGGCCACGTGCACGTCACACAGCGGCTTGATCTCCTCTGGTTCCAGGCCCTCGGCGACCAGCGCCTGCTCGATGCGCGCGATCTCGTCGCCGCCGACGCCGGCCAATAGCTCGGCAAACTGCGCCTTGACGTCCTCCACGCTCGCCCCCGCGTGCAATTGCCGGATGATATTTTTCAGCGTTTCCTGGCGCTGTGTCTGATTGTTGATATATTCACTCATCGTAACGCTCCTTATTTTTTTTCTGGTGTTTTGTCAAAAACGGAGAGAGTGGGGGCATTGGGGGCGGTGCGCCCGCCCCCAAACCCCCACCTCACTCTGCTGTATGGATGTCCCACGTGATCTCGAAGGCGCATGTGATAGTGCCCGCCGGGCAGACGGCTTCGCAGATGGTACAGTAGGTGCAGTCTACCGGGCGGACGATAACCGGCCCCACCGCCTGCATCTCGACAGCCTGGGTAGGGCATTGGATGACGCACTGCCCGCAGCGCGTACACGCCGCCAGATCGATTTCGGGTAACGTCCACTGTTCCGCCATAACAAACCGCCTTTCTGATTTCTATGCCCAGCATAGCAGAAAGGCGGTCATCGCGCTACGACAAAAGTCACACTGGACGCAGATTTTCGCAGATTCACGCAGATTGAGTCACTCTGCTTGTTTTATCTGCGAAAATCGGCGTCAATCTGCGTCCCGAAAAATCAGTTCTGCGCCTCCACCTCCAACGCGGCGCGGTCGAGCAACAAGATGCGCCCGCGGTCGATGCGGATCATCCGCTCATCGGTCAGCGCCCGCAGCGAGCGCCCAATCATATCGCGCACCGTGCCCAGATACGCGGCCATGTCATCCTGTGTCCATTTGTGTGTAACGGCGCTGCCGTCCGCATGTTGCACAAGGAAGCGCGCCAGTCGCCCGCGCACCGAGCGCAGCGCCAGGTCTTCCACCAAATCGGTGAGGTGTGCCAGCCGGTCCGCAAAGTCTTGCAGAATCACGAGCGCCAGGTCCGGGCAATCGCGGAGCGCGCCTGGAAAGTCCTCTTTGCGCAGTACGTAGAGGGTGACATCGGTGCGCGCGCTGGCGCTGGCGTGGTTACGTCCATCCGCCTGGAAGAGCGGCACAGTGTTGAACGCCTGGCCTGGCCCGAGTCGCGCCAGCACTTGTTGTCGCCCCTGGAACGACATCCGGTAAACCTCGACGTTCCCTTCAATGATTAAATACGCTGCTTCGCACGGTTCCCTTTCGACCACAATCATCGTCTCGGCGGGATACGTGCGCGGCGTGACGACACCCGCGATACAGGCTAACGCGCTCTCCGCGAGCGTCACATTTGGAGAATGTGACGCAAACAGTTGAAGGTCACGCAGAGTATGGGCGCGCGCGTGTTGGCGATCGGGCATTGGTTCTATTGCTTGCCCACCATACGCAGGTGAGCGAGCGCGTTGAGAATGATCTGGACGGCGTCCTCGGTTTCCCATTTGCCCGTGTTGATGATGAGGTGGTAGAGCATAGGATTGTCCCAATCGATGTCGTAGAAGCGCTCCAGATAAGCGGCGGCAGCCTCGTCGCCGCGTTTAACCCGCGCTGTGGCCTCGTCCAGGCCGACGTTCTCTGCCGATTGGACGCGCAGCACGCGCGCGCCGAGTGGCGCGATGATGCGCACGTGCAGGACGCCCGGCTGCTCGCGCAGGATTGCCTGTCCGCCGCGCCCGACGATAACGACGTTGCTGTGCTTGTGCGCTTCAAGAATCGTGTCCTTGATCAGGCTGATGCTGCGCGCCTCGTCGAGCGCCTCGACCGGCATGAGCTGGCGTGCCGTGGCGTCCGTCCAGGCCTCGGTCGCCGGACGCCGCCGCCCAAACAGCTTGTCGAAAAATCCGCGCATCTTGTAGGCATGTTCGGGCAGATCGACGATGTCGCTCTCTGAAATGCCTGCCTCGGAAGCAACGTGCGCTATGAGGCTCTTGTCGAAGTAGCTGTACCCTAGCGCCTCACACACGTGCTTCCCGATGGCGTCCCCGCCGCTGCCATATTGCCGTGAAATCGTAATGACTGGCATTGCCGACCTCCTTTCGAAAACAGTTACAGGTTGAAAGTTAGAAAATCCGTTAAAATCTGTTCAATCCGTTGACAAAACTAGCCGAGGTGTAAGGCCGGTTCGACAGGTTGGTGTGGCCTGGTGTGTCCTAATGATACCAGATTCCAGGGTGTTTTGCAATCTAGTTGATCGCTGAAAGCTGATGGCTGATCGCTCATCAGTGTTATAATGGCGCGAAAAATGAGGTGGGGTATGAGAATTCGTTCGATCACCGTTTTTGCCGATGCCGCTGTGATTGAGGCGCGTGCGCGTCTGGCCAAATTGAGTGCCTTTGCTCAAACCGCGCGCCAGGCCTACATCGATGCCGGTTTCGAAGTACAGACGACGCGACTGGCGCTGGATGGCGTTCCGGCGCTCCAGGCTGATCCTGTCAGTTATGCAGTTACAGTGGAGGCGCTGGCCCGCGAGTACGGCTTTGAGTTTGTCTCGCTTGGCCCTGCGCCTGTGGGAATGTTGCCGCATGTGCCGGAGATGTTCGCCGCGACACAGGCGGTTTTCGCCACGGCGCACATCGTCGACCCGGCGAGCAGCATCATCGATGGTGCAGCCGTGCGCGGTGCGGCGCGGGTGATCCGCGAGGCGTCCCACATCGACGCGGGTTTCGGCAATTTGCGCTTTGCGGCATTGGCGCACGTGCTGCCCGGCACGCCCTTCTTCCCGGCGGCGTATCACGATGGCGGCGCGCCGGCCTTCGCCGTGGCGACGGAAGCCGCGGATCTGGCGCTCACCGCGGGTGAGGCGGCCTCCGACCTGGCGGACGCGCATCGCCGCCTGCGCGACCGTATCGAGGCCGAAGCCGCGCGGCTGGTTGCCGTCGCGGACCGGCTTGCTGCGCAACAGTTTATGCGCTTCCACGGGATCGATTTCTCGCTCGCGCCATTTCCGACGTTGGCGTGCAGCATCGGTGCGGCGTTGGAGGCGCTCACCGGACAGCCGCTCGGCGCTGCCGGATCGTTGGCGGCGGCGGCGACGCTGACCGACGCCATTGGGCAGGCGCGTTTCCCGCGGGTGGGGTTCTGCGGTCTGATGCTGCCGGTGCTGGAAGACAGCGTGCTGGCGCAGCGTGCTGCCGAAGGACGTTTGAATATCGGGGAACTGTTGCAGTGGTCTGCTGTGTGCGGGACGGGGCTGGATACCGTGCCGCTGCCCGGCGATGTCAGCGAGGGCACGCTTGCCAGGCTGCTTTTCGATGTGGCGGCGCTATCCGTGCGTCTGCACAAACCGCTGACAGCGCGGTTGATGCCATTGCCGGGCAAAGTGGCCGGAGACCCGGTGCATTTCGACTTTGCTTACTTCGCCGATGGGGGTGTGCTTTCTGTGGACGGCGCTGCGGGCGAGGGTCGGATGGAGCACACGGCGGCGCTGCATTTGTTACAATATCACACCTGACAGGTCTCAGGCAAACCCAAGGTTTGCACGACCTGTCAGGTGTGGGCGTGGCTATTTATCGAACAGAGCTGCTGCGTCTGTGTTGAGCAGGGAGATAAGGGTATAGATACCGAACACTGTCCCTTGGGGAACGGCAAGCAGGTTGAAGAACGCCAGAATCAACGCCAGCACCCGCGCCCACGAACGATATTGCAGCAGTCCAATCCCGGCGACGATGCCCGGCGCTGACAACAGCATCGTCAGCGCAACTGCGATCGTGGCGATGATGGTGAGGACGCCTATCGCAGTCCGATCGCCGGAGAACAGACCGGCGCTCATCATAATCGCGACAACAAAACAACCGATCAGCAATCCTAAAATCCCCAAGACGATATGCAGCCAGCCCAGAACTTTTACATTGGTTTGCATTTTTCTTTCTCCTTATATGCGTGTTTATTTATTCTACGTGGGCCTTGGGGAAAGGTTGCACATATGGGTGATCATAAAACCTCCCCTGTTTTGGCGCAGGGGAGGTTCGAGGAAAGTGATTTATACCGATTGTGGCGCGGGCAAGCGCACGATGAATCTGGCGAGGTCATCCTTACGCTGTTCCGGCGTCATACTGCCGCCCAACTCTTCACAGAAACGCCGGCTGGTGATCAGCGCGATGTCGGTATCTTCCGCCGCTTTGTCTTCCCAGAAATCGACGCCTTCTGACGGCTGTTCTGGTTTCGCCACGCTGATGGTGAAGAGGAGCCAGTCTTTGTCTTGGACGGTTTCGCGGGTGACGGAGAGCGAAACCGTGCTGTTGGTTGTACGGCGGGCCACAAAGTACAGCAGCCCGAGCAGCGTCCATCGTGCGCGAGAAGCATCGAGGTTCATCATGCCCAATTCACCCTGGCAGCGGACGACCAGCGTGTGACCGTGCCGCGCGAGGATGGGCTGACTCACGTGCAGCACATCGCCCATCAATGCTGCGACATCGAACTCATCGTTGTACAGACGTGTCTTTCCGGCATCGGTTTTGGCCGTGCGGAAGATTTCGTCGATCATGGTGAGCAGCTTTTGCCCGGCATCGTGGATTGAGGTCAGGTCTTGCTGCTGGAACTCGGTGATGGGGCCATCGATGCCCTTGAGGATGACCTTCGAGAAGCCGGTGATGGCGTTGATGGGCGTTTTGAGATCGTGTCCCATAACCGACATCGCATTCATATCGAAGGTTTTCGCGCGCTCGGCCTTGCCGACCGCGCATCCCAGTCCTAAAGCGCCGATCAGACTAATCATACGAGGATACAGCAGTGTAATTTGTTCTGTGGTCAGTCCGACGATCAACTCTCGCGCCAGCAATTCATAGAACTGGAGCAGAGCGTCTGGCTGTACATTGTCCAGCGTGTCCAGCATGGCGCCAACTGTTAGGGCTGGTTCAGCATGGAAGGGTTCGGCAATCAGTAACTTCAGTAGTTGTTCGGTCGCATGTAGGAATTTAGGAGGAAGGTCGGCAGCTTCTGCGAGTGTGGGGTTTAGCGTAGTCATCAACTTGCTCCAGGCGTCGGCGATTTCTTGCCGGCGCGGATGCAGGGTCTGGTAGATTTGCGACTGCTCTTCAGGGTTCATGCGCTCTCCACGTTATGAACAGGTTAACCTTTGGGTATTGTGATACCGTCATGCTTCTATCATATCACGTTCTGAGGGGAAAGCGAATGGCAAAAATCACCCGGTTGCATTGTACTGTGTCTGCGATTATAATACGATGTATCAGAGATCTAACACGCGGCTGGCAGCCGCGGCACAGGAGCAGGAGGCGAATTAATGCACATTAATGTGGTGACGGGGGCACTGCAAACGGTGACAGCGCAGGCGATTGTGATCAACCTCTTCGAGGGGGTGACCGTTCCAGGTGGTGCAACGGGTGCGGTGGATCAGGCACTTGGCGGGCAGATTCAGACGCTCATTGCCGGGGGCGACTTCCGCGGCAAGTGTAACGAGATAGCGGTACTCTATCCCAACGGGGCGCTCCCCGCGCAAAGGGTGATCTTGGTGGGTTTGGGCAAGCGCGAGAAGTTTACGCCGGACGTGATCCGGCAGGCTGCTGGGACGGCGGCGAAGAAAGCACGCGATCTGGGTGTGACGCACCTGCACACGATTATCCATGGGGCCGGAATCGGCGGTTTTGCGCCGGAACTGGCGGCAGAGGTTACGGTCGAGGGGACACTCCTGGGACTGTACCGTTTTCACGAGTTGAAGACGCAGCTAGAAGAGGCGCGGCCAGATCTGGAGGCGCTCACCCTGGTGGAATTGGACGCCGGGCGTGTGCCTGCGTTCGAAGCCGGCGCGCGTGCCGGGCAGATCGTGGCCGAGTCCACGCTGCTGACCCGGAATCTGGTGAACCGCCCGGCGAACATCGCCACGCCGACGCATATTGCCGAAGCGGCAGTGCGTATGGCTGCAGAAACCGGCCTGCGCTGCGAGGTGTTGGACAAGGCTGCGTTGGAGGCGTTGGGAATGCACTTGCTGCTCAGCGTCAATCGGGGTGGCGACGAACCGGCCCGCATGGTCGTCCTGGAACACAATACCGGTCGCGAAGATCTGCCGGTCGTGGTACTGGTGGGCAAGGGTATTACCTTTGATACCGGCGGCATCTCGTTGAAACCGGGCGCGGACATGCACCGCATGAAGGGCGACATGGGTGGCGCGGCGGCCATCATTGGTGCGCTGCGGGCGGCGGCGCTGTTGGCTGTACCGCTGCGTGTGATTGGTTTGGCGCCGTTGACGGAGAATATGCCTGACGCCCAGGCGACCAAGCCGGGTGATGTGGTGCGGTCGCTCAAGGGGCTGACCGTCGAAATCCTTAACACCGATGCGGAAGGCCGTCTGGTCCTGGCGGATGCGCTCACTTACGCGGGAACGTTCGGGCCGGTGGCCGTGTTCGACATTGCGACGCTAACCGGCGCGCGGGTGGTCGCTCTGGGCGATCACGCGGCGGCGGTAATGGGTGATGAGGCGCTGATCGCGCGTTTGCGCGCTGCCGGTGATGCCACTTACGAGCGCGTCTGGCCGCTGCCGCTCTTCGAGGAGTACGGTGAGCAGCTCAAAAGCGGCGTAGCGGATGTGGCGAATATCGGTGGGCGCGCGGGCGGCAGCATTACCGCGGGATATTTCCTGAGCAAATTCGCGCCTGATGACACACCGTGGGTGCACATCGATATTGCCGGTCTGGATCAGATTGAGAAGGATTTGCCCTACACCCCCAAAGGCGCGACAGGTTTTGGGGTGCGGCTGCTGGTGGAAACCTTGCGCCGCTGGTAGTCCATAGATTTCTGTGAAACGTAAAGCGTGAAACGTGAATTTCTCACGTTTCACGCTTTGCGTTTTTATTTGTTCGCGAAACGAATGGTTGCAACCGGGCCGTTGTCGTTGTGTAGAGTGACTGTCCCATCCAGGCCGCGTTCCACGAGGGTTTTGACCAGATAAAGCCCCAGGTTGTGGCGGGTCAGGTCTACGACGTCGTCCGGATAGTCCGGCCCGTCGTTGGAGAACTCGAACAGCGTCGTCCCCTCATCCTCCGCGACGATACGCACCCGGATCTCCGTCTTGTCGCGACCATCCAGGGCGTATTTTATCGTGTTAGTGGTCAGTTCGTTGATAACGAGCGCCATGTTAGTGGCGTATTTGGCCGCGATTCGCACCGGGGTTGGTGTGACGGAGACACCCACTTTGATGTCTTGTGGGAGGGTGCGCAATGTCGTTGTGATGATCTGGCGCGTCAGCTCGTCGAGGGGCAGCGGCGCCCATTCGGTTTCTGAGAGCATCGCGTGGACTTGGGCAATGCCCTGGATGCGCTGGATGAGGTCTTGGATGAGTGCCTGACGATCTCCGCTAGTGCCGTAACGCTGCTCGCTGTAGAGCAGCCCGATGATCGCGGCCAGATTGTTCTTGACCCGGTGGTTGATTTCGTAGAGCAGGGTGGTTTTCGTCTCCGCATCGCGCAGCACTTGCTCGAACAACCGCGCGTTTTCGATGGCGATCGCCGCTGTGGTGGCCAGAGACTCCATAATCGGGACATCTTCCTGGCTGAAGCAATCGACTTCGGTGTCCACTACCTGGAGCGCGCCGATGATGTGTTGTTTGACCTTGAGCGGTACGCTGAGGATGCAACGGATTTCTACTCCGATTTCGTCATCGATGCCTTTGTAGTGTCGCTGATCGAGCCGGGTGTCCGGCACGATCACGCTTTCCGCATGCTGTACCGTCCAGCCGACAATGCCCTGTCCATACGCGACGCGGTGCCCGCGGATGAGCCATTGTTCTGAGGATTCCCGACAGATCACGGCATCGGAGGTTTCATCCACCAGCCAGATGGAAGCTGCGCGCACGCCCATAATCTGCCGTACCTGGTCGAGGATAGCACAGAGCACGGCATCCAGGTCCAGGCTAGAACTAAAGACCTGCCCGGCCTGGTTGAGCAAATAGAGGGCGCGGTTGCGGCGCTGGAGCGTTTCCTCGATTTCTTCGTATTGAAGGATTTCCTTTCTTAGTTGCGCGATTGTCTTGGCCCGTGCGGCGTTCTGTGCCTGGGCTGCCGCGAGGGCGGCCTGACACTTTTCGAGTGCGGAATCGGTCATACGATAATTTTTCCCCTTGGGTCTATTGAACCGTTATTTGTTCGTACATTTGATAGGCGTTGCCGTCAAGGTCTTCGACGATGAAACCGACAAGATACTCGCCGGCCGGGGCATCCAGTTCTGTCCAGGTGAACATCTGCGAGCCAAAGGTGAGCGTATCGCCGGCTTGCCGTGAGACCTGTGTGACCTGCCCTTGCGCGTTTAGATCGAGCCATTTATCCAGCACGGTGAAGGTATCTCCGCTGCTGGGAAGAATCTCACGCGGCGCACCATTGCCATCTTCACCGGTGAAGCCGAGCACGTGCTGCAGCACACCGTTGGCGAAGTAGAGACGCGCGTAGCGCGTTTCACCGCTATCGCCATAAGTGTACGTACCATCGACGGTGTAGACGGCCTCTTCATACGTCGCGCCGTAGCTCTGTGGTTCGAAGTTGGCGATCACGTTGTTGACGCCGTCGCTGATGGCGAAGAAAATGGGTTCCCATTCGAACTCCATCGTGAAGACGTCGTTGTCGCTCCACACCGGATAGTAAACGCCGTTGACTTCACGGGTTTCGCCGCTTTCCAGATAGTCCGAGTCGGCCACAAAAATGGAGCTGGAACCCTGGTCGTAGAATCCCACGAACAGTTTAATGTAGCCGATAGTTTCGCCGAGAATGTCCATGCTGAGCAGAACCGGTTTCCCCGGCGCTGCTACGTCGCTGGACAGGGTAATAGGTGATACCTGGATGCTGGACTTGCCCGGCGGATTGAGCGTAGCGCCACGGTCTGGTATGACGAGGGCGCTGGTCGCCGGTTGGAACGCCCGCCCGGTGTAGTGGAAGGCCAGGAAATCGTCCCACAAAGAAGCTTGTGCAAACTGACCCGCCACGATATTGTACGATTGGTAGCCGGTGACGGGCGAGGCGTAGAGCTGTGAGTTGGGGAAGTAGAACGAGATGCCGGTAGCACCCGGCTTTTTCGCGCCATGCTTTTCGGCGATGACGGCTTGTTGCAGCGCGGCAAGCATCTCATCGGCGGCCTGGCTGATGGCCTGACTACCGCTTTCGCGCTTGAGCAAATAGGCGAAGTGACCCAGATCAATGTATGCTGGCGGGACATTGTCCCCGAAGATGTTGGTGAACGATTGGGCGTAGCTGCGTGCCTGCGCGACGGTGCGCTGGTTGGCAGATTGCAGAGCATAGGCGAAGGTGTTGAGGCTGTCGATGATCGCCGGAACCTTCGAAAGGTCAACGGCCGTCAGGGTGACGCTTTGTTCGAACTGTTGTGTCACCTGCTGAGCCGATGGGGCCATCCCGAAGAAGCCGCCCATCGGCATACTCTGGCGCAGCAACTCGGCGCGAGCCTGGTCATCGACGATGCGTTGGTCATCCTGGATGTAGCTTTGCACGATCAATTGCCCCAGCTCGGAACCGCTGATGGAGGGATAGGCTTTTAAAGATTCGAGGAAGGCCGTGTAAGCCCAGCCGAGGGCTGGTTCGGTCTCCTGCGAGGCCACGGCGTAGCGCGCGTGTGCTGCCAGAACGCTAAAGACTTCCAGGTGACCCATCAAGCAGGCGTCCATGCCAATCAATTCGAATTTGTCGATGCCGGTCTGGCTGCGGATTGCGCCTAGCGCTTCATCCAACGCGTGCAAGTAGAGTTGGTTGCCGAGTGCAGAGCCGAGGGGGAAGGATGTGTCGCCGCGCACGCGCGGATCGGGATCGCTCCACCCCCCAGGCCAGCCCATGCCGTGATCTGACATAATTAACGCATACTTGTCTGCTGGGAAAGTGGCGGCGGCCCAGGTGACAAAGTCGACAAGCGTGTTGCCGTCGGCCATGTTGACTTCGCCGAGGTCGGCGAGTTCTTGGGAACCGACCCGCTGCAAGTCGTTGTCTTGTGTGACGTAGAACCGCTTTGTCGAAGTCCAGTCGCCATCGGCGTAGTAGCCGCCACGATAGCGGTCCATTTGCGCGACAATGTGGACGTTATCGCTGGAACCGATGCGCTCGGCCTCGTTCAGGTCGATGTAGATGTCTTGTTCCAGGATTTTGTCGTCAGCATCCTGATAAAGCATGACCAGCCAGGTATCCCCATCGCCGGATGCTGCTGGAGGGACGAAGGGTATGGCCGTGGGCTTTGCCGGGGCGGTGGTGGGTCTCACTGGAGCGGCGGTGGGATAGTCATAGGTATATTCATCCGACGGCTCCGGCAACGAGATGCTACTCAGATCACCCAACCCGCCTGAGATGAAGTAGATGAGGGCGCACACCACACACAGGACGATGCCACCCAGAATAACGAGGGGTAGCAGTTTGGGTTTGCCACCGCCGCGAGTGCCACCACCCAGCAGTTGGCTGAGAAGAGACAGAATGGGTAAGCCCCCCTGACTACTGCCACCGTATGATTGGCCTCCTGTGCTGCTATAGGGTTGCGAGGTTCCACTGGAACTAGGAGGGCGTGTGGTTGCTCCGCCTAGACTGGACGATGGCATGCCGGTCTGACTGCTTGGCCTTTGTCGTCGCGGAGCTTCGGCGCGTTCGCGTTCGCCAGTATCGCCTGGACCGGGCCGCCGTCGCCGCTGTGCGCGGATGGTTTCTTTATTATCGTTGCTCATTCAATATTCTCCTTTTTGAACTTTCATTACGGGTCCAATAATATAATCCAACCGTTATCGATTCGTATTTTGCCTTGCCGGCGCAGCGTTGCCAGCGCGCGATTGACGCTTTCGCGGCTCGTCCCGACGAGCGCCGCTAGCTCCTGCTGCGTCATGGGCAAGGTGATACGCACCCCGCCCGGTACAGGTCGTCCCGACCACTCCGCCAGCCGTCGCAGCCGCGCGATAAGCCGGTCGGACACCGTTAGCGAAGCCAGTCCTTCGGCATCTTCCGTCATGTGGCGCAACCGCGCGCTCAGGGCGCGTAACAAGCTGCGTGCCAGGGTGGGGGAGTGTTCCAGGCCGTGGAGCAGCACGTTCTGATGCAATTCTAGCGTGGTGGTTGGTTCGATGGTTTCTACGCTGGCCGAGCGTGGCAAATTCTCGAAGAGCGCCATCTCGCCGACGATCTCCCCTGGTCCAAACATGCTGACCGACAACTCCCGCCCATCCTCTCCAATGACGTAGACACGCACTCTGCCTTTGGTGATGATGTGGCAAGTGTGTCCTTGCTCCCCGGCATGAAAGATGACCGTCCCGCTTCCGTATTCCCGCATTTGTGCTTCCCCCGCCAGGAAGCGCAGTTCCTCACCGGTCAGCCCGGAAAACAGCGGGATAGACCTTAAAAAGGCAATCCGCTCTGCGAGTGGATCCTGTCCGTCGTGATCGTCCATCATCACTGGTTTCATTGTCGATTTATGATGTTGAGTGTGCGTTGTTGTCGTTGGATAATACCTCCATTGTAATCCTATCCCGTTCATGTGCAACCTCCTTTCTACCCGCCTTTTATGACAATACGCAGGATTAGGCCTATACCTACAGCCAAAAGTACGCTCAGTAACGTCTCGGCCCAATGACCAGTCAATTGCATCAGGATGCCCAGCCCGTTGTTTTGTACGCGGACAGCCATCAAGCGGCGCGGCAGCAGCACCAGGGGAACGAGTGTGATCTGCCCGGTGAGGATGAAACTGGCGATGAGCACTCGTTCAATCATCGGCTCGTACTTCTCACCGGTGCCCAGATGCGGCGCGGCCTCCGGTCCCCAAATACCGCGCACGATGAAACGCAGCAGCACCCACGCCGGTTGGAGCAGCAGCAGATAGCCGATGACGAGGACCAGCATTTTGGGCGCGAGCGCATACACGCCGATCACATTCGCCGGGCGCAGTATAACGGTGAGGATGATGATGCCAATGTGGATGGCCTGATCAAGCAAGTAATAAAGCAGATCCCCGGTGGTGTTCTGCGTGTGGATTAGACGCGCTCTGACGATGTCGATAAGCGTATGCGTGACGCCGATAAGCGCCGCGTAGCGCCACCATCCCGGATCGACCAGGCTGGAGCAGGCCACCGTCGTCAGGGTGACAATCCCGCCATGAGCTGCCACACCCCAGAGTGAGCGCGCCTTCCACCGTGCCAGAAAGTTGAATTGCAAAAGATAATCACCGAGCAAGTGTGCAAAGATCAACATTGCCAACATGTCACACCTCCTTCATCTTTCTATCTCAAGCATAGCAGACCGAGCACCGAGCGGCAATGACGTTCGTCACACCCTTCGTTTAAGTCTGAAGTCCCAGCACGAAGCTGCGCGCGTCAAAACACATCTCTTGATTTCCCAGGGGAATGGACGTGTTCCACTCAACCATAGCTGGGGAATATGTGCATTCAAATGCGCTAGCCCTGGAGATAGGTTTTTGTCGTTTGGCCTGTGTGGTGGTAGAATATAGAGGTAGCATATCAATGTTTTTCGGCCATGGATGAGGCGTGAAAGGCAGGGTAGCAATGAAAGAGGCAGAACTTAGAAAACAACTGGCGTTTAACGAGAAGGCTTTGGATGTTGTGCTGTCGATTGACCGGATTCGTGACGTGTCGCCTGGACCGGCGGCTATCTTCTCTGGCCTGGCTCATGTGATATGCGATCACTTCCATGTGGACGTGTGCCTGTTGTATGTGAAGGACCGCGAAACAGGCGCGTTTGATCTGAAAGTGGTGCAGGAGCGCGATCAGGCCTGGCGCGACACCGCTGCGGCGCTCTCCGAAACTCGTATCCAGGAGGCGATGCGCGACGGTGAGATTTCTCTGTGGGAGGCGGCGGACGTGTTGCCGTTCGATCTGGCGCGCGGGTTCCCCTCTACGTTTCGTATGGCGACGCTCCCAGTTTTTATGGACGAAAAACCGCTTGGCCTCATTTTGATGGCGCGTAGCGCGCCCGTATTTGACGATCAGGAAATCGAACTGATGCATATCGCGGAAAGTCAGATCGATTCGGCCATTGTGCAGGCGTACACGCACCACGATCTCACACAGCGCAACAAGGAACTGGAAACCATCTACAACTTTGATCGCATCCGGGACCGCTATCTGCCTTTCGATGAGATGCTGGACGTGGTTTTGCAGGAATTGTGCCGCGTGGTCGAAGCCGAGATGGGCTTTGTGATGCTGTACAATCAGCAGGGCCGGCAGTTGGAAATGCGCGCCGTGACGCACGACGATTTGCTGCACAAGGTGGCCTATTACGAGACGATGACCCAGGTGGCCAACACGGCCATCCGCCGTGCGCAGTTGGTATGCGAGGAACAGGAGTCACCGCAATGTACGATTATAGCCGTCCCGTTGATCCTGCGCAACGAGATCATCGGCGTGTTCGGCACGGTCAACCGCGATCCGCAACGCCGCTTTACCGGCGATCATCGACGGCTGCTGAAGGCCATCGTCAGCCAGATGGATACCGCCATCTTCGAGAGCCTGGAACAGCGGCGCTTGCGGCGTGTCCTAGGGCGCTCTGTCGATTCTCACGTGCTGGGCCGTATGCTGGCGAACCCCAACGTCGATATTCTCAAGGGCGAGCGGATGGTGCTGACTGTGCTCTACGGCGACCTGCGCGGTTCGACGGAATTGGCCCAACAGCTCAGACCGGAGATGCTGGTAGAGTTTATCAACGACTACCTGAGCCGGATGACCCAAGTCCTGTACGCCTACGAGGGTACGCTGGACAAGTTCATTGGCGATGAAGTGATGGCATTGTTCGGTGCGCCGCTGCCGCAACCGGATCACGCCTTGCGCGCGGTGCGCGTGGGGCTGGCGATGCAGAGCGCGCATGAGCGGCTGATGGCGGACTGGACGGCGCGCGGCATTGTGCCCGCCGCGTTGGGGATCGGTATTGCCACTGGGGAAGTGACCGTAGGGGAATTCGGCTGCGAACAACGCACCGACTACACGATCATCGGACACACCGCGAACCTGGGCGCGCGCATCTGCGGCGTGGCCAAAGCGGGTCAGGTGTTGGTCAGCCAGGAAACCTACGACTTGATCAAAGACTCGGTCGAGGCTTCGCCGGTGTCAGGGGTGCATCTCAAAGGCATCGATGCTGCGGTGACGGTCTACGCCGTGAGCCGTGTGCTGGATTAGGTGTTTATCTCCGTTCCATCGCCGTCTGGTAGCTTTTGCGCACGAAGCTCATAATCCGCCCGATGGCAGCGGGGTCGGCGATGAACACCTTTGTCCAACGTTTGATGACCCGTTCCCCGGCCTTGAAGGGTTCAGTCTGGTTGTCTTGCGCCAACGTCTCGATGTCCTTGTGCCGCAACTGCGTGATGACCACACCGTCCGTCACCAAAAAGGCGAAGAGCCGCCCATCGGCGACGTAGGCCGGACAGCCGAACATCCGCCGGGTGATCACGTCAGGCCATAGCAGCACTTCCTTCTCGAAGGCCTGCCGCAGCGCGCGCGCGTCGTCCTCAACATAATAAGGCATCGCTTACTCCACCTTCTCCAGTAAATAGCTGACCTCGCCGTTATCATAACGCACCAACGTGTGCGGCGCGTCGACGTCATACCAGGCGCTCAACGTCGTCTCCTCATCGTCGAGGGTGTACGTGACGGTGACTTTCCATGTGACGAAGTGGCCTGCCGGAGTCCATGTTGGCTCGCTGCCTGCGACGACGATGAAGGCATCCACGATGTCGACATACCCCTGCCGATTGACCAGGACGAGCGGCTGCGTGCTCCCATAGGCGATGGCGAAGGGGAGCGCCGAGAGCCGCCAGGGCCACTCGCCATCGAGGAATGCGCCAGCCGGTAGGGGCGCTGTCTGCGTTGCGCCGTTGCCGGCGACTTGCAGCGTTGCGCCGTCCACGGAAGCTATGTGCGTGAGCGTCAGGCTGGTACTCTCCGATGCGCGCGTGCTGTCCAGCGCCTGCACCGACAAATCTGTCTTGGCCCAGACGATGCGCTCCATACTCTCGAAGGCGGCCCCGGCCAGGCTGTACCCCGGCAGTGAAATCCCCTCGAAGTTTTCCGGCAGGGTGATGGGCAGGTCGGCTTCGAAGGCGTCTTGATCGATGCGACACGTCAGTGCCACGCTGTCGCTCTGTGGGGTCAGATCACATTCCGCCTCACCTACCGTCTGGTTTAGTCCGCCCTGGATGACGTAGCGCCACCGCGTGGGAACGTCCCAGGCGGACGGCGGCTCCAGCATTAATTCCTCCACCGCCAGCTTTTCAGGGAAGCGCCCCACGATGATTTCGCTGTAGGCCGCGTACCCGTAGATACCGCCCATCACGACGAGCGGCGCAAGCCACGCCCACGCGCGCCATCCTACCAGTCGCGGTAGGACCACCCGTGCCGGCGGGATGCCCCAACGCCAGATCAACCACAGCAGGACCGCCATTACCGGAGCCATCAAAAGGCCCAGGCAGATCATGGCCATCATCAACCCACCCACCACCGGCATGGGGAAAAAGCTGCTGGCAATGAGGATAATCGTGGCAATGCTGTTGTACGCGGCATGCAACACAATGCCGGGGAAGAGGCTATTGCTGCGCCAGGCCACGAATCCCAGGACGAATGCTACCGGGACGAGTGCCATCGCGCCCTGGAAGCGCAGGTGATACAGCGCGAAGATGACACCGCCGACGGCAATGCCGATCCACGGGCTGCGCCGCTCGTAGGCGCGTTGGACGTAGCCACGGAACATGATTTCCTCGCACAGTGGCGCGACGATGACGGTGGAGGTGAACAACAAGAGCGCCTCTATGACGGTGCGCGGAAACATCGATGGCGGCACGGGGGTGGTGTAGCCAAAGAGGACCGTTGTCGTCAGATTGAGTATCACACCGATTATCCACAGTCCCAGGGCCAGCGCCCCGCCCAGGCCGACAAGCCGCCACCCGGGCCAGCGCCAGCGCAGCGTCGCGCGGATCGAGAGCTTTCCGAGCCGCATGAAGAGCAGCGCCCCCAGCGCCAGCGCTACCTCAACGGCGATGCCCACGATGTAGCGCACGCCGATATCGGGCAGCGAGGTGCCCCACAACAGCAGAGCCAGACCGAGCAACAGGTAGATGTTGGCAGCGAGTAAGGATGGCCTCTTGCCGGGCAAGTTTGTCCCGCCCAGCACGCTTGTTTCGCCCGGCGAATGCGTCTCGTTGTGCTGCGGTGTGGTGTCGATAATCATCATCTGTGACGTTTCCCTGCTTGTTTAGTCTTTATTCGGTGTCGGTTATCGTGTCTCTTCTACGTTCTTTCTACGTGAAAAATGGGTGGCAGCGCGCGCTTGTGCGCCGCTGCGGCGATCATCCGCCGCACGCGAGCGACGACGGCTTCCGGCGCGTCGGGCGCGCGATCCTCTGCCATCGCCGCCAGAATCGCATCCAGTTCCGCGTAGGTGATGCCCAGTTCGCCCTCGTCGGTTTGACCGGGCCACAGCCCCGCCGTGGGCGCGCGCGCAATCACCGGTTCCGGCACGCCGAGCACGCGCGCGAGTGCCTGCACCTCGTGTTTGTACAGCTCGCCGAGCGGTTCGATGTCCACGCCGCCGTCGCCGTACTTGGTGAAGTAGCCCACCAGCATCTCCGACCGGTTGCCCGTCCCGGCGACCAGGCAGTTGTGCGATTGTGCCAGGTAGTACCAGGCCGTCATCCGCAGGCGCGGTTTGACGTTGGCGCGCGCTATATCGCTGCCGGGCGGAAGCGCCGCCATCAGTGCCTCGCAGGCTGCGTTCAGGTCGACGGTGTGCAGTTTCAGCCCGAGTGCCTGCGCCGTCATCCGGGCATACGCCTCATCCTCCGGCAGGCTGTGACACGGCAGCCAGACGGCGAGGGTGTGCTCGGCCCCCACAGCGCGCGTCGCCAGCGCCGCCGTGACCGCCGAATCCACGCCGCCGCTGAGTCCCACCACGAAGCCATCTGCCCTGGCTTGTCCTGCGTAATCCCGCATCCACGCGGCAATCGCGTCCGCTAAAGCTGTATACTCCATACCTTTGTTCCTCCAAAATAAACCGCGAATCCCGCTAATCAGTTTGAATATAGCCTTGAGTGGTTGAAAGTCAACTAGTGACTGTTCAAAAGCTGAGAACACTTTTGCACAGTCACTCTGGGTTTGACAACTGCCCCTCCCGTGCTATACTATGGCGCGCGTGGGTCGTTAGCTCAGTCCGGCAGAGCAGGGGCCTTTTAAGCCCAGGGCCACAGGTTCGAATCCTGTACGACCCATTGGAGAAGCGGTTTGGTCGAGAGACCAGACCGCTTTTTTGTGTTTGGTGGGGGTGGGGGTATACTTGGGGTGTGGTATGCAAAAGTAGCGATAGCTGAACTATTGGGAGGCGTGAGATGACTACAAATGCAGAAACGCTGATGCCCTCTACGCAATTTGCCAGGATTTTTAAAAGCGTTAAGCAGCTTACCGTAAGAGAACAGTTGACGTTGGCGAAACTGGTCTTGGAAAGTGTGCTGAATGCGAAACCAGGAGAGCAGGATGAGTGGCCGGCCGGTTTCTTTGAGGCGACCGCCGGGGCGTGGGCTGGCGCGCGGTTGGTGCGGGAACCGCAAGGCGAGTATGAAGAGCGACTTGGCTGCAATGGGTAAAATACAAAACCTGCAAGCGATTCAAGTTTTAGTCAACCGGTTTAGTCAAAACCGGGACGCATACATTCGGGCAGACTCAGACTACAATGAAACGCAACTACGTACCGACTTCCTCAATCCGTTTTTAGCAACTCTGGGCTGGGATGTATTCAATGAGAAGCAAGCCCCGCAATATCTTCGCGAGGTTGTTCATGAAGATATAGTGGAAGTCGCGGATGACGGGGAGATTTTTACCAAGAAACCTGATTATGCGCTGCGACTTGGCGCTGCCCGTAAGTTCTTTGTAGAAGCAAAACGACCTTCTGTGCCTATTGCAAACAGTGATGCGGCCGCGTTCCAGGTACGTCGGTATGGTTGGAATGCTCGTTTGCCGATTTCCGTTTTGACCAACTTTGACCAGCTCGTTATCTACGACTGCCGCGTGCGTCCTCAGGCTGGCGATGACGCCCGCGTGGCGCGGTTCAGAGTTTATGATTATTCTGAGTATGTTGCCAGGTTCGATGAAATCTACGCACAGCTTTCTCGTGAGGCCGTCTATACTGGTAGCTTCGATGCGCAGTTTGGTGTCGAGCAAGAACGTGTTGGTATAGAACCCTTTGATGCGTATTTCCTGGGCCAGATAGAAACCTGGCGCTTGCAGTTGGCCCAAGACATCGTTCAACAGAATCCCGCATTGACCGAGGGCGAGGTAAATTTCCTCGTGCAACGTTTGCTCAACCGCATTATCTTCTTGCGGATTTGCGAAGACCGCGAACTAGAGCGTTACCAATTGCTTCAGTTTGTGCAAACGTATGATGACCTCAAAGCGTTATTTCATCAGGCCGACAGGCGCTACAATTCCGGTTTGTTCGACTTTATCGAGGACCAACTTTCTCTCAGTATTGTTGTCAGCAGCACCGTCTTGATTGATATTTTCCGGGAACTCTATTATCCGGCCAGCCCGTATGCTTTCTCGGTGGTCGAGTCCGGGATACTGGGTGAAATTTATGAACGTTTCCTGGCCAAGCATATCGTGGTGGCCGAGCAGCAGATTTCTGTTATTGACAAAGATGAAGTTGCCGCATCGCAAGGGGTTGTGCCCACTCCGCAATACATCGTAGATGCGATTATCGAAAAGACACTGTCCCCTTTGTGTGTTGGCAAATCCCCGGCTCAACTAGCGTCTCTTCGTTTAGCCGATATTGCCTGTGGTTCCGGAGCGTTTCTCGTTGCCGCGTATCAATATTTGCTCAATGCTTATCTGGGAGCCTACCTGTGTGAAGGTGTTGATTGTCATCGGGATAAAGTCTATGAGGGCGCGCAGAACACGTGGTATCTTACCCTCGCAGAGCGGCAGCGTATTCTCTGTACGCATATCTTTGGCGTGGATATTGACCCGCAAGCGGTCGAAATTACACGGTTTAGTCTCCTGCTTAAAGTGTTGGAAGATGTGCCTTCCACCGCGATAGCGGCCCATTGGCAAGCGCAGCACACTCGCGCGTTGCCTAGCTTGCAAGGAAACATTCAATGTGGCAACAGTTTGGTAGATAGTGCCTATTTTGACTATGACCAAGACGCGCTGACCGATACAGAGCATTATGCGCAGCTTAATCCACTGGATTGGGCAATGGCCTTTCCTACAGTGTTTGCTTCTGGTGGTTTTGACGCGCTGATCGGCAATCCCCCTTACATCCGTATTCAAAATATGGTGCGTTACTCGCTCCGTGAAGTGCAATACTATCAGAGCAACGTTTCCCCTTATACCTGCGCGCAAAGCGACAACTTCGATAAGTACGCGCTTTTCATTGAACGCGGCCTGTCTTTACTCAAACCAACCGGGCGGCTTGGCTATATCGTGCCCCACAAATTCTTCAGTCTCAAATCGGGTCAGGCGCTCCGCCAGTTGTTATCTGAACGACAACATGTCGCCGAAATCGTCCACTTTGGCGTGCAGCAGGTCTTCGGCCAGCGTCGCACGACGTACACGTGTATTTTGATGTTGTCCGGGGCCGCTATGCCCCGTTTTACGGTTGAGCACGTTAGCGATTTGTCGGCGTGGCGGCGTGGTAAGTCGGATGAGATTGCCGAGTATCAAGCAGATTATCTGACAGAAGCGCTATGGGAATTTGTCTCTCCCGCCGCCCGTCGGGTTTTTGAACGCTTGCGCGTAGACTATCCGACAACGCTTGGGCAGGTCGCCGACATTTTCGTAGGCGTGCAGACCAGCGCCGATAAACTCTACATCGTTACGCCTGTCGCTGAGACAGAGGCCGACGTTACTTTTGTTGATGTTGCCGGCGCGACATGGACTATCGAAAAGGCGATTGTACGCCCATGCTTGAAAGATGTTGCGCTGCCCGCTTATAGCCGTCCACAGGCTAACACGTATGTCATTTTCCCTTATACAATTGGCGAGGATGGAGCGCGCCTTTACACCCCTGAGGAAATGCAAGTGCGTTTTCCACAGTGTTGGGCTTATCTCAATGCGCACCAGCACACTTTGTCGCAGCGCAGTATTCAGGGTCGAACGCCGGAGACGTGGTATCGTTACGGGCGTTCGCAAAGTCTTACCAAATTCGATGGTGCGCTGAAACTTATCTGGCCGGTGCTTTCTCTTGAAGCACGCTACGCTTACGACGATCAGAATATTATCTTTACCGGCGGCGGCAATGGCCCGTATTATGGTTTGCGCCCTCGTCCAGATACCGAGCTCTCGATTCACTACTTACAGGCGGTATTATCACATCCGGTTATCGAGGCAATGGTGCGCGCTATCGGCAGCGCTTTCCGGGGTGGGTACCGTTCTCACGGCAAGCAGTTTGTTAGAGACTTGCCCATTCGCCAGATTGATTTTGCCGACGCAGGAGAAAAAGCAGTTCATGACAGTGTAGTAGACCTGGTCAAAGCATTGATTCAAGCCACCGAGCGTGCAGCGACTACAACCGTCCCCGCGCAACGACAGCAGGCTGAACAACAAGCGTATCGTTTGCGCCAGGCTATCGAACGCAAAATCAGTGACCTCTACCATATTACCGCTACGGATTTGGCCGCTGTCGGTGCGATTTTGGAGTGGGAATGACACAACCCTCCTACCAGAAATTGCGCGGCGGTTATTACACGCCTCAGCCTATCGCCGACTTTTTGGCGGATTGGGCCATTCGCTCGCCAACAGATGAGGTCTTGGAGCCAAGCTGCGGCGATGGCAACGTTCTGCTTTCGGCTGCCCGGCGTTTGTTGGCGCAGGGCGTGCCGGTGGAAATTCTGAGTCGGCAACTTCACGGCGTCGAGTTAGACCCGCGTGAGGCCGCCAAATCGACCCAACGCTTGGCTGCGCTTGGCTTGTCGTTAACTTCCGATAACACTATCCACGTTGGGGATTTCTTCGCGCATTGTCAGCAGCATCTTTTTGGTGAAAATATCTTGACATTGGTGCTTAAGGAACGCCAATATTTCGATGCGGTCATCGGTAATCCCCCATTTGTGCGGTATCAGCATTTCCCGGAAGAACATCGCCAAATCGCCTTCAGCATGATGGAACAAGCCGGATTACACCCCAACCGTCTGACCAACGCCTGGTTGCCTTTCCTGGTCGTGGGCAGCCTGCTACTCAAGGAAGATGGTCGCCTGGGGATGGTCATTCCGGCGGAGCTGTTCCAGGTCAACTATGCCGCCGAAGTCCGGCAATTTCTCAGCGACTATTTCAGCCGGGTGACGCTGGTCACGTTCCGGCAATTAGTTTTCCAGGATATCCAGCAAGAAATCGTTTTGCTCCTGGCCGAGCGCAATCACAATCCCAACAGCGGCATCCGTGTGGTTGAGTTAGGCGGCATCGAGGATTTGAATACATTGACAACCGCACAACTGGATGCGGCAACACTCAAACCGATGGATCATTCCACCGAGAAGTGGACGCAATACTTCCTCGATCCTGAAGAAATCCATTTGTTGCGCGAGATGCGCGCGCATCCCGGCGTCACGTTGGCCGGTCAGGTGTTCAATGTGGATGTGGGCATCGTCACCGGACGCAACGACTTCTTTGTCCTTTCTCAAGACGAGGTCAAGCGTCATGGCCTTGAGCCTTACCTGGAGCGGATGGTTAGCCGGTCAGCGCATCTTACTGGCGCGATTTTTAGCGCGACGGATTGGCAAGACAATGTTGCGGCGCAGTTACCGGCATTCTTGTTCACGCCCGATGATACATTTATCGAAGAACTTCCAGAAACTTTACAACGCTATATCGCGCTAGGGGAAGCAAAGGCGTACCACGAGGGCTACAAGTGCCGGATTCGTCAACGGTGGTACATTGTGCCTTCGGTGTGGATTCCCGATGCTTTTATGCTGCGGCAGGTTCACGCTTATCCCAAGTTGACGCTCAACGCCGCCCAGGCCGTATGCACCGATACGATTCATCGCGTGCGCTTTCGCAAGGGCGTCAATGGCGAAGCTGTGACTGCGACTTACCTCAATTCTCTCACCTTTGCCTTTGCCGAAGTCACCGGGCGCAGCTACGGCGG
Source organism: Chloroflexota bacterium (assembly GCA_036845725.1). Lineage (GTDB taxonomy): Bacteria > Chloroflexota > Anaerolineae > B4-G1 > SLSP01 > DSWT01. The sequence goes on from DAIUDK010000017.1 coordinate 55,501, forward strand.
CGGCGTGCTCACCTTCGAGCCGAGCGAAGCCGAGCGATTGCCCCTGCCATTGAACAACGCTGAACGACTTGACTTGACGCACTTCGATCAATTGCTGCGTCAGAACGATATTGAGATGGTATTGGATATAACCGACAAAGTCTTGTTGCAAGAAGGGCTGGGATTGAGTGTTGAGCAAACCAGGATACTGCGCGGGGTTTGGGTCAAGTTGCGAGATCGTAGGATTAATCGAAAGTAGTATACCTCAGAGGGATTGAAATGCCGCTCTGCCTTCAGTTAGAGCGGCATTTTGCTTTTCTATAGTTGCCTTCTCTTCTTGTAATTTTTCCCTTGACAAATCCCAATACTATAGTATTCTAATACTAGAATACTACGAGGTGAGAATAGATGACAACCCAATCAGAACT
>DAIUDK010000018.1:0-52666 GCA_036845725.1 Chloroflexota bacterium
ACGTGAGCGCCACGTCCGCCCCGGCTTCGGCCAGCGCCAGCGCGATGGCCCGGCCTAGGCCGGTATTGCCGCCCGTGACCAATGCGGTTTTGCCCGTCAAATTGATCTGCATCATCAGTTCCTTTCGCCTGAATGGCAGGAGTAAAAAGCGTTTTCCTTTTTCACTTGTAACCTATTTCTTTTGGGCAATCACAAAGAAACGATGACAGGTGGTATCAAAATACCCATCCTCGAGCATCTTGATGTGCACATTGCACAGTTGGGTTGTGAAATGTGCGGGATCGAAATTGGGGAATTCCCAGGGGAGCGCTTTTAAGAGATAGACAAATGAGCGAATATCATACATTCTGCTATACCCGATGTGCTCCTTCGCCTCAAGAATGGTCAAACCTGCCTTCGCCAGAAAGGTTTGGCACGTGGCGAGATTCCACAAGAAATCCTCTTCCTCTTCGATGGAGCCAAAGATCATCCGTATGTTTTCATTGTTCCTCTGCCCCACTTGTTGGGTGATAAATACACCACCGGGTTTTAGGACCCGAAACACTTCTTTGGAATCGTAGGCTTCGTGACGATTGATAACAACTTCGAAAAACGCATCCTCAAACGGCAACGGAGCGGCTTCTTGCTGACCTTCCTCAATCTCGACAACGGTGACGCCTAACGGCTCTAATCGCGCCTTAGCAACAGGCACATTCGGACAATAGGCTTCGGTTGCATAGGTATGGGGTGGAAGAGGTTGGAGTGATGCAAGAAATTCTCCGCCCCCTGTTCCCATATCAAGGACAACATCCCTGCCAGCAAGATACCTCCGAACAACGTTGACATAGCACCAGGACCTCGGTTCTTCGACATCCCCTCCATACTGCGCCATATACGAAAAATCCCACCCTTGAAACGATGCCTCGGTGGCTTCTTTGATACAGGATGCTAAATATGCCTTTTCTGTCGCTGATAGTTTCATGTCCCTCATTCCCTCCGTGTTTTAAGCGAGGAATTTTATCTGATAACGCCAGATCTCCGAGCCGGCAGACCGTCTTTCAATCCACGAGGACGTAAAAAGGCTTGCTCCTTAGCACGCGCGGGTTGGGCAAGTATTGACCTTTATGGATGTGCGAGTTGCATCGTATATCCCTCGCCAGAGCGAAAAACCGCGATCGTCACACTCGTGTGCAGCCAGTTCTGGGCATCGACTTCTCCAGCCCATGCCGCCCATAAAGCAGGGTATTGAACCAGCTTTAGCGAAAATTCAATCGTCCGCATCAGGTCGCTCCGCGGTTCAACCGGGCGGTTATCATCATAGACTCTGTCAATCACATAGCCATCCACGCGACAGTACCCTGGAGCTTTCGGAACGTTAAAATAGTCCAGCCACAACGTCATGAGTCTCCTGGCAATTTCATCATCGTCTAGCCCCTGCGCCTCAGTTGTGGATAATAACACTTCCGGCAACTGACAATACTCGTGGTCAACCGTAGTTTCATTGATCTCAAATACTGGAATCCCACCCTCGGTGGAAACTGGCGAAACAGGCTCCGGTGTAGGCTTAACTTCCGGGGCACATGCAGTGAACATAAGCATACCCAGCAGAACTACAAGTGTTGTCTTTGTTCTCATGCCTCAATTCTCCGTTGCAAGGAACTGCCCGAGAATGTGCAGCCCAACATCGCCATACGCCCAGCTACCAACACGGATTGCCGCCCTGCCAGGCCCAAGGAGCTTCCTGCTCGTTGTAGATCTTGCGCCTGCTGAATAGCCATTCGCCATTTACCTTGATCAACTCATCCTCATAATGCCCATACGAGTTGAGCACAGCGCTACGTTCCGGGTTCCGGTTCCCCACGTGGAACCAGTACGCCCTGCCCCAGGCCCTGTCCCCTTCGATCTTCAGCACGATATTCGTGATATTGTGCCGTCCGCTGGCGGGCCGCAAGGGCGGGGCATCCGGGGATGTCGCCGGTTCTTCCTGTTTCGGGATCGCCAACAGGCACTGCTTGATCGTCTCACGCCCGCGCCATTCGCCCACACCGATATCGAGCACGCCGTCTTCCGTAAAGGTGGCAACGTACTTGTCGATATCGCCGAAATCTAGCGCAAACATGTAGCGCGCTTGCAGGTCCTCGATCAAGGCCCGCTCTTCAGCGTAAGTCCTATCTTGTCGATTCATGAGATAACACCTCCATAAAACGGTTGGTTGAGCCTGGCGCCAGACTGCGCTCAGAGCGATTTCGTCATCTGAACAATGAAGCGTGGCACAAATGGGAATGCGGTTTCCTTCAATACGACAGCCATTCCGTGACGCTCATAGAATCTAAGCGCGCCCTTATTCCTGGCGGAGGCATCCAGGACGAGCCGGGTTGCTCCGCTTGCACGCGCCCGAGCCTCAACACCGTCCAGTAAAGCTGATCCAATACCTTGACCGCGAAACTCTTCTTTAGTCGCAATAGCCTGGAGATAGAAATCACCGTCCGCGTGAGTGCCCAGAAATCGAAGACGTAAACAGAGCAAGGTAACGCCCACTTTTCCCAAAGCATGATGACTGGCAGCCTGTTTCAATGGCTGATTCGACCAACGGCGATGCTGTTCGGTCGTATAGCCTGTAGCCATGCCAACGATGGTCTCGTCACATTCGGCGAAGATTGTGTTCTGGTAGGAGAAGTCGTGGTCAGGTCGAGTGTACGCTGTGGCGACGATGTCTTCAGCGCGTGGCCCCAGCATCAAACGGAAGAGACCCTCGAATGCTTGATCGAGGTAACAGGCAAACACCAGACCCTCATCAAAGGTAGGATTGGCAGATCGAAGCATGAGCGAACCTGGTTTTTGCTGCTTGATATTGAAATTCATCGATAAGGCTCTGCGCTATAGGATTCACCAATCAACTCCATTTTTCAAGAACAAGTCCGTCATACGCAACTTCGTAACCATGATCCTTGGCGAATTCTTCTAGTACTGGATGTGCAGGATTTCCCTCGTGGGCAATATGTATCGCAAAAGCACGGCCATTCGGCCGTAACAAACCTTCGTCACGCATACGGTTTACATGGTCAATGACCTGATGGGCACTCAAGTGGTCGCTGCCAGGTTGATCCGGGCCATAGGTATGGTCAAGGATCACAACATCGAACAGGAGCTTGTGTTGGTGAAATGCCCGCCAGGTTTCTTCTGGCAATGTGGCAGTATCCGTGCCATAAAAAACGGTATGCCCATCGCTTTGAATTGCATATAACATCGCTCCCATCGTGGGCGCATGATTGGCAGGAAAAGCGGTTACGGAGTAAGGACCGAAGAAAAAGGGTTTCAAGGGTTCGACCGTATGAATGGTGAGATTGAGCTCCTTCTCGGCCTCTAGCGATAGCAAACTGTAGCCTGCAAGGTCTCTTTGAAAAGTTTCTGCCGCTTGTGTCAGCGTCTCAGCAGAAGCATAGAAATTCAGGGTAGGCGCGCCGACCACACCAAATCCAGGACTGCGAGAGAGAAGGTGTGACAAGTCGAGATGGTCAGCGTGCGGATGCGTTTGCAAACAGTACCTTACGTTGACCAGCGGACAGCCGTGCAACTGCGAAGCTGCCATAATATCTGGCCCGAGGTCGATCAACAAATCGTCGTTGACCAATACGGAAGACCGCTTCCTCAAACTTCGACCACCAAGCTGGCGCGCCTGTTCGCAATTGCCACACGTACAGAAAGCTTCTGGAAACGCATTGGCGGCGGCTGTTCCAAGAAAAGTGATTTTCATGCTTCGCTTACTCACTTCACCCGTTTTTGTCATTTTTCCTCATACGCTTTTCAAGGGTGATGATTTCACTTTCAAGGATGTCATCATGTCTTATGCCCTGCCGCCAAACATTTCACTATAGAGCTCACGTGTCTTGTCAAATAGATATGGCCTAAATCGAATATGTTCGACAGTCTCAACATATTTCGCGTGCATAACTCTCCTGTGACGAATATCGGCTTCTGAGCCGCACAACACAATTCTGATTGCTCCCACGACGACGCATCATCGCCGATAGCGCCCTTGGGCTTAAGTATAGATTCGATGATAGCGTTGCACACCCCGCCGCGTTTTGCCAAACTTGATGATATGCTGCTGCTGATCGTCTTGAAGCTTGCCATAGTCCGGACAAGCTTCATTTGGACAGAAAGCGCCGGTTTTCGCAAACTGTTCCATCTGTCTCCCTCCGAATGGTTTGCCGTGATCATACACTATATACCGGCAGCGCTCAAGAGGGAGACTATCAAAAAACGGACTTGTACTAACCGCACGCTGAAATCACCCAATGACTGATTCAGAGCTATCGATGCTCTTTATCAGGGTAAGTATAAGAAGAATGAGAAATGGGTCAAGCGCATGTGACGCGGGGGGTAGCGCAGTGAATCGGGGCGTAGAAAGCGGAGAAACAGGGGGCGGGCAGGCGAGCAACCCTAGAGCCAGGGGTAGAGAAGCTCGCAGGTTGGGTTGCGCGAGTTTGGGGAGGGATTGAGGCGTAAAAACGCGCAGTGATTCCAGCACTGGAACAAACCGAGCGAAAAAATGCACAATTCGGTCCCAGGCACCAACTTTTGTGATGATTTTGTGATAGTCGCTTGCTATACTATCCAATAGTTGATTGCTCGGAGAAGAGGTATCGCAATAGACTTCATGGATAAAGTCGTGGAACCTATTCAAATCCGTTCCATCCGATGTGCGTGAGTGGGTGTTCTGGGGCCAGGCCTCAGTTAACCAGGGTGGTGCACCCTATTCCAATTCCACAGTTTTGAGGAGGTTTGTTATGAATAAGTTACGATGGTTAGTTTTGCCCTTGGCATTGGCGGTGTTGTTGATAAGCGGGGTCTTGTCGACGGGGGGGGCAGCCCGCACAGTTCCGGTGGCTGCCGCAACCGTGATGGCGCCGGCTGCGGCAGGCGATCAGGCAAATCTGGGTAGCACAGCCACCACGCCCGATCGGTTTGCACTCAGTGCCACCAGCGCGTCGACACTGAGCCTCCAGCTTCCCCCGATCATCGGGGTGGCCTACGATGCGCAGCGGACGCTGGATTTGTGGGACTTCACGACCTATGACGAGAGCGATAAATCAGGTCTGGTTTATACGGTAACCGGCGGGACCTCCGGCCTGGTCATTGAACTGGTGGATGGGCATTATATGCGCATGACAGCCGGCTCGTTTACTCGCCAGTCATATACCGACGTCGAAGTCGGCGATGGCGATCTGTACTTCACGGTTGAAATTTTGGTAAAGACGGACTATCCACCCGACCTGGAGTTCTATCCCCTGGCCCCCAACCCGGTCAAGGCGCCGGTGGGAGTGTTAACCTATCTAACCAAGGATCAATCCGAATGGACGTCGTGGCCGCTGGAAGATTTCAGGCGCGGCGACGGGGCAGCAGCGCATTTCGAACTCGTCGGCGACGTCCCGCCGCAGTTGGGGGCGCAGATCATCACCGACACGCTGAGCAGCTGCTCCTACGCCTATTGCTACTACCTGACCTTCCAGCCACCGGCGGGGGCCGTGGGAACGTATCAGGTCGAGGTGCAACAATGGAATTACTCATACATGACCGATACCGACATCCTGACTGTGACGGTTATGTCGCGCATCTACCTGCCGTTGGCCGTTTCCGGTTACCCACCGAGCGTGAAGCTGCGGGCCATCAGCAACCCTGACGGCGACGGCGTCTACGATGTCATATGGGACGTGACCGGCGGCGGGCACATCGGGTTCGATCTGCAACGCGACACCGATCCGAATTTCACCAATCCGACGACCATTCAGCGGCCGGATTACAGTTCCCTCTATGAAGCCGCAACCCTGACGCCCGGCACGTACTACTGGCGCATTCGCCCGTATGGATTGAGCGAGAATTTCGCCTGGAGCAACGTGGTAGCAGTCACAGTGGGGAACTTTGGCTATCTCTACGTCGAGCCGCTGTGCGCCTTTGGCCTGCGCGTAGAGGTTTTCGGCCCGATCAACGCTTCCGTGGAATACTCGACCGACCACTGTAACCAAACGGTTTACTGGCGCAGCGTCCCGGCGGGTACGTACACCACGCGTTTGACCTGGTTGCCACAACCCGGCATCGTCGACAACGTAGGCGCAACCTATCTGGGTGGCGGCAAGGAATACCGTATTATCGCCAATCCGCTGAGCGGCTGGCAAGAATACTGAGATTTAATCTTTGCTTGCTCTCACCAAAAACACTGCGCCGCCCCAGATGAGGCGGCGCAGTGCAAGAGAGACGGCGCTATGGCCGGGGGCATACCGTTCAATGATTCTGCGATTCGTTGCCCCCTCTCTCAAGTGTAGTCTTTGCATCACCATCTTCTATTACGATGGCATTGTGGTTCGAGTCCTGGGATGGAAAAGACAAAGCTTCGCCAGATGTAGTGAACTGCCATTTCTCTGAATCAACACCAATGGCATAGTCATTTCGTGCCGAGGCCCACCACTCATAGGTAGTGTCGGCGTTTAGCCAACCGATCGTGGTTTGTGTGTCGGTCACCCACTCATAAGCATATCCCCCCTGCCCCACCTTGCGCCAATACACCAGATACTCTATTGCGCCAGGCACAGACGACCATTGCAAGGTGGCCGTCGTGGTTGGAACCGTACTTCCGCTGGCGGGAGCTACTAGGGCGGGGGCGGGTAAGATGGTTCCACCCGAGCCTGTCGTGAAAGACCATACATCTGAATACGGTCCCTGGATGTCATCGCACATTAACCAGGCTCGCCAGTAATAAGTAGTAGCGGGGTCGAGGTTGCTTGAGAAGCGGAATTCTCTCACTCCGAGCGTTGCACCTGACCAAAGAGACCGGATATTTCCTGTAAAACCAGAATCATCTGAGACTTCCAAGCGCATTCCGGTTGTACTTAGGTCATTGCCATTATCCCACCTGAACAGAGGTACAATGGTATTCAAACTACTCCCATTAGCAGGACTGAGAAGTGTGGGAATTGTTGAACAGACTCCGTAACCCTTTAACACGGCAGGGAGATACGTGGTGAAAGCAGGTGTGAAAGTGATATCGGACGTGTAGCCCAAACGCACGACGTTTTGAGGGCCTGAGTGGAATTCCGTGCGGTCCGCGGAAATAGCAGACGAAGCTAACTGGACAGCGGCTGTCACTTCTGTTCTCTGAGTCACCACAGCCCAGATGAGAAGCAAAGCCAGTCCAATAGCCAGAGTGAATACGATAAACAGTCGCCCTTTCATTGGTTTTCTCCTTTCGGTTCTGTATAGGTGGATTGTGCCTAACGGGGCAAGCATCCCATACGGGATAGCGCACTGCCCCCAATGGCCCGCTTCTCCTGTGCGCGAAGCGCATCAGGCGCAAGTCATAGGGTCGCGGTCAGGAAGTCAGCCCAAAGGGTGGCCTTGTGAAAAGGCTCGTGCTTTTGGCTCGAGAGCTTCAGCCCGGGCTGTTTTGTCCCTGGATGCAGGCCGATGATATTTCGATACTGCCGGTTATCTTCGGTGAAGTAATGCGCACTCACTGCAAGTCCATACGATTCAAGACAATCCCAAATGTAATCCGCAGCCTTTTCCAATGCCTCAGACGCAAAGACAGGATGTCGTATGCCTTCCAAATTCCTGATATGACTTTCTATTTTCTCAACGGATATCGCTTTGATTATTTCCCTTATTTCGTTCATCGTTTATTCCTTATCATCTACTGTCGACTCACAGCGGATCTCACCTGCCGGGCGCACATCTTGATTGAAAACCAATTGCCATCCGATTTCCCACTCACACCGGCGCCGCTGGCAGGGTGAAATGGAACGTACACCCTTGCCCGACATCGCACATCACGCCCACTTCCCCACCCAGCCGCTGCACAATCCGCTGCACAATAGACAATCCAAGGCCGTACCCCGAAGCGCGCGTCTGATACAGGCGCTCAAAGGGCGTAAACACACGCGACTGCTCCTCGGCTAAAAGTCCCGGACCGTTGTCACGCACCCAAAAACGGATCGTTTGCGAACCAGATTCTGTCGTGTACCCCAGTTCCACCCGGGGCGGGGAGCCGCCATATTTGAGCGCGTTGCTGATATAGTTCACCCATACCTCTTCGACCCATGGCCCGTAGCCCAGCGCCGCCGGCCAGCCATTGGGCAATATGATCTCAGCCCTCCGTTCCTCGATCAGGTGCAGCAAGCGCTCTGTGGCCCCGTCCACGATGGGGGCCATGTCCAAACGCTGCATCTTGACCGTTTCCTGGCGCGCACTGGCCAAGAGCAAAAGCGCGTCCACAATGGCATCCAGTTTGCGCGCGTACTTAGCGAGCGCGTGCAACGACTGGTTCAGCGTCTCATCCAGTAGATCGGCATAATCCTGGACCAACACCTCGGCATATCCAACGATGACGGCGGTGGAACCTTTGATATCGTGAGCCACAGTATGGGCAAAAGCATCCAACTCAGCATTCCGCGCTGCCAGGTCGGCCGTGCGCTCGGCAACCTGCGCCTCCAGACCATAATGGGCACGGCTGACCGCGGCCACCATCTCGTTGAAGGCCGTCGCCAACTGGCCGACCTCGTCGCGGCCGGTGACGGGGACAGGATATCGCAAATCGCCGGTGCGGACGATGGCCTCGGCGCTCTGTTGCAGCCTGGCGATCGGCCGCACGATCAAGTAGCGCATGCTGAGAGCCGTCAGCAAGCTGAACAGTAACAGTGCCAAAAACAGCATCAAGAGCACGTTGAGCACGTAGCGGTTCACCTGGTCGTCGATCGACTGGCAGGGGATAACGGCAGCAATCTTCCAGCCCAGCGCCGGCGAGGTATAGTAGAACGCGTAGTATCGCTTGCCCCCCTGCTCGAAGGCAATATAGCCCTCCAGGTTGTCCATGACCGTCTGAAAATGGTCTAACCCCACCTCGTGGTACGACCATAAGTGAGGCTCCTCGTCTTCACCAGGCAAGATAGCGTCCTGATCCGCACCCGTCAGGATGGTTCCCTGGTCATCCAGAAGCACGATGGTGCTGCCCTGGCCTACGCTGACATTGGAGATATAGTCGGTCAAGTTGCGCAGTGTGATATCGATGCCTACCACACCGTACACCTGCCCGGCCTCGTCCAGCAGCGCCTTGACCGTACCGATGTTGACGTCGGAGGTCGTCACCGAACCGTAGGGCGCGGTGCGCATCACCCGATCCGGATGGCTCACCGCCAGCATGTACCAGGGCCGCTGCCGGGGATCGTACTGGGTGGGGCTTGCCCGATGGTGGGAGCGCACAAAGCTGCCATTTTCCCGGCCCATGTAGATCGAATTTGCGTAGGAGTGATTGGTGCGATAGGCGCTGAACAGGTCGATGATGGCCTGCTCGGTTTCAGCAATGTGGTATTCAAAGGTTGCTTCATCGGCGTCGAGAAAGTTGGTGAAGGCACCGTCATCGTGCGTCCTGACCGTCTCGTTGGCCGCCAAGTCGAGCACATCGTATTCCACTTCCTCGAGAAAGCTGGTGAGGGCAAAATCCACCTGATAGAGCTGTGAGACATAATTGTCATAGATGAATTTGAACCTGTCCCGGTGCACGGTGACGCCCACATAGTAGCCCATCACCGCCAGCAAGAGAGCGCCTACGATAGTGTACGTTATCAGGAGCTTAGTGTTCAGTCTCATCGCCGCCAGGACCTCACGCATATCACGGCATGTATAAACTCAGTAGCCAAAGACCAGCTCATAGGCATTGAAGCCCATCCCATACAACTGCACAACGCCAAGACAAACAAACCCCATGCGTGTATAAAGACGATTGGCCGCTATGCTGTTCTCCGCCGCCAGTAAACGCATGGACTGATACCCCAGAGGTTTTACATACTCTATGAGACAATTCATCATATACTCACCGATACGTTGGCCCTGATATTTGGGCGAAACACACAGCCTGACGGGCACACATGATTTCACATCCTGCCAGCCAACAGGTTCGTCATCCAGGTCGTCTGTTTCCAGCAATGACACGGCGGCGATGATCGTGTCGCTCTCTTCGAGGACAAACATGCGCTGCAATGCGACATCCTCAGCCAGAAACGCCCGCGTTGGATAGTCTTCTGACCAATGCGAAGCGCCATGCTTTTGGCCTTCTGCCACCACCTCACGGTAAAGCGAAAAGATAGCATCTGCTTGATCGGATCGCGCTTTACTAAACAAATACATATCACCCCACAGTCTCCCGCAAATCCTCAACAGCCAGTTGTGATGGTAAAGATGATGGTGGTTCATCCGCCTCGTCGATGGCCGGGACTTTTCGCAGCCAGAGCAACTGGCGCAAGGCTGATGTCATACCGGCGACCGCCACGCCCACGATAAAGGGAGAAGCAGAACACACCGCCAAAAAGATGAGAAAAACAGCCATTTCCAAATAGCGCCCCATTTGTATGAGATAGCCGGTACGCAGATGCAGGAAAAGCTTGCCATGCAAGCCACGACGCCCGGCGCGATAACCGATCAGATTGCCAATATGGGTCGTTATCACAATCAGAAAAAGTCCCCAGATGTAGCCGATGAAGGCCGTGTGTAAAATCTGTGGGATCCAAACGAGCGCATACGGCACAAGTATGCTGATGATCAGCGCGGGAATGAGGTGTCTTGGTTCAAAAATCCGCCTCGTTTTGACCGCTGACTGATACAACGGATTCCCTTCGATGGTGTTAATTGGGTAACTCTGGTAATGCTCGGCATAGTGGAGTTGCCGTTCTCGTTCCTGCATGATTGTCAGCAGCCAATCACTCCACATCAACAAGAAAGTGACAACACCTGCTGCCCAGTAGTGAGTTGCGAACCATTCGACCAAAGGAATACCTCCTTATCGATTTTCGGCTACATCCATTAGCCGCCCAACGGCGGATCTCACTTGCACCGTTTGTAGTAAGTTACACGGTTTGAGCTACAGCAAAGAGAGTTTACCGCAGAGTACGCAGAGATCGCTGTGTTTTTCTGTGTTTCCTCTGCGCTCTCAGCGACCTCGGCAGCGCCAAAATCGGTAACTGCATAGCGACTACATTTTTCAGAGTCAGTATAAGGAAAATGCACAAAGGGTCAAGCGAATTTGAAAAAGCGAAGTGTTGCAAAGCCTCGTTTATGCGGTAGAATAAAATCGATGAACAATTCCAACCACCCACTCTTGCAAACACTCAACGCGCAGCAGCAAGCCGCCGTCGCCGCGCCGAATGGCCCTGTGCTGGTGCTTGCCGGGCCGGGGTCCGGCAAGACGCGCGTGCTCACCCACCGCATCGCCTGGATGCTGGCGGAGATGCGCGTCGCGCCGTGGCACGTCCTTTCTGTCACCTTCACCAACAAGGCCGCCCGTGAGATGCGCGCCCGGCTCGACAAGATGCTCGGCGATGACTCCGCCAAGTCGCTCACCATCGGCACGTTCCACGCCGCCTGCGCGCGCATCCTGCGCCGCGAGGCCGAGGCCGCCGGCCTTTCCAGCAACTACCTGATCTTCGACACGGACGACCAGCTCAGCGTGATGAAGCAGGTGATCAAAGACCTGGCGCTGGACGACAAACGCTACCGGCCCAACGCCTTGCTCAACGCCATCTCCGCCGCCAAGAACGAGCTGATCCTGCCCGGCGACTATCCCGTGCAAACCTACTACGACGAAGTCGTCAAACGGGCCTACGCGCGCTATCAAGAGACGCTGCGCAAGAACGATGGCCTCGACTTCGACGACCTGCTGATGGAGACGGCAAAATTGCTGCGCCGCAACGACCTGGTGCGCGACAAATACCGGGGCCGCTACCGCTACCTGCTGGTGGACGAGTTCCAGGACACCAACATGGCCCAGTACGTCATCCTGCACCTGCTGGCGCAGGAACACCGCAGCCTCTACGTCGTCGCCGACGAAGACCAATCCATCTACTCGTGGCGCGGGGCCGACTACCGCAACATCCAGCGGCTGCGCCAGGATTTTCCCGAGCTGCAACAACACTTGTTGGAGGAAAACTACCGCTCCACGCAGGTCATCCTCGACGGGGCGCAGGCGGTCATCGCCCACAACAACGACCGCACGCCCAAACATCTCTTCACGCGCGGGCGCGGCGGCGACCGGATTGCGCTCCACGAAGCCTACGACGAGCGCGAAGAGGCCGACTACGTCGTCCGCGAGATCATGACGCTGGCGCGCTCCGGCTACGCCTACAGCGACATCGCCGTGATGTACCGCACCAACGCCCAATCCCGCGCGTTGGAAGAGACCTGCGTGCGCTACAACATCCCCTACCGCCTGATCGGCGCGACGCGCTTCTACGCCCGCAAGGAGATCAAGGACGTGCTGGCCTACCTGCGCCTGGCGCAGACGCCCGACGACGACGTCAGCTTTGCGCGCGTGGTCAACGTCCCGACCAGAGGACTCGGCGCGCGCACGCTGGACACCGTTGCCCAGGCGGCGAACATGCTTGACGGCAGCCGCTATCAAGGCGCGCTACATTTGTTGGAAACAGGCGCACTCGCCAACCGTGCAGCCCAGGCGCTCAAGGGCTTCATCGAGCTGATGATGCGCTGGCAGAAGCTCCGCGCCGAAGTGAGTGTGGCGCAATTGCTGGATGCCATCCTCGCGGATACCGGCTACGAAGGCTACGTCCGCGATGGCTCCGACGACGGCGAATCGCGCTGGGAGAACATCCAGGCGTTGCGGGCCGTCGTCGCCGACGCGCCGGGCATCACCCTGCCCGAATTCCTCACCGAGGTGGCGCTCGTCGCCGACATCGACGAACTCGGCGAAGAGGTCCACGCGGTCACACTGCTCACCCTACACAGCGCCAAGGGGCTGGAATACCCGGTCGTCTTTCTCACCGGGCTGGAAGAAGGGCTGCTGCCGCACAGCCGCTCGCTCGATTCGCCGCAACAAGTGGCCGAGGAACGGCGCTTGCTCTACGTGGGGATGACGCGCGCCGAAAAGCGTCTCTACCTCAGCTACGCCTTCCGCCGCGCCTGGGGGCAATACAACAACAGCGGCGACCCTTCTGCGCCCTCGCGCTTCTTGAGCGACTTACCCGACGCCGTTCTCGACCGCCCGCGCCGCGCGCAGAAAAAGGCGACCACAACGGCGTCAAGCACGCGCAGTTGGGGCGCGAGTTGGCAGGATTCGGCCGTGCGCACGCCCGGCGCGCGCACAGCGAAAGAACGCGCGCCTGCGCCCGCGCCGCAACTGCAATATCGCCAGGGGCAGCGCGTGCGCCACACGCACTACGGCGAAGGCATTGTCTTGGAAAGCCAATTGGACGGACGCAGCGAAATGGTCACCGTCCTTTTTACCAACGGGATCGGGGCGAAACGCCTGTTGGCCAGCATGGCCCCGATGGAACCGATTTCAGCGCATTAGCGTTAAAGACTACAAAAGTCTCAGCACGTACTGTAATGTGCAGACCGGGTGTTCAACGTCGTATTTGCTTGACCGGGCGCCTCGGGAGACTTTTGTAGTCTGGATATAAAGCCGGCCGCATTCGCGGTGGAGGAATAGAAATGAACGCACAAGTGAAACGGTGGACGACCGGACTGGCGACGCTGGTGATCGTGCTCAGCGTGACGTTGATGACGCTCGGCGCAATGCCGTGGAACAGCAGCGCGAATCCGCTGGCGCCGAATGCCGACGAAACCGAGCCAAATAACACTTTCGGGGAAGCCAACTCCATCAGCATCGCCGAGATCGTATTTGGAGCAATTCCTACCGCTGACGATCTCGATTACTTCGTGATGACCACTAGTGTCGGCACCAATTACCAGGTCGTCTTGAATCCTCTACAAGGCCGCAGACGAGAGATTCAGATATACGACGAAACACTGACCCGGATCGCTACTGAACAAACCGGAACCACCACCGAGGCCACTGTGCAGTTTGTCGCTCAGTATACAACCTATTACTTCCTTATCACAGTAGACTCTGATGTCCCATCAACCAATGGTCAACCGGATTATCGCTTTCAAGTTGACTATAATACCCCCACACCTACCAACACAGCGACGCACACCCTCACCCCAACGCCCACGCAAACGCCGATGCCCACACCGGCAAATATTCCAGGCGAGACTGAAGTCAACGATGCTCCCAATACGGCTGATTCCCTCGCCGTGCCCGGCAGAATCTTTGGCGCGATCACGAACATTTACGACACGGACTGTTTCGTCATCGACGTCACCATTGGGATGCAATACCGCATTATTCTGCAAGACTACGGCTTTAACCGCTGGCTCAGGATTTACGATCACAACGGCTTTTACACCGGTATTGGCAATACCACGGCGACCAATCACCAGTTAGAAACAACCCTGCAGGCGTCCGACACACGCTACTACCTGTGCATCGAAGCGGTAACAGAGGCCTCGCCCTCCAATGCCCTCGTGGACTATTTGCTCGAGGTGATCATCCTTCAACCTACCGCCACGGCCACCAACACTTTCACCCCTACCCCTACCAGAACCTCCACCCCCTCAAGCCCCACCAACACGCCTAAAGCCACCTGGCCGAGCGGTTACGACGACTACGAACCGAACTACAACTTTGCATTAGCGACCACCATCGCGCCGGGACTGAACTACGACCTCAACTTTATGCCGTGGGGCGGCGCAACGGTGGATAACGACTACCTTAAAATTCGGGTGAAGCCGGGGTTGCAGTTGACGTGTGAGACCAACGATCTCGATCCCGGTGTCGATCCGCGCATGGCATTCTACAGCGGGCCGGGTGAGGGCTACTTTATGATGGCAAACGATGACATCGCCCTGGGCGACTTCAACAGCCGGCTCTCCTACTACGCCAGCTACGAAGGCTTCCTCTACATCCTCGTCGGTCAGGGTGATCGTATGGACATCCGCGATGCGGCCCAGAGCGCCTACAGCATCAAATGCGAATTGGGCGTGCCCGGCGCGCAAGCCACACCGGCCGCCGGCAAAGGCGATTACACACCGCCCGCAACCACCCCATCGCCCACCAAAACGCCGCAGACGCCGGTATCGCCCATCGCCACCCCCACGCAGCCGCCAGAGGCGGAGGGTGAGAGCCGCGAACTGGAATTCCGCCTGGTGACGACCCCGCCGCCGCCTACACGCCCACCGGCCGCCACCGGCTACCGCACATTCCGCGTTATGGTCTACTACGACGCCAACAATGACGGGCTGCCGGGCGCAGGCGAAGGCGTGCCGGGCTTCTTCGCCACCGTACACTCGCCGGAAACCAAAGCGGAACTGGCGCGCGGCTACACCGACGATCAGGGGCAGATTTCCTTCACCGTCTCCACCGTGGGCACGGTGCGGGTGCTGATCCCGCTCCTGGGCTTCGACCGGCTCATCGAAGCCACCAAACCCGAGGTGGATGTGCGCATCGCGCCGCCCAGCCTGCCTGTCAGCATCCCATAACCTCGTCCGGCCCAACAAGCGAGAACAGAACTTATGGCATCGAGAACGATCAAAGACTATTACGCAGTCCTCGGGGTGGCGCAGAACGCGACGCCGGAAGAAATACGAATCGCCTTCCGCAACATGGCACGGATGTACCATCCCGACCGCAATTCCGCGCCGGATGCCGAAGAGCGGTTCAAAGACATCAACGACGCCTACGAGCGTCTGGCCGACCCGCAAAGACGCCAGGCCTACGATGACGTGCTCAACGTGTCGACCCATTCGGATGTGACTGCCACACCGCCGCCCCCACCACACACGGAACCACCGTCCCATCGGACCGTGACTCCGCCGCCAATGTCGCCGCATCCGCCCACGTCACAGAGCGAGTCCAATACTGACACATCATGCGGCACCGCGTCTCGTAACGCCGCGTCCCGCGTCAGCGTCTACCCACCCACCTGGGCCATCCTGCTCATTATGCTCGGCGCGGTCATTATCGTCGGCGTAGGCGTAGCAGCCCTTCTCAACATGCGCCCCCAACGTCCCACCGGCGGCGCGGAACAGGCGAAGGTCGTCAAACTATCCACATTCATGTCCCCGCCCACCATTCCTGCCGATATTGCCGTCGTGCAGGAAAGCGGCGCACCCATCAACACCATTATGCCCAACCAACTGAACGTCGCCGGAATCATCTACCCAGTCGTGCCGGTGACGCCGGATCAAGGCCGCCTGCCGTTACCGCACGAACAATCCAGCGTCGCCGTGTGGCTCTATGGGACGGTAATCAATTACGTAGTCGGCCTGCCGTACACACCGGCGGCCGAGTCCGCGCTCGCGGGATTGGACAGCGCGAGCCGCCTCATGCTTACACTCGACAACGGCAGCGTCCTGGCCTTTGGCACGCCGCAAGTCGAGCGCGTCGATGCCGGCGACCTGTCGCCGATGGCCCAGGATCAACCGGGGCTGACGGTGATGATGTTGGATAGCGAGGAAACGTCCCGGCTGATCGTCCGGGCACGCTATTTGCCCGAAGAGAGCCTTTTCGCCCAGGATCAACGGGTGGACGGTCTCAAAGTCGAAATCCTGGAGACGCGCGTGGCAAACGAAGATGCGTCGATGATCCACTTTATCGTCGAGTACCAGGTCACGAACGAGAGCGACAAGGAGATGAACGCCGCCTTCTTCGATATGGTGCTCGAGGATAACGCCGGACAGCGCTACACGCTCGATCCCAGCGCCACCAGTGCGGGCCAGTACGGAGCGCTCACGCGCATGCTGGCCTACGGTGAGGCCGCCACCGGCAGCGCCGGCTACGCAGTACCGCGAAACATGCCTTCGCCGGTCACGTGGATCTTCCGCAGCGACACCGTCTCGGCCAACAGCACACAATTCGCACTGACCTACGAAGCGCCACAGCCCGGCCCGGCAATTCCCGACGTGGAACTGACCGACGTTTTCGACGACACCACGCGCAACGTGATCGTCATCAATGGCACGCTTTACAACGATGGGGAGTCGCCACTCGTCGTGACGCTGGACAACATCAAGTTCACCTACAACGGCGGCGTGGGGACGTTACAGGCCTCCAATCCGATGCTGCCGTGGAACGTCGGCCCGGACGGGTTCCAGGACTTCGAAGTGCAATTCTCACGCCCACAGGGGACGGACTCGGCCATTCTGGAGATGTTGGGGTTCACCTACCGCATCGAGGGGTTGGAATAAGCTATAACATCACCAATACGCCAAAGCGCCCGGTGCGACCTGCTTCGGCGCGATGCGAGTACCACTCATCCACGCGGCTGGCCGTACACAAGCCGGACTGTTCCACCTGAGTCACGCCCACGGCGCGCAACTGCACCTCCAACGCTGCCGGTAAATCCATCATCCAGTGCCCATCGCGGTGCGTCGCCGCCTGCGCGCCTTCCGGTAACGTTGCCTGGATTGCCTCGACCACCTCGATGCCAACGCTGTAGTGCAGCGGCCCAATCGCCGGGCCGATGCCCGCCCACACATCCTCCGGGCGGGATCCAAACGTTGACCCCAGCGCCTGTACGGTCGCCGGGACGACGCCCGCTGCGACGCCGCGCCATCCCGCGTGCGCCAGCCCCACGGCGCGCCGCACGGAATCGTAGAACAAGACCGGCACGCAGTCGGCAAAGCGCAGCAGCAGCGCCACGCCCGGCTCGTCGGCGATCAACGCGTCCGTCGCCGGGATCACCATTCCACCATCCCGCGCGCGAACACGGACCACGTTGCACCCGTGCACCTGAAACGGAGTCACCACCTGCGCGCGGGTAATCCCAAAGGCGTCGAAAACGCGGCGGTAGTTTTCCCGCACCGCCTGTGGATCGTCGCCGACCGTGCTGCCCAGGTTCAGCGCCGACCATTGACCTTCGCTGACGCCGCCCAGACGGGTGAAACAGGCGTGCCTGAAAGGCGAAAAATCACGGCCCAGTCCGGCAAACGCATACCAGACCAGGCCGTTGTGTTCGATACGCTGCACTACTCGCGGCCCGTGATGGCGTGGAACAGCGTCACAAGTACCATGCCCACCCAGGCGATAGCCCAGGCGCCCAGCAGCATCCCGGCAAGCGCGATCTTCTGCTCATCCATGATCGGCTCAACCTTGGTTCCCTCTGGGCCGACCTCGATGTAGGCAATGGGACGCGCGCGCCCACCAGCGCCGCCACCACCACCGCTGCCCGCACCTTCATCGTGGCACTCGCACTCACAGGCCTCATCGTGCTCGCAGCACGCTTCCGCCTCGTCCTCGTCCGCGCAACAGCAGGACTCCTCGTCGTCAGATTCGACGCAGCAGCACTCTCCCGGCCCGCCCATGCCTAAACCGGCGCCAAAGCCGTAAGCGATCTCTGCCACGGGGATCAGCACCCGATCTCCCACCGTCTCCGGTTTGCCGAAAACGGCATCCACGTTGATTTCATCGCCAACCGAACCGATTTTTTCCAGCAAAGCTTTTAGTTCATCCATTGTGTTACTCCTTACGAGTTAAGAGTTGCGAATGGCAAATGGCAAATGGCAAATCACCCAATTACCGATTACCAGTTACCAATTACCAATCACTTACCGTTTGCGCACGAGATGCAACAAGCCCATCAGCAGCACGCTCACCAGGGCGATGGCTGCGCCGGCGGCGGCCATTTGACTCAGGGTGTTTCCCATCACATTAGGGATTTCCAACCAGCGCGCGCCTTCCGGCTCTTCGACGACCACCGAGACCGGGCGTGCTTTGACAAAGCGGAAAAAGCCTCCATCGCTGGCCTTGCCGCCTTCCACGGTCGTCACCAAAACTGAAGGGAGCAACCGGCGCTCTCCCACCACGATCGGCGTTCCCGCGACCACGCGAATTTTTTGTACCGGCATCTGCATAGACCACCTCCTACAAGAGAGTCGCAAGTTGCGCGTTGCGAGTTAAGAAACGTGCCCATATTATAGCCCGGGTGCGAACATGGGCAAGTTCTGACGCTGATGGCTAATCGCTGACCGCTTACTTGCTTGTAAGAAGTCTGGGTTGGCGTACAATGCTGGATATTGTTCGGAAATTAAACCGGAGTCGTCAGAATGATAGAGAAGTTAGCAAGTCCTCTGCCACGCCAGGAGGTCGCCCACACCGTATTGTTGCGCGCTGGCGCCGGATATGGGCTTCTGTTCGGATTAGGATTCGCGCTGTTCGTCTGGGGATATGACGCGCTGATGCTGAGCCGGGCTTCAGTCGACATGGCCTGGGCTAAACTTCTGCTCGGATTGCCATGCCTGCTCGTCATTGGTGGCATAGCCGGGCTCCTCGGGGCGTTGACGTCTTCCACGCTGTTCACCATAGGGGTGTGGGCCATCGCGTTGGGAGGTATCGGTTGGCTCGCCGGGCACGTCCCTTTCACCGGAATAAGCTGGCTCGCCGGAATCCTCGATGCCCGCTTCGCCGGATTGACGCCGTGGCCCTATACGGAGAATAACGCGCTGCGTACCCTGCTGGTGATGATCGCCTACACGGTATACGGATTCGGCGTGGGGTACATGGAAACGCTCGCGGTAGAATGGGCCTGGGATCGCACAACCCCGGCAGGCCGGATGAAACTGAGCGCGTGGGCCGTGCTGCTGGTGGCCTGGCTGGTGGCGCTGCCACCGGTTTTCATCCTGGACTACCTGGTGATGGCGGACATCCGCACGCCACCGGTACGCGTGGCGGATCTCGTCGAGACGTACCTGGAAGGCGGCGAGGCCGCCGTGAGCGCCACGGGACAAAACATCGCCGAAGCGCAGCGGCATGGGGCGCGGTTCACACCGGAGTACACCGTTTATTTCTCAGGATTTGACCCTACCGACAAAACGTTCTACACGGGCTACAGCGACCTGGTCTTCGACACAGGCTTTGCGCTGCGCTGCACCGTAATGACCAACCGGGTCACGTTCTGCGATGATTTTTCCCAAAAACTCGACGTGCGCGTCGGCCAGATGGTGCAAGCCGGGAAGACGGGCACGAGCCCGTGGCTAGAGGACAGGATGAAGACGTTCAACGTCACCGAGGAGGTTGTGGCATGGCTCCAAACGCACCGGGCGAAACTCAGCGACGCCTACCATGTAACGATTACAGCGCAAAAAGGCCATTGGATATATGTGACGGCGCAATTCGACACCGGAGCGGCGATGACATGCCGCTTCTCCGGGAACACCATCGTCACCGTAGACCAGTGTGAATTATAAGGCATTTACCCTTGCGAAGGTGTGCGAACCAAAGGTTCGCCTAAACCTTTGCAAGGGGAAAGAGAGGATAGATGCCTGCTCTACTCAAGTTCTTGATTCGCCGGCTGTTCGCCGTCCCGGTCACACTGTTGATCATCACCGCGACGTTGTACGGCATCCTCATGCTGGCGCCGGTCGAGATGCGCGCCGAGTTGTACATGCCCCGCGGCAGTTCGAACAACCCCAACCACAACCCGGAACTGCTCAGGCAACAGATCATCAGAGAGCATGGACTCAACGACCCCTATCCTGTACAATATATCCGCTGGGCCGGACGACTGCTGCGTGGCGATTGGGGCTGGAGTCCGGGATTTCGTGATGATGTGCTCGAAGCCCTCCTGGCGCGGACGCCGGCCACCGCCGAGTTGACACTCTACGCCATCCTCCTGCTCATCCCCGTGGGGATCATCAGTGGAGGGTTGGCCGGTGCGAAGGAACACCGAGCCGCCGACCACATCTTCCGCATCGTCGCCTTCATCGCCACGGCCATTCCACCCTTCGTGCTGGCCCTGGTGCTGCTCGGCATCTTCTACGCGGGGTTGAAATGGTTTCCGCCGGGACGCCTCAGCATCAGCGAACAATACATCGTCGCGGGACCGGGCTTCACCTCGTACACCGGCCTGCTAACGCTGGACGGTTTGCTCAACGATCGCCCGGACATCAGCCTGAGCGCGTTACGCCATCTGGTGCTGCCCTGCATCACCTTGAGTATGGTGCACTGGGCCACCCTGGGCCGGATGACGCGGGCCATGATGATTGAGGAACTGCACAAAGATTACGTTACAGTTGCACGTGGGAAGGGTCTGAAGGAACGCATGGTGATCTGGCGGCACGCGCTCCACAACGCGATGATCCCGGCGCTCAACAGCATCGCGCTCTCGGCGGCTTCCCTGATCATGGGCGTCTTCGTCGTCGAAGTCATCTTTGGCTTTCCCGGCGTCTCGGAGGTGATCGTCAACTCGATGCTCGACGCGCCGGACATTGTTGCCGCAATGGGCTTCGCGGTCTACAGCGTGCTGCTGGTGCTGCCGGTGATGTTGATCCTGGACGTTCTCCAGGCGGTGTTCGATCCGCGCCTGCGGGATACATTGGCGGAACAATGAGAATCGCACGGCATTTCCTTACCAACTGGCAAAGTATCCTGGCGCTGTGCATCATCGCCGGCTACGTGATTGTGGCTGTCAGCGCGCCCTGGATAGCGCCACAAGACGATCCGCAAAATCCGGTATCTATGCGCAAACTTCCAGGGGTGCGCCCATCGGCGCTGTATGCACCGCGTCCGCCACAGCCGGGGGCTATCCTGGGGACTACATCCGGCGGATGGGATATCGCCTATGCGCTGATCTGGGGGACGCGCCCGGCGCTGCGCTTCGGACTCATCACCGCGTTGTTGACGGCGTGTATAGGCGTGCTGGTCGGCGCATTTAGCGGCTACCTCGAAGGCATAGCGGGGCGTCTGCTGATGCGCATGACCGATGCCTTCTTGACGTTCCCGGCCATCGCGGGTATCTTCCTGTTCCGGTATGCATTCATGTCTTTGAACACAGATGCACCGCCGCCGTTCTGGCAGGTTGTCCTGCAAAAGTCGCAGTTTGGCCCGACCATGCTGGCGCTGATCGTATTCTCGTGGATGCCCTACGCGCGCCTCATCCACGCGAACTTCACCACTCTCAAGCACGCCGAATACGCACTGGCGGCCAAAACGACCGGCGCGCCGCCGCTGCGCATCATCTTTCGCCACCTGTTGCCAAACGCCATCACGCCCGCCATCGTCCTGGCGGCGCGCGACATCGGCGGGATGGTGCTGCTGGAAGCCACCTTCACCTTCATCGGTATGGGATCGGGATTGCCGTGGGGCGCGTTGTTGGTGACTTCGCGCGATTGGATTATCGGAACAGGCGGCAATCCGTTGATCTACTGGTGGGTCTTCGTGCCGGCCACCCTCGTACTGATCGTGTTCAGCATCGGGTGGAACTTACTTGGAGATGGATTGAACTCGGCGCTCAATCCACGAGCAAGAGGAAAAACCTAGAAAGTTCAGGGGGTGTTTTCGTTTGCGGGCGCACCCGCAAACGAAAACACCCCTTATAGATCTTTCGTTACCGCGAACCTTGCAAACGCGGGTCGAGCACATCGCGCAGGGCGTCGCCCACCAGATTCCACGAAAGGACGAACAGCACCAGCGTCACGCCGGGGTACATCACGATGTACCAGTATTCGCGCAACTGCGTCATCCAGTCACGAGCGAAGGACAGCAGTTGCCCCCAGTCGGCAAAGCCCACCTCCGCGCCGATGCCCATGAAGCTCAAGCCGGCGAAGGTAATGGCGTAGCTGCCGATGCGCATCGAAGCCAGCACAAGCGTGGGGAAAATGGCGTTTGGCAAGATGTGGCGGAACATAATCCGCGTGTCTCTCACGCCGATCACACGCGCCGCCAGCACGTACTCTCGCTCCCGCAGCGAAAGGATATCGCTGCGCAGCAGTCGCGCAAATCCCGTCCAGCTAAAGACGATCAGCGCTACCATAGGCGCTAACAACCCTTTGCCCAGACGGGGCGTCAGCACCGCCGACAACGTCATCGCCGTCAACAGGAAAGGAAACGCCATAAACAGGTCCGTGATACGCATAAAGACCATATCCACCCAACCGCCATAGAAGGCCGATAAGGTCCCAATCGTTACCCCAATTAGGACGCCGCACAGTGTAATGGTCAGCCCCGCAAACAGGGCCGTGCGCGTCCCCCAGATCACGCCGTAATAGATATCCCACTGCCCGCTGGCGGTTCCCATCAAATGCACCCATTTGTCTTTGCCGGTGACAGCCTTCCACCAGAACGGCAGCGGCGGCTGACGTGATTTCCACTCGGTGCCAGGCGGTTTAGGCACATCGCCGTACCCATCGCGGGGGATGTTGTAAGGGCTGCTGTTAGGCAACGGGGGCGCCAACAGAGGCGCAGCAGCGGCAATAAAGATAAACAAGCCCAACAGAATCATTCCCGCCACCGACATTGGATTGGTCACCAGCCCTTTCAGCGTGCGGTAGACATCATGGCCAAGCCAGGCCTCCAACCAATTTGGAGGGCGGTGAGTTCGCGGCGCTAAAGTCGGCATAGGCATCTCTTGTGCTGTCATTACCCTACCTCCTCCATTTAATCCAGCCGGACGCGCGGGTCAACGTAGGCGTACAGAATATCCACCACCACATTGGCCAACACCAGGATCAGCCCATTGAATAACACAAAGGCCAACACCGTGATCACGTCCAACTGCGAAGCCGCTCTGACAGCGGCGGCGCCCATGCCCGGATAGTTGAAAACCGTCTCGATAATCATCACGCCGCTCAGTAGCCCCACGACCGTGCCGCCGGCCAACGTCACCACCGGCATCAACGCGTTGGGCAGCGCGTGCTGACGGATGACCGCGCGCTCACTCAAGCCCTTGGCGCGCGCCGTCGTGATGTAGTCCTGACGTAGCGTCTCCAACATAGAAGAGCGCGTCACCCGCAGGGTCAGCGCCCACCACAGATACGCCAGCGTAATCACCGGCAACACCATATGCCGCAGCGCGTCGAGGAAAATGTCGACACGCAAATTCAACAACGCGTCAACAGTGATCAAGCTGGTGTAGTTACGAAATTCGGGAGACATGATGATCTTATTCGCCCAGTCGGAGATACGTCCCGGCGGGAACCAGCCGGTCCCCGCGTAGAAAGCCATCAACAGCAGCAGACCAAAGACGAAATCAGGGAATGACCAACCCACAATGCCGAAAACGCGCACGATATGGTCGGCCGGCTTGTTGTGTTTGATGGCGCCGATCACCCCCAACAGGATGCCGCCGGCAATTACCGGGATCACGCTATACAACGTCAACTCCAGGCTGGCGGGGAAGCGCCGCGCCAACAATTCGGCCACTGGTTGGGAAGCAGTACGCGAATAGCCCAGGTCGCCGCGCAAAATTCCCCCCACGTGCTCCACGGTCGTCACCCCATTTTCCGTGGTCGTGACGGTTGTGCCAAACAACCAGCGCCAGTACTGCTTGTACCACTTGTCATTCAGACCGTATTTTTTGATGATACCCTCAAGCACACGCTCATTGCGGGGAACATCTCGCACGTACAGCGCGGTGCGTTCTACCGGCGTCAGCGCCATCAACATCAGAAAGATGAGGACAGTCACGCCGAGCAGCAGAAAAGGCACCATAATGAGCCGGCGAATAATGTAGTTGATCATGCTTTCCTCCCGAGAGGCAGGAGAGAGCGCGTTAAACGCTCTCTCCTGCACAGGGTCGAGCAGTGTACACTGCTAGCAATCGCAACTGCTAGCTGTGTACACTGTCAGCAGTGTCTACTGCTTGGTCAAAGTGTAGTAGTGGCAATCCCACCCGTAGATGGGGTTGAAGTAGTAGCCGCCCATCCAACGCTGCCAGTAGGCGCGGTTCGTCTGCACTGCCCCACGGATGGCGATCGCGTTGTCGTAGTCCACCTGGGTGATTGCCTTGTAGATCTCGGCGCGCTTGGCGTTGTCGGTCTCGGCCACACCCGCCATGACCTGCTCATTGAACATGTCCCACATTTCGTCGGGCAGGTTCTGGCGTCCGGCGTACGTGCCGATCAGGAAGGGCTGCGCCCAGTTATGCGGGTCGTGCAGATCCTCGATCCAGCCGCTGACGGCCACCGGCAGGCGGCTGTTGCGGAACTCGGCCAGGTAGGTCGGCCACGGCAGGGCGATAATCTCCAGCCGGAATTTGCCGTCGATGGTGGCGAAGTTGTTCTGCATAATCTGGGCGATGGTCTGGCGGGTCACGTTACCGGTGTTGTAGGCCACCTGCAGCCGGAAACCCTTCTCCCACACCTGACCATCCATGGCCAGTTGCAATTCTTCCGCGCACTTGTCCATATCGAAGGCATACTTCGGCCCGTTGTTGTCGTAGCCGATCATGCCAGGGATTAGGGGACCGGAGACCTGGACTGCTTCGCCGGCCAGCGCGTCATTGATATATGCATCGAAGTCAAAGCAGTAGTTGAAGGCCTTGCGGATGTGAACGTCGTTAAAGAAGTCCGGGGGGATGCCGTTGCCGTCCAACTGCCCACTGCCCACGTAGGGGTTGCCACCCTCGACGTTGAGATCGAAAGTGAAGAAGACATCGGTGCGGGAGACATCCGGCGCGCCTTTGAACAGCCGCAGCGGCTCTTCGCCCTTGAGCTCGCAATCGAAGCCGGCGGTGTCCAGATTGTACTCGCACCACTCACCGACCATTGGGTCTACCTGGGAGATATTGCCGCGCGGCACGTTGACAACATCAGCATCGCCAGCCTGGAGCATAGCAAAACGGGTGCCCCACTCGCTCACGCCCTTGAGCACGATACGCTCGATGCTCGGCTTGACGGCAATACCCTCGTCAACCGGTTCGGTGCGCCACCAGTTGGGATTCATGACCAAGACTTTCTCTTCGCCGGGCGTCCAGCTTTCCAGCATGTATGGGCCGGTGCCGTTCACGATTTTCCCGATCGGGCTGGTTTCGGAGGTGACGCCGTAGTAGTTCTGCCAGGTCGCGCAGTCGCCATCCCAGGCGCCATTGGCGATGGCCCAATCCTTATCCAGGATGGATCCCCAGCTCTGCGCCAGGGTAGCCAGGAACGGCCCCCACGGGGTCGCCAGGTTGAAGGTCACGGTGCCGGCGGCGTCATCGTACTGAACGATGTCCATCACCGTCTGGCAGGCAGCCGCCAGTGCAGCGGGATCTGCGGCCTTCAAGGCCTCGACGTCGTCATCCAACGCGCCGCTGGAATCCACCAACTCGGCCACGTCGTACGTGCCGATGCCAAAGAACGGCTCGGTGTACAACCACTGCGGGGAGCTGAGGCCACCCTGCAGCACACCGCGCTGGAAGCTGTAGGCCACGTCTTCGGGGGTCAAGTCAGCACCATCGTGGAACTTCACGCCCTCACGGATATTGAATGTGTAGGTCTTGCCATCGTCGGACATGGTCCAGTCGGTGGCCAGGGCAGGCACAAACTCGGTCGCGGAAGCGCCTTTGTAGGTAACCAGTTGGTCGTAAACGTTAAGAATGATGGCATCGCCATCGCTCTCGTAGTTCCACGCCGGATCCAGCGAGTCAATACCCTCGCTGATCGCAGCCACGACCATGGTGTTCGCGTCAGCGGACTTAAAATCCACTGCCTGCACCGCCTCTGGCGTCGCGGTCACAACAACTTCTTTCGTCTCGATGACGGTGATGGTCTCACCCTCTTTCTCAACGATTTTTTCTACCGTCTCAACGATTGTAATCACCTCAGGGGTAGGCGTCGTACAGGCGGCCAATACCATGCTGGCGACAATTAACAAGCCAGCCACGGTCCACAACAGTTTCTTAGACATGTTCATCCTCCTTCAAACTAAGGTTAAAATGTGGAACTTTACGACTAAACAAACATATGCTGCGCATTTCAATAACACATCACCTCCTTTTCTAAAACTGAAACGTAAAGCATGAGAGTTTTTGTGCTTCACGCATCACGCATTACGTTTTACGCCGCCGGCGTCACAAAATGACACGCACAGAAATGTCCCGGTTCCACTTCGATGAACGCCGGTTCCTCCTGCTCGCAGATGTCCTGGACTTGCGGACAACGCGTGCAGAAATTGCACCCCTTTGGTGGATGTGCAGGACTGGGTAAATCACCCTCTAGCAGAATACGATGCCGATTCTCCTCCACCACCGGATCGGGCACAGGGATCGCCGAGAGCAGCGCCTGCGTGTACGGGTGCAAGGGCTTAGCATACAACGTATCCCGATCCGTCAACTCGACGATTTTTCCCAAATACATCACCGCGACCCGGTCGCTGATGTGCCGCACCATACTCAAGTCGTGCGCGATAAAGATATAGGTAAGGCCTAACTCCCCCTGCAAATCCTCCAATAGGTTCACCACCTGCGCCTGGATGGAAACATCCAGCGCCGAGATTGGCTCGTCGCAAATGATCAACTCCGGGTTGAGCGCCAGAGAACGGGCTAAGCCGATGCGCTGCCGCTGCCCGCCGGAAAATTCGTGCGGATAGCGCGCCATAAAATCGGGATTCAGGCCGACCAATTGCAGGAGGTTCGCCACCCGCTCGCGGCGTTCCTCTTTGTTGGCCAACTGGAACACTTCCAACGGCTCACCGACAATCTTTAACACGCTCATGCGGGGATTCAGCGAAGCATACGGGTCCTGAAAAATCATCTGCATACTGCGGCGCATCTCACGCATCGCATTGGCCCGCAATGCGGCAAGGTCCTGATCCTTGAAAATCACATGCCCGGACGTTGGCTCGTAAATGCGAATGATCGTGCGCCCGGTCGTGGTCTTGCCGCAGCCGCTTTCGCCCACCAGACCGAGCGTTTCTCCACGGTACACGTCGAAACTGACGTCATCCACGGCCTTGACGTCGCCGACGTGACGCTGAAAGAGACCCCGTCTGATGGGAAAATACTTTTTCAAATTTTCTACGTGCAACAACACTTCCCGGGTAACATCGCTGGTTTTGATCGCTTCGGCCATCGTTATACCCTCCTTACCTTGTCTTTTTCCCAGCACGCGGCTATATGTCCCAGACCAACCTCCTCCAATAACGGCGTCTCTTTCCAACAACGCGGCGTCTGGTAATGGCAGCGTGGGGCGAAGGCACAACCTGGCGGCAATCCAACCAAATCCGGTGGCTCACCGGGAATCGAAAAGAGGCGCGACGAAGTTCGTCCGCCGTGACTTGGCAGCGATCCTAACAATCCGACGGTATAGGGATGATGGGGACTCGCGTAGATTTCTTTGACGGCGCCGCTCTCGATAATCCGGCCGGCATACATCACATTCACGCGCCGCGCCAGCCCAGCGACCACGCCCAGATCGTGCGTGATCCAGATCACCGTCATCCCGAACTTGTGCTGCAGGCGTCTAACCAACTCAATAATCTGCGCCTGGATGGTCACATCCAACGCGGTAGTCGGCTCATCGGCGATAAGAATGCTGGGGTCGCACGACAGGCCCATCGCAATCATCGCGCGCTGCCGCATCCCGCCGGAAAACTGGTGCGGGTAGTCATCCACCCGCTGAGCCGCTTCGGGGATGCCCACCAGCGTCAGCAACTCCACCGTGCGCTCGCGCGCGCTCGCTTTATCCATACCCTTGTGAAGTGTCAGCGCTTCCATAATTTGGAAGCCCACCGTTTTCACAGGGTTCAATGACGTCATCGGGTCCTGAAAGATCATCGCGATCTCGGCACCGCGCACCCTGCGCATGTTCTCGTCGCTTAGCTTCAACAAATCCTGGCCACGGAAAATCACTTCACCACCGGCGATTTCGCCGGGAGGAATCTGGATCAAGCGCATGATGGAAAGCGCGTGAACGCTCTTCCCGCAGCCGCTTTCCCCCACCACACCCAACGTATCCCCTTCATCCAATATGTAGGAGACATCGTTTACAGCATGGACAACGCCATCTTCAGTATGGAAACGGGTGGTCAAGTTCTTTACTTCAAGTAGATGCTGTGTACCGGCCATAGAGTTCCTCGTTTGTGATACGCCCAAGATCGGCTCCATACCATCAAATCCACATCAAAAGAAGTCATTAATGGAGGGAATTGAGTTGGGCTACATATAAAAAACTATCCAGACAAAACATACAGTTACCCTCATAGCACGATTATAAAAACATTCTCCTTTTTTGCAATCGCAACCATGGGGCATCGTCAAAACATGCCTTAGACTTCACACTACAAGTATAGCACAAATCACAACGAAGATAGCCATAATCCCGCGCCAGCACACAACATCAACTCTTGCCAAGTCACCTATCTTGAGTAGACTATCTCCAGAAAGACGATCTCGCAACCATATCTATAATACTCAAAAAACACAGAATACGTTCACCCATCTTCGGAGGAATTATGCCCTACTGTGAGGTTAATGGAACGCAACTGCATTATGAAATCTTGGGTGCAGCGCGACCCGACCGGCCTCCACTGCTGCTGATCCACGGTGCGACCAACACGGGCACAGCGGAATGGGACCACATCGCGCCCCTGCTCGCCCGCGACTACCACGTCATCGTCCCTGATTGCCGGGGACACGGATGCAGCGCCAACCCACAGCACACCTACCGCTTCACCGAAATGGCGGGCGACCTCGCCGCATTGATCCGCGCGTTGGGACACCCACGCGCGCACATCATCGGCCATAGCAACGGCGGCAACGTCGCCCTGACGTTGTTGCTGGAACATCCAGACGTGGTGCAGTGCGCCGTGTTGCAAGCCGCCAACGCCTACGTCAGCGACGACCTGCGCGCCCGCGAGCCGGCCGTCTTCGACCCGGAGCGCATCGCCCGCGAAGACCCGGCCTGGCTGGAGGCGCTCACCACACGCCACGCCGCACTCGGCCCGGAGTACTGGCGCGAGCTGCTGCGCCTGACGCTGGCCGAAACCATCACCGCGCCCAACTACACCGCCGCCGACCTGGCGCAGGTGCAGCGGCCCGTTCTCGTCATCGAAGGCACGAACGACCCGGTGAACGCCCCCGCGCAGCACGGGCGCTTCATCGCCCGCGCCATCCCCGACGCGGAACTGTGGACGCCGGCCAACGTTACCCACAACGTCCATCACGATTTGCCCTTCCCCTGGTGGGAGCGGGTGCTAGATTTCCTGGCGCGGCGCGGTGACGACGCCAACGACGCGCTCTATCGCCTCAAACAAAGACGTTATCGTGACGGGCGCGAGACGGTCTTCGCCGTGCGCGTCACGTGGGAAGCCGGAGAACCGCGCGTTGCCGGTCGCGTATTGGAAGCAAGCCAGCGCGCGGCGGCCCTGGAAACACTTGCCTCGCATTTGAATGCGGCAGAAGACGCCATCCAGGTGTTGCTCACCGCCGATACACCGTGGGCGCTCGTCAACCGCGCCGTCACCGACATGCGTCGCGCGCCCGGTGACAACGTAGAACGGGTGTCGCAGGCCCGCCTGGGCGAAGCCGTGCGCATCCTGGAAGAACGCGGCGAATGGGCTTACGTGCAGATGACGCACGACGGCTATCTGGGCTGGCTTCATCAAGCGGCCTTGTGGCGTGGCGACGCCGTCAAAATCCAGACATACCGGGCCGAATCCGACATGTGGGTGCGCGCTTCACTGGCGCGGCTGTATGCCGTCCCCACTCCCGATGCCCAGCAGATCGGTTATGCGCCGCTTGGTGTGACATTGCCCTCCGCCGGAGAGACCGGGCGCTTCACGGGACTGCGCTTACCCGATGGAAAAGTGGGCTACGCGGTCTCCACAGACGTCGTACCGCTGGAGGAGCGCCTTGCCCCAGACGCCGCCGGGATTGATGCCGCGCTTGCCTTGATCCACGGTTTGATCGGTGTGCCGTACCTGTGGGGCGGGCGCACGCCGTTCGGCTTCGACTGCTCCGGGCTGTCGCAGACTTTCTACGGGTTGCTGGGGATACGCATCCCTCGCGACGCCGACCAGCAGTTCCACGCCGGGCAGCCGGTCACGGAGACGCCGGAACCGGGCGACCTGTACTTCTTCGGGGATCCAGGAGAAGAACGCCCGCGCGTCACCCACGTCGGCATCGCCCTGGGCGACGACGGCTTCATCCACGCCACCGGCCGGACGTGGTGTATCACAATCAACCATTTCACACCCGACGCGCCGAACTACAACGCCTGGCTGCACACCCATTGCCTCGGCGTGAGGAGGTTTCGATGAAACTCAGTTGGGAACCGTTACCGCTAGAGTTGCGCACCACCTTCCGCATCGCCCACGGGGCCAGCGACCGGCGCGACAATGTGTTGGTGCATCTGGACGAGGGACTGGGCGAGGCAGCGGCGGTGGCCTATCACGGTGAGACCCCGGCAAGCATTATGGCATACCTGGCCGCCGTGGGCGATATCTGGGAGGACGATCCGTGTTTGCTGGAGGACGTTTTGGCGCGGTTGCCGTCCGGGTCGGCGGCGGCGCGCGCGGCAATCGACATCGCGTTGCACGACGTGTGGGGCAAACGCCTGGGGCGACCGCTCTACCGCTTGCTCGGCCTGAATCCGGCGCGCGCGCCGCTTACCTCGTTCACCATCGCTATGGCCGCACCGGCGGCGATGGCGGAGCAGGCGCAGGAAGCGGGACTGCCGATCTACAAAATCAAGGTGGGCGGCGCGCAGGATGTGGCGGCGGTAGCCGCGATCCGCGCCGTCAGTCCCGCGCGGTTGCGGGTGGACGCGAACGCCGGTTGGAGCCGGGAGCAAGCTGCGGCCCTCATCCCGCAACTGGCCGCTTACGACCTGGAACTGGTGGAACAGCCGTTGCCGGTGGGCGATATCGAAGGGCTGCGCTGGCTAAGAGCGCAGGGCCTCGGCCTCCCGATCTTTGCCGACGAGAGCATCAAGACGGCGCGGGATGTGGCGGCGCACGCGGGGGCAGTCGATGGCGTCGTTATCAAGTTGATGAAGACCGGCGGCATCCGCGAGGCGCTGCGCGCGATTCACACGGCGCACGCGCTGGGGATGCAGGTGATGCTGAGTTGCATGGTTGAAAGCTCCGTTGGGGTGACGGCGGCAGCGCACCTGGCCCCCCTCTGCGAGCTGGCCGACCTCGATGGGCCGCTGTTGGTGCGCAACGATCCCTTCAACGGCGTGACCTACGACGGCGCGCGGCTGTGCCTGCCCGACCTTCCCGGCATTGGAGTGATATGAACAGAAATAAACGGGCGCTTGTCACGAAGCTAACGTTGAAGTATCATTGAGGAGTAGCGTCTTACAGATACGGCGCTATACTATAGGTGTATCACGTAAAGTGCCCTAACGGTGCGGGGAAAGGATTCTATGAAAGGACTGAGCCGTCGACAGAAGACTGTCCTGATTGTCTTGGCTATTTTGGACGTAAGCGTGATTGCGGGCCTGGCCGGTATTGTCATCCATTCGATACGCACAATGCAGGCCATCCCGGTGGCACCTATGCCCACAGCCACTGTGGGCAAGCCCCTTGAGGTCCCCACCTGGACAATGACGGTGGAACCAACCATCTCCCCAACGTTGCCGCCGCGCGCCACCAACACCGCCACCCCTACCCCCACGCCTTTCCCCACTCGCACGCCCACCCCCACCTCCACACCCAGGCCCTTACCCACAGCAGGACCAGTCCCGCTCGACAACGCGAGTTTCGACTACATCCTGCCCAACCGCATTCCCGGCTGGAAATGGTACGCCTACGTGAACTATAAAAGTGGAGCCACCAATCCAGAGACCTCGTTCGCTGAGCCGGTCTTCACGGTTGCCGACGATTCAGTACGCCAGATCAGCGGCTCTACCCTTAAGGTGGAGACCGTACGCTGGCTCAAGTTCCGCACCTGGGTCCACCAAACCGTGACCGTCACCGCCGGCAGCACCGTGCAATTCAGCATCAAGGCTAACGCTTTCTCCTCGACGGACCGACTGATCGTCAAAGCGGGCGTCGATCCTACCGGGCAACCCCACTGTGACAACGCCCAGTGGGGCGAGACGTGGCGCATCAACCAGGACGATGGCATCATCACACTGACGTCACCCAGAGTCGTCGTCGCCGCTATGGAAGATAAAAGCACGCCTACGCCTATGCCCACCCTTACCCCAGACCCACTAGAGCGCGAAACACCTGCGCCGGTGGAGCCAGAAGAGGAAACGGAGATATTGGGTAAAGTGACCATCTGTTTCTACGCCGAACCGGCATACCCCCACATCAATAACGCCGCTTTCTTCGATCAAGCGCAATTGATTGCCGTACCGCCGCGCTAACCGGCACACCCGATAGAATAAAGGAGGAGCATGTCAACGCTGTCAGATACTTACGATACGGTTGTCGTCGGCGCAGGCCTTACCGGCGCCCTCATCGCCCATCATCTCGCCGAAGCCGCACAGAATGTCGTTGTCCTGGAAGCAAAGAGCGCGTCCGGCGGCGCGGCAGGCAAAAGTGCGGGCGTCGCCTTCCTCGGCACGCCGGAGCCTTACGCTGCCCTGCAAGCGCGCCTGGGTCCCGACGAGGGACGGCAGATTTGGAAGCTCACCCGCCGAAGTCTCGACATGCTGTCTATGACCCTGTTAAAAGTTCATCAGCAGGCCACATCGGTTGGCAGTCTGCGCATCACCGCTGACGCTGCCGAGGCCGCCTTATTACAAGAATCTGCAACGCTGCTGCGGCAGGACCTGTACGCCGCCGAAATCGACAACGAGATTGGGGCTGCCAAAGTCGGCCTTATCAATCTGACCGATTATGGCTACCAGATTGGCCTGCGCACGGCGGAAGACCTGGCCTTCGATCCGGCAGCGCTGACCGCTGCGCTCCTCGACCACACGAACATCACCGTCGAATACGAAACCGAAGTGCAGGCCATTCGCCAGGCGACCAACTCGCACGCGCTCAGCATATGGGCACGCAAGCACTACCTTCACGCGCAGAACATCATCCTCGCCAACGGCGCGCACGCTTCACGGTTGCACCCAGGCTTGGCCAATATCATCAGCCCGCTGGCGATGCACGCCATCGACTTGCGCGTCGAGGCGGCGTTGCCTACACCATTGATCATTGAGCGTGGAAACATCGTCGTCCAGGCGCACGGGATGGATTGGCGCATGGTCGGCTGGAGTGGCAGCAACGAAGATGTTTTGCCCGACATGGCCAATGTCGCGCAGCAGCTCTGCCCGGATGCCCCGGTTTTGGCCCGGCACTCCTGGTGGGCCGCGCAGAGCGCCGACGGCCTGCCGGTGGTGGGACAAGCGCCGGATATGCCGAACGTGTACGTCGTCAATGGATTGGGGCCGTGTGGCTGGAGTTGGATTTGTGTCGCTGTAGACCGCCTGATCGGCGCGCTGCTGCACGGCGAAAAAATCGGGGCGCTGGCGTTGGACCGGTTCTGGACGGATTAGCTCCAGCCGGTAAACTTGGGCCATCGTAGACTGAAAACTGTAGAAAAGGATCACGCTTATGTCAAAACAAACGGCAAGCCAAACTACTCCGATAAAGGTTGTCGTCGTCGATGATCACCCCTTCTTTCGCCAGGGCGTGCGCGATGTTTTGGATAAAGAGGCCGACATCGAAGTGATCGCCGAAAGCGGCGATGGGCAGGAGGCGCTCGAACTGTTGCGGAATGTCAAGCCGGACGTCGTTCTCATGGATGTCAACCTGCCGACGCTGAACGGGTTACAAGCGACGCAAAAGCTCAAAACGCAATGTCCCGGCGTCAACGTCATCATCCTCACAGCCTACGACGATGAAGAACAGATCTATCACGCCATCCGCATCGGAGCCTCGGCTTACTTTGCAAAGGATGTGGACCCTGCTCATCTGTTGGATACCGTGCGGATGGTGGCACAAGGATACTATGTCATCGCCCAAAAACGGATGACGCCGGGCCAGGCCGAGCAATGGCTGCTGGAACGGTACCGGCGTTATGGACTCAAACCCGAGGATACCACTTTTTCGCCGCTCACCGACCGCGAGATGGAGATCCTGGAACTTATCATCGAAGGCCTGAGCAACAAAGAAATCGCCACCCGGCTGAGTATCAGCCAACAAACCGTTAAAAATCACGTCACCTCCATCCTCGCCAAACTCAACCTGGCCGACCGCACGCAGGCCGCCATCTACGCCCTGCGCCACGGCTGGGTACGCTTGCCACGCGAAGAGGATCCATCAACAGCAACCAATCATAACCATGGAGAGATAAAATGACCGAAAATGCCTGGGAACAGTTTATCGAAGCCTGTCATCGCGGCAATGAACAGATCAAAAAAGAGCTAAAAGAAGTGGACATGCTGATCCAGCAAACGTCCGTGGAAGTCGACCGTATTATGCAGGCAAACTCGCGCGCCGTCGCCCGCGCGCGGCAGATCGAAACCTCCTTCGACACCGCCCCCAGAGAGGACATCAAATCGGCCTACGATTCGTTAATCGAGAACCAGCGGCGGCTCTTTACGATGCGCGGGCAGTTGGAAAAACTGCAGAGTGACCAGAAGAACTTCACGCGCCTGGCCGAACTCTACCAAAACGTCCTGGAACACACCGCACCTGAGGAAATCGACATTGGCGAGAGCATCGGTTTCGATAGGCCCAGCGCACCGCAGACGATGGTTGTCAGCATCATCGAAGCACAAGAGCAAGAGCGCCTGCGCCTCTCCCGCCAGATGCACGACGGTCCGGCCCAGGCGCTCACCAACCTGGTGCTCCAGGCCGAAATCTGCGAACGCCTCTTCGACAGAGATCCGCCGCGAGCAAAGGATGAACTATCCGAATTGAAGAAGAACGTCGTCAACGCCTTCAAATCCGTCAAGGGCTTTATCTTCGACCTGCGGCCGATGATGCTGGACGACCTGGGCCTGGCCCCCACCCTGCGCCGCTACGTCGAGGGGACCAAGGAAACGGGCTATACCGGGCTGACTCTGCACATCACCGGGAAAGACCGGCGGTTTGCGGCCCATAAGGAAGTCACCATCTTCCGCGTGGTGCAGACCTTTATCCATCTGGGCCGCGAGCAGGGACGGGCGAGCAGCATCAACGTCGTAATGGATATTGGCGACACACAGGTCACCGTCACAATCGAAGATAACGGGAGCGGCTTCGAACTCGATGAAGCGCTGACCACGGCAGATGCCACACGTCTCAGTCTCCCGACGCACCGCGAGCGCATCGAGATGCTTGGCGGCAAAATCTTCTTCAAAAGCACCCCTGGGCAGGGATTGCGTGTGAATTTTTCGCTGCCGATCGAACCTATCGACTAGATATTCTGAAATAAGTACTTTTTCCTACTTGACAAATGCCTGTCAGTTGTGCTATAGTAGGATGCGAAGAGCA
Source organism: Chloroflexota bacterium (assembly GCA_036845725.1). Classification (GTDB taxonomy): domain Bacteria; phylum Chloroflexota; class Anaerolineae; order B4-G1; family SLSP01; genus DSWT01. Next base: position 35,939 of record DAIUDK010000018.1, read on the forward strand.
CACGGTGGCCTTGCTACCGGTGCTCTTTTTTGAGGCACTTTTCCTGCGACATTCATGGAGATAGGGCCATCGCATTTGACTGATTCTGTTTATGGAAATTTGACAAGCCGTCGAATTTGAATATGCTGATAGCATAAGTATAGGCGAAACCTAACAACAACTGATGAGGAATTTGGCAATTGGTTATTGAAGACGATCTGGATGACGCGCTCTTAGAGGAAGAGTTAGCGGAAGACGAAGAGGAAGAAAACGAAGAGGAAATCACCGTTCTGGCTGAGGAAACCTCTGGCGAAGAATACCTGCTGGCTCTGGGCTACGAACGCGGCCATATTACCTATGAAGACATTCTGCGAGTCTTCCCCGAAGCAGAAGAAGATGTCGACCGCCTGGATGAAATTATCGGCGCGTTGATGGAATCAGGCATCAGCGTCGGTGGCACCGATGGAAAGTCCTCCGAAAGGTTCATCGAAATAGAAGAAGATGAGGAAGAGGAAGAGAAAGCAGCGGAGGACATCTATCGTGCCATCGAAGTCGATGACACCATCGGCCTGTACCTCAAGGAAATTGGCAAGGTCGCCCTGCTCACTGCCGAGGAAGAGGTCTCCCTGGCGATGCGCATGGAGAGCGGGAAAAAGGCTCAACTCAGGCTCAACAACGGCAAATACCACAGCGAGGAAAAACGCTGGGAGCTGGAACGGCACATCGACGACGGCATTGCCGCACGCGAGCACCTGATCCGCGCCAATTCCCGGCTGGTGATCAGTGTGGCGAAGAAATACATCGGGCGCGGCGTGCCCTTTCTCGACCTGATTCAGGAAGGCAACATCGGCCTGATTCGCGCCTCCAACAAATTCGACTACAAGCGCGGGCACAAATTCTCGACGTATGCCACCTGGTGGATCCGCCAGGCCGTCACCCGCGCCATTGCCGATCAGAGCCGCACCATCCGCGTGCCCGTCCACATGGGGGATCAGATCAACAAGATGCTGCGCATTTCGCACCAACTGACGCAGCAATTGGGACGCGGTCCTACGCCGGAGGAGCTGGCGGCGGAAATGGAAATCCCGGTGCGCAAAGTCGAACAGATGCTCGACGTGGCACGCCGCCCGCTCTCACTGGAAATGCCCACCGACGACGAGGAAGAGAGCACCCTGGGCGATTTCGTCGAAGATACCGATAGCCCCTCCCCGCCCGACGAGGTCAGTTCGGCCATGCTGCGCGAGCTCTTGTTGGAGATTCTGGTGGACTTGCCGCCGCGCGAGGTCAAAATCCTGCAAATGCGCTACGGTTTGCTGGATGGGCAGACCTACACCCTGGAGGAAGTGGGGAAAAAGCTGGGGGTCACGCGCGAACGGGTGCGCCAGATCGAGGCCCAGGCATTGAGTCGTCTGCGGCATCCGGCCCACGCGCGGCGCTTGCGCGACTTCTTGCGCATCTAAAGAGACAAATCAGGCTGGCAGCGTGTAAACCTTTGGTTTATGCTCGCTGCCAGCTTTCGTTTTCCACATACACAACGTGCCCGGCGGCGGCGCGCGTCAGGCGGTCGCGGATCGCCAGCCCCAGGCCGCGCGCGCCGAAGTCACGGGCCAGAATGGCGGTCACCCCCGCACGATCGAGCGCGCGTAAGGCGGTGAAAAGCTGCCGGGCCGCCCCTTCCAGGTCGCCGGTCGTGTCGATGGCCTGGATAGTCGCCGGAATATCCGCAAACGTCGCCGCATCGCCTGATGCCGCCAGCAGCAGTCCCACACGCTGGCCGGCAGCCGCCAACTGCGCAGCCGCTGCGCGCATCGCCCGCAGGGTGGCTTTGCGCGGCCCCTGATAAAGTGTGAGCCTGGCGCGGGGCGCATAATGCTGCGCCAGCACGCCCGGTGAAGGGACAACATCTTCTGCCGTCAGAGCACGCCCCAGCACATCCACCTGCCCCAACACCGTCGCCAGCGCCTCACGGCTCGCGCCGCCGGGACGCAGAATCGTGGGCACCGGCGTCACCAGCGACAGCACCGTGGACTCGACCCCCACCGGCGTCGGTCCGCCATCGAGCAGCACGTCGATGTGGCCATCCAGATCATCCAACACGTGGGCAGCCTGCGTGGGACTGAGATGACCGAAGCGGTTGGCGCTCGGCGCCGCGATCGGGAATCCGGCAGCGCGGATCAACGCGAGCGCCACGGGATGCGCGGGGACGCGCACCGCCACCGTCGGCCCGCCGGCTGTCACCGCCAGGGGGATGTGCGAGGCACGCGGCAGCACCAACGTCAGCGGGCCGGGCCAGAAGTGCGTGGCCAAGGTCTCGACCAGTGGGGGAATTTCCGCCACCACATCGGGCAGCGCTTCCACTCCCGCCAAGTGGACGATCAGGGGATCATAAGCGGGGCGCCCCTTCGCAGTGAAAATACCCTGCACGGCTTCGGCATCCAGCGCATTGGCCCCCAGGCCGTAGACCGTCTCCGTGGGGAAGGCGACGAGGCCGCCGTGCTGCAATACCGCCGCCGCCTGGCGGATCGCCACGGGGTCGGGGGCGGTAGGGTCAACAGGCAGCACCAGGGTCTTCATCGTCAATCCAAACGCCATTACTTTCGCACTTGCAGCGCGCCGCGATCGACCAGCGATTGAGCAAAACGCATCACGTCGCCTGCGACCTGCGATGGGGCTGCGGCGAACTCTGCCGCGAGCGTATCCGCGATCTCACGCAGGGTGCGCGTCCCATCGGAAAGATGCAGCACGCGCGCGCCCGTAGCGTTCAACACCACGAATTTGCCCTGTTCGGGCAGTACGACGACCAATTCCCCATCACTCTCGCGGGTCACGAGTGTGGGGGACGCAGCAAGGACATCATCCCAATTCAGCATCGATCACCTCCCAAAACGTCGCATCGCGCCGAAAGTGCAGCGCGTAAGCCGGGATCGCGCCCAGCAATCCCTCCCAGCGGGCCAGCACCTCCGGCAGCCACAGTGGATCGGCGGAGAGCACGGGGGTATTGGCGACCAGTTCACCGAGCGCCCGGCCCGGCGACAGAGGCGTCAGGAACACGTCCGAGTCCTTCAGCAAACGCAGCAGCGCGCGCAGCGGCGCGAGGCGCGCGTCCCCACGGCGCTTGCCGAACGGGGTGGCGTACATCTGCCAGCCTGCCGTCGCAGGCCATAGCAGCACGAGATCGTCGTTCAGCACTGCATCGGGCGCGGAGAAATGCGCCGCCGTGGTTTTGCCGCTGCCGGAGACGCCGAACAGCGCATAGCCCTGCCCGCGATGGACGATCCCGGCAGTGTGGAAGAGCATCCCACCACGCGCAAACGCCTGCACCGCCAGCACCACGCGCAGAAAGTAGCCGATGTCGGCGGGTTCGGCTTGTGGGTGCGCCCGCAAATGGACCATCCCTGTAGCCGCAGCTACTTCCCCCGCAAAACCCGGCGCGGCGAGCGTGCACACGCCTCCGTGCACGCGCGGCAGGGCCTCAAAAAGCGGGCCTTGTGGAACCGGCAGGCTCACATCTGCCGTAAGCTGTACATCCCAAGGCGCAGTCCCGGGAGCAGACTGCCATGTGGCCCAGGCAGTCCGCAGCGGGGCCAGCCACGCCTCCGGACCATAGGCACGCAACGCCGTCCCCGCAATGCCAAAATCGAAAACGGCTGCGCGAGGATTCGCGGCGTTCATCGTTTGAGGCTGCGCCACAGCAGGAACGCACCGAGCAAGAGCAGCATGCCGCCCTCGGCTTTGGTCCACGCGCGGGGCAGGCCGGCGCGCACGCTTACCGTCTCCGGGTAGAGTGTGGTGGAGCCATCCCATTCCACTTCTTCGATGCGGTAGGCATAGCGGCGACCCGGTGCGACGGCGTCGTCCGCAAAACTGTAGGCGGCACCGACCATCTCATCGCCCTCGGCGGGGATCAACGCGGCATTGACCTGCACGAAATCATCTCCAGAGGCCTCCGCCCGGTAGACGTTGAAGCCCGCCGCGCCCACCTCGCTGGCCGTCTCCCAGGAGAGGGCCACGGGGGGGATATCGGCCAGCAGCAGGTAGACGCCGCCCACCAGCAGCGCCACCGCCAGCAGCACGCGTCCCCAGGGGAACGCAATGTGCTCATCCCGTGTCATTTGCTCATCTAGGGGAAAATCCGTGTTCATCCGTATACCAGAGCGGTCAAACTTCCCGCACAGTTCACGCTATGCGCTGACCGACGTTTGCTTTTTGGTCAACTGCGCCCAGAACGCGCGCGGGCTGCTGCCATCCAGGCCCAGATAGCTAAACAAGAACGCGCCCACTACGCCGCCTATCAGGCCAACCGCCAGACCGATGGCCGTGTTGCGCAGCTTACCGGAACTGACCGGCTTGCGCGGCGGCACCGCGGGGGAAGCAAAGCGCACGTCCGAACCGGCGGAGGTGGTGGCAATGCGGATTTCCTGCTCCTTCGAAAGCAGGTTGGTGTAGGCGTTCCACGCCAGATCGCGGTTATTTAGCAATTCGTCCTTGCGGCCTTGCAGATCCGTCATCTCAGACTTCAACTCGCGCACGTGATTTTCCAGCGTCACGATATCCTGGTCCAGTGGGGCCTGCAGGACGTCGGCGTAAGGCAGCAGCCCCTGCCAACCGGTAAATTGCGCCAGCGCCTCCCCCGAAGGCGCTGTGGCCATATCAAGCGTCTCGGAAGAAAGTGTCTCCAGGAACCGGTAGCTCTCCCGGGCCGTCAATGCCTCGATCTGCGTTTGCAAAGAGGCCTCCAAACGGGTGACCTCGCTCTCCATCGCCACGATCAGCGCGTCGAGATCGGCCACCTGCGTCACCGGATCGGTCGCCGAGAGCAAGGTTTCCATAGAGGTCGCCGTGATGTCCAGCGTATCGAAAGGCAGGGCGTCGGTTGTGGAGAAGACCTTGGCCTTGAAGGCGAGCCACACCAATGCGTCGTTGCCGGCGATTCCATCGCTGATCAACTGCCCCCGCATCAGATGAGCATCGGACAGAAGGTCTTTCATGCGGAGCATCCGCGCGTAATCCCGGTCGAAGTTGCGCACCAATTCATCGCGCTGCTTCTCGAAGACCTGCAGATTGGCACCCACTTCTGCGACGACCGAAGTGTTAAGCAGCCGCTTCTGTATCTCCACCTGGGCATTGGTCACCGCGGCGACGCTGTCTTGACGCCCCAGGCGCAGCTTTTCGATCACGGCCTCGTCTTCGGCGACCTGGCGTGCCAATTCCGCGATGCGATCTTCGGTGTTGAGGAAAGCGACCCAGGTGGTCTGCGCCTGATCGTATTCGGTTTTCGCTGTGGTTACCTGCGCACCGATATCGGCAAAGGGGCTGTACGACGCCTCGCCATAGATGGCATTGACGTGCACTTCGAAAGCGCGCGCCCAGGCGTTGGCAATCTCCGCCGCGATCACCGGATCGGGATGTGTGACGGCAATCTGAATCGTATCGCTATCGCTATCGCTATCGCCATTGCCGTTGAGGCTCAGAACCCGGCCCTCGACGTACTCCAGCAATTGCGCGGGATCGGCATCTTCCTCGTCCAAAATCTCTCGCAGCTCATCGACGACCTGCCGCGCAATGGAGCCGTTGCGCACCATGCCGATCAGCGTATTAAGACGGCGCTGATTACGATCGAGCAATACGCTGGCGGCCTGTGGGCTTGATAGAAGATCGTCTTCGCTGGTTGATTCAAAGCCCGATCCCAGGGAGATCTCCGCACGGCTCTTGAGTGAGACCACGCCGGCGGTGGCCTCGTAAATCGGCGGCTGGAGCGCGGTGAACCCAAACGCGCCGGCCCCTACCACAATCGCGGCCAGGGCGATAAGCCACCACCATTTGAGCAGAATATCAATGTAAATCCGCAGATCGATTTCTTCTTCCATTTATCATTCTCCTAAAGCTTGATCGTAGGACTGTGATTGTTGCTGGCTCAATGCCGCCAACAGCCCCATCCCATACCAGAAAATAAGATTGGGTTTCGAGCCCGGAGCTAACGCATCCGTTAAGCCATAGATATGCAACGCCAATATACCAGAGAGTATCCCGAAGAGCAGAAAACGCCGGTTTGTTGAGCAACGCGCCACACGCCAGCTTACGCCTATGGTTATGCCCAACCAGGCCAGATAAGCGACCAACCCTGGCAAACCCACGTCCAAGGCAACCTGAAAAAAGATGTTATGCGCATGGGCAATATCGTAACCGGGATCCACATTGATAGGATAAAGCAAGCGTACAACATCCCGAAAGGTTCCCAGGCCACAACCGGTAAAGGGGAAATCCTGAATCGCCGTCAAAGCCCATTGCCAGACCTCAAAGCGAAAGCCGAGCGTATTGAGCGAGCCTACGGCCATTATTGCGCCAGGCTCTTGCAAAGCCATCTCCAAACGCGCCGGACCGATCACGATAATGCCAATGAGCAGTATGCCAAGCAACCCGCTGGCAACTCCTCCCAAAAGCCATCGTTTTCGTCGAGCCAGGGGCATACCTATCCACAGCAGTAAAGTAACCCACAGACTGCCCAAAGCACCAATCCACGCACTGCGCGACTGTGTCAATAGCAGGAGTGCGGTTAACCCTACCGTCGTTACCGCCAGAATACCCTGCCAGCACCAATACGGGAGCCGCTTAGGCCGCCCCCCCCAGAAAAATGTGATAACGAGAGGGAAATAGAAAAGTACCGTACCCCCCAATTGATTGGCGTGAACGCCGGCACTGGGAGCTTCAGGGACAGTCACGAGGCTGGAAGGGATATGGGCCAGCAAGCCAGATAACAAAGGCACCTTACTGGGCCAGTTGGTGCTCAAAATCCCCATCAGCGTCATGGCCCCCCCCAATCCTAATAACCCAATCATGCCCCAAGCGATGCGATTGGGTGTGTTTACTACCAAGACCAGATAACGCCATATGGCCAAGCCCAGAATCAGGCCGGCAGCTTTAGGCAGTGTTACCTGGGGTAATGCAGTCACAGAGATGCCGACTCCCAGCGCGATCACCCAGAGTAAAATTGCGCCGGAAAAGGGCGTGGATGGCCAGGGCATGCGTTCCACCAGGGTTCGCGCAATCCAAACGACAGCAAGACTCAAAAGCGCGGCAAGGGTCAATAACGGCTTGAGCGTTGGGAACAACAAAAAGGGTGCAGCCATTAGCAGTACCGCGCCCTCCAGCCAATCCATCCAACCGCAACGATGGGTTTTCGTCAATAGGCCCCCTTGCCTCGCAATATAGCCCACGGCGTCTTCAAGAGGATGAAGATATCCAGCCACAGCGAATAGTTCTGGATATAGTACAGGTCCTCGTCGGTGTGCAGATGCATGGCCTTATCCGAGCGCCCGTTGACCTGCCACCAACCGGTGACGCCCTGCGGGACGGCGAAACGCTTGCGCTGCCAGGGGGCGTACTCGTCCACCAGCCAGGGCATCTCCGGACGCGGGCCGACCAGGCTGATATCACCCTTGAGCACGTTGAAGAACTGCGGCAGCTCATCGAGGCTCCAGCGCCGGATAAAACGCCCCACCCGCGTGACGCGCGGGTCGTCCTTTACCTTGTGGATCATGTGGCCCTCTTCATCCACCTGCATCACGTCTTTCTGCAACGCCTCGGCATTGACGACCATCGAGCGGAATTTGAACATATCGAACGGCCGCCCATTTTCACCGACGCGCTTTTGCCGGAAGATCACCGGGCCGCGCGAATCCACCACAATCGCCAGCGCTACAAGCACCATCAGCGGCAGCGCCAGCAGGGTGATGAGCGTACCGGCGACCAAATCGAACAAGCGCTTGACCAGGCGCTGGTAATCGTTGAGCGCGGGATCGCGCAGGTTGATCATCGGGATGCCGCCGAAATCGTCGACCGTGGCGCGGTAGAGCGCCAGGCTGAAGTAATCGGGGATAATGCGCACGTTGACGGGCAACTCATGCAACTGCGAGACCACCGCATTGAGACGCTCGTGCGCGCCCGGCGGCAGGGCCAGGACAACATCATTGATGCGCCGTTCTCCCACCACCCGCTGAATGTCGTCCAACGCCCCCAAAACGGAGCGGTCCGCCAACCGCTTTTGCGGGTCGTCATCCAGGTAACCCGCCAGCCGCAACCCGGCCCACTCGTAAGCCTCGATCATTTCGGCCACGCGATGGCCCACCGTTCCCGCGCCGACAATAAGCACCCGCGTCTCGCCGGCCAGACGGCGCTGCTGCACGCGGAACCCAATGCGCGCCACCACGCGCCACAACATCGACAGCACCACATCGATCCCCACCGCATACAAAATCAGCACACGCGAGGTATCGCGAAAGGAGAAGTAAAGCACGCCCGCGACCGCCAGCCAGAACACACCGAGCGTGATAGTGAGCGTCTGGAATTCATCGATGGCTTTGTAGTTTTTGCGGGGATCGTACAGCGAAGCCGTCAGGGCCACCAGGAGCCACAACACCATCGCCATGTAATAAAACGGCGCCCGGGGGATGCCATCGGGATAAAGTGGATTGAACTCGACCAGACCATAGGGCAGCGTCACACGCAGATAGGTCCCCAGGCGCAATGCTGCAATGACACATGCGACATCCAGCACAAGCGCCACAAGTACGTACTTCAGCGTAAACCGCTTGAGCATAAATCCCCCTCCTTGGACATAGCCCGAAGTCGCACATCGGTACATGATAATGGATAGTAGAATCGATGGTAAAACAATGGGCATTGTAACACACACAAGGGAAGGTGCAAATGACGAATTACGAATAATGCTAAAACATGAACCTCAAGTGCATGGACTTTGAGGCACTCCTATGCTTCAATGAGAGTATCGGTGTCTTTGTGCCCGATGGGCCGGAAGGCGCTAGCCTCGACTATACCTTTTGCCCGGAGCCACCCGTGGGCGTGCGGGTGACGCGCTTCAACGCCGAGTTCCTGGTGGACCTCAACACCCGCCTGGGCGGGATGAAGGCCGCGCTGGCCTTCCGCGCGCCGGGCGTGTGGCTGGCCGTGCCGCAGGAGCGCGTGGCCGCAAAGCCCGCCGCGTGTACCCTGGCCGATCTAGGGTTGCCGCCCGAAAGCTACCGCCTGCCCCTGCCGTTGGGCCGCAGCGCGCGCGGGCCGCTGTGGGTCGATCTGGCCACCGCGCCGCACGCGCTCTTCGCCGGGGCCACGGGCAGCGGCAAGAGCACGCTGATTTACGCCTGCCTGCACCTGCTGCTGGACCGCGCCGAGGTGTGGGGCCTGGACCTGAAAATGGTGGAACTGAGCCGCTACAAGCGCCGCATGGCGCGCCTGGTGACAGAGCCGGACGAGGCGACGGGCCTGCTGGTCGCGTTGTTCCAGGAGACGCGCCGCCGCCTGACGGCGATGCAGCAGCAGGGCCACAACGCCTGGCGCGGCACGCCCATCGTGCTGGTGGTGGACGAACTCGCGGAGGTGACGCTGGCCTCCAAAGATGACACCCAGATTTTGCTGCGACTGGCGCAGATCGGACGCGCCGCCGGGGTGCACCTGCTGCTGGCCACCCAACGGCCCAGCGTGCAGATCATCCCCGGCGACCTGAAGGCCAACATCCCCTTGCGGGTGGCGCTGGCCTTGCCCACCGGCGTGGACAGTCGCGTGGTGCTGGATATGGAGGGTGCGGAGACGCTATCGCCGCCCGGCGACGCGCTGGTGCTGCAGGGGCACCGGCTCACCCGGGTGAGCACGCCCAACTTCAGAGCGCCCGCCCCGCCGCTCGATCTGGACGGCGACGATGATCCGCGCCTGGTGGGGCTGAGCGCGGATGCCCGCGCGGTGTTTGTCAGGATGCAAGAGGCAGGGGGCAGGATGCAAGGGGCAGGAGGCAGGATGACTGTGCGTGCCGTTATGGAACAGTTCCGTTGGGGCGACCGGCGTGCAGCGCGCGCTTTGCGGAAGTTGCGGATGGCAGGCTTGCCAGAGGGAGAGCGCAAGACGCAGACGGAAGTGGAGAGAGGGCCAGAGATAGCGCCAGAAGCCGAAATCGCACCAAACCTGTACCCGCCGATGTTACCCGTTACCGCTGCATCTGTCGTCGATGTCGTCGCTGTCGTCGAGTCGAAAAATCGCGAACAAAACGGAAAAGGAGTTCAATTTGCGAATCGGGAAACACTTGGGGAAACACCGGGAAACGGTTTTTGGGAAACACGGGAAACACCTGACGAGATAAATCATGCCGCATCGAATGCGGGTGCAACAGATGCCGCCGCAGCGGATGCCGCCGCAGCGGATGCCGTCGCAGCGGATGCGGGGGCAGTACAACAAGCGCTCCGCGACGGCGCGTGCGCGGCCTCGGTGCGCAGTGTGCGCGCACATTTTGGCTGGCGAACGGAACGCGCGGCCCGCGCTTTGCGTGCCCTGCGCGGTGGGGAAATGCCCCCCTTTAGTTCCCCCCAAAGGGGGGAAGATGGCGCTGTGCGCCCCCGCCGCGCCCTGCGCGGCGCTCTCCCCCCATCGGGGGGGATTAAGGGGGGGAACGAACTTGAAAAGCTTGTTTCAGGACAGATGGCAGGCGCTGATGAAAGTTAAAGAAATAATCCGGTAATCGTATGTGCCGGGGAAACCGGCTGAAGCCGGCGTATACACGTACACACCGACTTCAGTCGGGAAAACCACGCTGTACACATTACCGGGTGCAGGACTTCGTCTTCCAGGCAGAGGTGCAGCGCGGGCGCGCCGGCGATTTCCGTGGGGATGGCGCGGGTCCAGAGGCCGGCCAGGTCGAAGGCGGTGGTAAGACGAAACCAGGACATGGTGACGGGGTGCCAATGCACATCGAAGGCCACGCCCGCTTTGCTGTAGGCGACATTGCCCATAAACTCGCGGGCAAACGCTTCATTCCAAAGGCTCGCCTTGTTGGAGAACTGATACCCGTGGGTTTGCAGTAAAGCGGCGGCGCGCTCGAAATCCGCCCGGCGCACCAACACGTCGATATCCTGCATTGGGCGTTGTTCCGCCGCCGGATAGACCCGTTCTAGCAAGGCAATGCCTTTCAAGAGGATGAGCGGTAAGCCGGCTTGCTGAAACAGTCGAAGCAATTCGGAGACGTGCGCCAGTGGGAGGGTGGTTTTAGCAAGCTGCGTGTAGGCTGCCGCCGATTTTGGAAGCAATTCAGCCATCGAAGCAGACCTGTTCCTGTGAATTTGCCTGCCTCATGATAAGCGACTGCCTAAGCACACACCACATACAAGGAAATTCCTGAAGGCTTTACTTACCGGACCGCCATCGAGCCGGCGACATGCTGGCGTTGTGTATGGTATCTTCGGGCAGAAAGGAAACGGGCATAGTTCAAGACCTCTTGCCCGGTGCTTTCGGGAAGTGTTTTCATCAAGGTGGTCACTTGCTCCGCAATAGAGACAGGCTTACCGGCGCTCCACACCACGATAAATTGGTGTGGATGTAAAGCCAGCAAAGCCAGCGTCTCACCCGCTTCATCGGTGAATTCGACCTCATAGGCATCCTCTGCATGAACTGCCACGACTGTACCTTGCATACCGGTGTATAACTGGCGTTCTGGAATGTCTGCAATCACCTCAACAACATCGAAAAGTTCTGGCATATCTCACCTCCGCACGTACAACGTGAGCAGCCGGGCTTCGTCTGCACCTGGAGAGACCAACCAACCGGTACGGACAATACCTTTTTGTCCCTCACGCCCCATCACCGGTAGATCTACTGTATAACGTTGCCCAAAGACATCCTCACTATGTAACACCGCTTCACCCTCCAAAACATGTTCTTCGATCTGCGATAGCAAGTCCGCGTAATTTTCAAGTGTGAAGCCCAACACACGTGCAAAGACAAACGCCTTGTGCCGTCCCCAAGGGGCTTCAGGATTAAGCGCATACTCCGTCAGCTTGCGCGAATCTATATTCACTTGTCTGACAACCTCACCCAGCTTCACAGGCTATCTCCGTTGCTTGATATGACATATTATACCCCAGATGAAAGCTAAAATCAAAATGCAGACGGGGAGCGGGGACGAATTACGAATTATGGATTACAGCACTCGCCAGGGCGCCGACGCCACGCGCGAGGACTTGCAGAGGATAGGTAAATGACGCCAGCGGACTGGCGGCGCCAGAACGCCTGCCAAGGGGAAAGATCATAGCGCAATTGCAGCCAGCGCTGACCGGGAAACAGCCCCACGCAGACGTCGCCCACGCAGACGCGGAGGCGCGATCCACGAGCAGCACACCCAAAAACCGCATCGTCCCCGAAACCAGCGCCGCCTCCCCCGTCATCGCCTGTTGGACGAATGGAGCCAACAATGCCTGCCGCCAGCGCGGAACCCGCAACGCATCGAGCGCCGCCTCAGGAATTAGCTCCGCTTCGTGATGCGTGATACGAGTTACTGGATGCTCGGTGCTCGATTCTTGATTCTTGCTTCTTGCTTCTTGCCTCCTGCATCCTGCCCCTTGCCACCTTGAGCGCCGCCCACACCGCCACGCTGACCCGCCAGGCGCGAGCGCGTTCGGTCAGGACGGACCAGTCGAGGTTGTCGCGTTCCACGCGCAGGACGCCGAGGATGTCGCCGCCATTTCTGAATGGCGCGATGCCGTGCGGATGCGCCAGGCCGTGGTGGACGGTGTGTGATAGCACAGGTGCAGGAGTTCATCTTCCGGGCAGAGGCGCAGCGCGGGCGCGCCGGCGATTTCCGTAGGGATGACGTACGCCTAAAAGCTGACATGGTCAAAAACAGCGGGGATGTGGAACCAGGACAGCACCGCTAGTTCCCAGTGTGGGTCAAAAACCATTATGTAATGGGCGGGTTAACAATCCAATAACGTTCAAGCCTGGCCACCCGGTCAAAATCCGCATCATCCGATGCTATCTGCGTGATCTGCAAGCGTTGCATCAAGGTGACATGCAATGCGTCGCGTGGCAAAAGGCCAAATTGCGTAATGTTATTCAACATCGTTGTGAAATCACTGGGATCCGTACCTACCAGAATGAAATGGGGTAATGTAAGCAGATTATGCACTGCCTGCGTAATGGGTGGGCCATAAACCGAAATTGCACCAGGCAAATCTTCACGCAACACATTCAGAGGATTGCGCCCCGTGTGCTCCTTAATCAGGGCTAATAGCAAACGATAAAACAGCTCATCGACTACCAACAGACTCACGTAGGCCGTTAATTCACCACGCACAATCCGTGTAAGAAAATGCTCAATGCTCGCCAAATGCAATGGATCAGCACGCAAGTACATATACAAGACATTGGTATCACATATACATTGCCTTGTACGACTTCAACGAGCTTCATACAAGTGTCCTACTTTCAATTTAAAGTCATACTCTGCTGCCGGTTCTTGACCCAAACAACCAGCTAATTCTGCCAAGAGCACTTCCGGGTCAGAAGCAGGCATAGCCACAATACGAATTTCACCCAGCTTCACAATAATGCGCACCTGTCTTTCCAGGCCAGCCTCGTTCAACAGGTTCTTCCCCAAAATCAAAGCACCCTGCCTGGTTATCGGTTTTGCCAACACCGTCATCTTATCCTCCTCCGAACCTCGATACAGCAAATCATTATACTTTCGTATCTGATTGCTTTCATTGTATCACAAGTTCGAGAATGGAAAATGGCGAACGGTGAATTACGAATGGCGAATTACGGAGCGTAGAAATGCGCCGGTGCCGTGTGCGAGGACTTGAAGGGGATAGGTGAACTGCCGCCAGAACGCCTGCCGTGGGGAAAGGTCATAACGCAGTTGCAGCCAGCGCCGTCCGGGGAACAGGCCGCGCAGCACCACACCCGGCAGATCCCACACGCGATCCACGAGCAGCACGCCCAGAAACCGCATCGTGCCGGAGACCAGCGCCGCCTCCCCCGTCATCGCCCGCCGCACAAATGGCTGCAAAAGCCGCTGCCGCCACCGCGGAACCCGCAACGCATCGAGCGCCGCCTCAGGAATCAGGTCGTCCTCCGGGTTATGGGTTGTGGGTTGTGGGTTGTGGGTTGTATGATTCGCGTTGCTGGTTGCTGGTTGCTGGTCGCTGATTGCTCGTTTCTCGATTCTTGATTCTTGATTCTTGCTTCTTGCTTCTTGCTTCTTGCTTCTTGCCTCCTGCATCCTGCCCCTTGCCACTTTGAGCGCCGCCCACACCGCCACGCTGACCCGCCACTCGCGGGCGCGTTCGGCCAGGACGGACCAGTCGAGGGTGTCGCGTTCCACGCGCAGGACGCCGAGGATGTCACGATAGCCGTGGGGATGCGCCAGGCCGTGGTGGACGGCGGTGTGATAGCACAGGTGGAGGATTTCATCTTCCGGGCAGAGGCGCAGCGCGGGCGCGCCGGCGATTTCGGTGGGAACGGCGCGCACCCAAAGGCCGTCGAGGTCGAAGGCGGTGGTGGCGCGAAACCAGGACATGGCCGTCAGTTCCCAGTGTAAGTCAATGACCATCGCGCCTTTGCGATAGGGCGTTTCGCCCATGAACTCGCGGGCAAAATCGGCGGTCCAGTCGTATTCATCAGGGGAGACTGCGTATCCGAGAGAAACCAATAGCGCGTCCGCACGCTCCCAATCGACGCGGCGCACCAACAAGTCCACATCCGAAGCCACACGCTGCTCCGGCGTGATGTACACCCGCTCGCGCAGCGCCAGCCCCTTGAAGACGATGGCCGGCATCTGCGCCGCTGCAAAAGCCTGCAAGAGCTGTATTGTAGCGTGCGTTTGCAAGGCGACCCGCGCCGTCCGTGTGTAATGGTTTACATCACCTGATTGTTGCATGATTTACACGTATGCGATTTGCTCACAAAATTAAACACTATACCTTGAGGGTGAGTGTGTTTATTTACCCCGGTAAGCGTAACAGCCCTAACTTCTGCTTGAGAACGTGCCAAAGGAAAAGGGGATTGCCGATGAAGTAGCGTTTCCAGAGACGGCGGGGTTCGATGAGGAGACGGAAAAACCACTCCAGCCCCACTTTTTGCATCCAGTTAGGGGCGCGCGCCACTATGCCAGAAACAAATTCAAAACTTGCGCCAATGCCAATAGCCATAGGCACATTTAGGTCTCTATAATTTTCATAAATCCATCTTTCTTGTTTAGGTGTCCCTAGACCAACAAACAAAAGATGAGGTACAACTCGTGTAATCTTGGCTTTAATACGCGCCAATTCGTCGCTGTCTTTCTCAAAGCCATAAGGTGGGCAGTCTGTATCCACAATTTGTAAATCAGGGTGTCTCGTCTGCAATATAACTGCGGTTTTATCTACAGAACCAGGCCTCCCTCCCATAAGAAATACTCGAAGTTTGTTTTGCGCAGCTGTTGCACATAAAGCTTCAAATAGATCGGTTCCATTTACACGTTCCTTTAAAGGTGTGCCTAAAAGTTTAGCCGCCCATAAAAGTGATACGCCATCAGGCACTACCAAAAAAGCATTCTGGTAAATCCGCCGTAAAATAGTATCATTTTGCAACTGCAAAATATGATCTGCATTAGGGGTAACAATATATTGAGGTGAAACTTGAGCTGATAAAATGTGAGCTATCGTTTTCTGAATAACTTCTGCAAAGGCGTAGTTATCTATTGCAACCCCACAAATATTGACCTTATCTTTGAGTTTATCGCCCGAAACGCTCATATACTAATCACCTGCGCATATATTTGTTGAATACTCTGCGTAATTGTATCCCAGGAGAATTGCGCAGCTTTAGTGCGCGCTGCAGTAATGATCCTCTGTCGTTCTGACTGAGATAATGCCAGAGCCTTGAGGATATGAACGGCCGCTTGTTCTGGTTGCTCAAAATCAGTGTAAAACCCTTCAGTTGATTCTTCAAGTAACTGTCGAAATGGAGCTAATGGTTGTACAACGCACACACAACCAGATGCCATTGCTTCGACCAATGCAATCCCAAATGATTCATAGATCGAAGCCGTAAGCCATAGACTAGCACGACTAAGATAGTGTAAAAGTTCAGCTTCCGAAACTTCGCCCTGAAAATTCACATGATCGTTAAGCTTTAAAGTGTTTGTCAGAGTTTTGAGAGAGGCCAATTCTCCCCAATCTGGTCCAATAATGACTAATTTAGCCATAGGACGTTGCTTTATCACTAAAGCAAACGCACGCAACAATCTATCTACCCGTTTGTTGTCAGCCAGTCGCCCCACCGTAATCAACAAATTGGGGTCACGCTGCTCACTACCAAAAACTGATAGCTTATCATATGCAATCCCATTGGGAATCATAAAGAGTTTCTGTTCAGGTGTCACTTGCCTCAGCATTTCGTAATCGTGAGTACTATCGCAAATGACTGCTGCAATTTGAGTTATATCCAGACGTGTGATTATGTGAAAATAAAATTCCTTTAATTTGCGAGCAAAGGGGGTATGAAAAAACATACCATGAGTGTGGAGCACTAAGGACTTTTTGTGAATAAACTTTGTCAATGCCAAATAATCTAAAAAGAAGTCTCCGCTATGGATATGTAGTATGTCATAGGACTTCACCAGAGATAAAACCTTAGGAGCGATTGCATAACGACGAGAACCCCAATACGGCAATCGTCTGATTTTAATGCCATCTACTTTTTCCTGGCATGGTAAATGTATCTTGCTTTGATCAAACAACCGATTTAGTGAGACGACATCAACTTCATACCCACTCGCTTGTAAATGTTTCGTCAGGTACCAAACTACATTTTCCACTCCACCTGTTGAAGGATAAAATTGTCGTGTAACTTGAAGTATACGCATACTTTCGTTCCTGATGTATCTTATCAATAATCCGGGGGAGACAAACTCCCGCCGAAGGCACTTGCCGA
>DAIUDK010000019.1:0-50004 GCA_036845725.1 Chloroflexota bacterium
ACATTTGACCGGTTTGTCAAAAGCTCTGCGTTTCTTATTTTACGGAGTACTTAATCTCCATCCTCTACATGGCGCTCTTCTGGGTGCGGTTCTCCAGGCCCTCGTGGTCGGAACTTCTAGTGCAGGTCTATTACGTGCTGCAAGCGGCGCTCTCGCTGATCCAGGTCATCCTGCTCATCATGCAGGAACCGGGGGCAAAGTTTGCCGTCACGCCGCGACTCAGCAACGTGCCCTCCGCGCTCAAATCGCTGGCAATCCTCGGCTACGTTGTGGGGATGACGCTGCTGTTGGATCGCGGCCTGGCGCTCACGCCGGACGAGGTCACGTCGCAGGTGAACCTGTTCGGGGTGGGGGTGTTGGAGGGGATTGCGCGTCTGAGAGGCCGGGCTAAAGTCTGGCCCTAAACGCCGCCGCCCCCGCCGCCAGCAGCCGTGGAACGTGTAGGTACATCTATACTGCTGCCTCTCGCCCGGTGATGATGAGCAGGCGTAGAAACCGCAGAGATTCTATAAATACTCAGCACTCTCCGCGCACTCTGCTGTGCGAAAGCGGCTTCCTCGTATAGGCCCGAAGAATTTTGGCGGGTGGAATGGATTTTCCCTACCTGAGTCGGTGCAAACCCCCTCTCTAGTCTGATGACAGCCCGGAGATTATGGAGTATGCTGGATGTTATGTTTAACCCTATAAGAAGAATTAAGGAGGAAATTAAATGAAGAACGTCAAATGGTTCGCCGTGGCAATGTTGTGCATCCTATTGGGGACTTTCCTGGTCGGTTGTAGAATCAAGTCAGGCACGTTCGCTGAGGCATGTGTAGAATTGCCTGACAGTATTTCTTGCCAGAGCACGACTTTTAATGGAAACAAAACGTACACAGTCCGGGCCAAGGCGGCGCAGACGCTGGTTTTGGACTACGATGTAACGATAGACAAGGGCGGTATGGACATCCAGATGCAGAACGCGGACGGCGATGTGATATGGGAGACCTCGATCGACGACGCGGCGACAGATACAGTCGATCTGGCGATAGAAAAAGACGGCAAATACCGGGTGGTGCTCAAGGGGGATAGTATGGGCGGAGAGTATGAAGTATCCTGGGATGTGAAGTAAGGCGGTTCGATTTCCAAGTGTATGATTATGAGTAAAATAGTAAGAGGGTAAACTGTCTCGTTTTTTTGCGCCGATCGCCGTCGATCGCGGCATAACTGTGTGAGTAGCGGGCGAAGCTGGCATAGAGCTTACAGTGGTTGTTATCGACGACGCTTTGATATTCTGGAGTAAACGAAGCGAGTTACTGAATGTTTTGGAAGATGCGCCGCTGGCTATTGCATCTTAAACGCGCGTGTTCTCCCTTCAAACGCCTGTACTGGAAGTTGGCGCTTTCCTATATGCTTGTCACCGTTGCCGTGTTGACGGTGCTCCAGATCATGGGCGTCCTTTCTGTGGTCTGGTATTTTTCTCGTTCAACGCTGATATTGACCGGCATCGAGTCAGGAATCGCTAGTTTGGCTGTCCAAGCAGGATATTTTCTGAACGACTCATCGTCCAAGGCCGCCGTCGAGGATGCCATATTGACCCCCTGGCTGCGGGAACAAATCCCGCCCCAGGCGCGAGGAAGCGCCTACACCTTTTTTCAGGTTTCCTTGCCAAATCGTGACCAGTTCCCCTCGGCGTCCCTCTCCGTGACCGATGGGGACCTGGCCGTCATTATTGGCGCGTCGGGGAGCGTGTTGGCTGCGAATGAGCCGGAGGCCATCGCCTCGATAGGGAAAAACGCGGCGTTTATCGATCCGTTGGTGCCGGTGGACAGCCAACGCATCATCGAACAAGCGTTGAACGGGGCGGCATCTTCCACGATACACGACGACCGTTCCATCCTGATAGCGCAGCCAATCTGGTCCCGGGAAAATAATGCTTCCGTGGTTGGTGTGCTTTACGTGCGTTTGGTTTCGTTTGTGCCAGTGAAATCCCAGCTGATCCTAAACGGGCTGTATTTTCTGGGGATCAGCATCCCCATCTTTGCCGTCCTGGGCAGTATCATCGGCATGGGATTTGGCTTTTTCACCGCGCGCAGATTTGCCCGCCGACTGGGCGTCTTGACCGCGGTGGCGGATGCCTGGGGACAGGGCGATTTTTCGGTTGTGGTGCACGATCGTTCGTTGGACGAGATCGGCCAACTGGCTCGGCAGATGAATTGCATGGCACGGCAAGTACGTAATCAAATGCAAACGCGTGAGCAACTGGCGACGTTGGGGGCACGCAACCAATTGGCCCGCGACCTGCACGATTCGGTCAAACAGCAGGTCTTTGCCGTGACGATGACCCTGGGAGCGGCTCAGACGCTCAAGGAACGGGATCCTGAGGCGGCCTGGAGTGGGGTGTCGAAGGCACTAGACCTTTCGATAGCGGCGCAACAGGAACTGGCGGCGCTGGTACGCGAGTTGCGCCCCTTGACTTTGGAAGAGGCTGGTCTCCCACAAGCCTTACGGGAGCAGGTGGAGAGTTGGTCGAATCGCATGAGCATCCCCGCCGGTTGCCAGGTTGAAGGCGAGGGTGCTTTGCCGTGGGATGTGGAAGAGGCGCTTTTCCGCGTGACCCAGGAGGCACTGGCGAACGTGGCCCGGCACAGCGATGCGACTCGCGCTGACGTGATCCTGTCTTACGACGATGGGACCGTCACGCTCACTATCACTGACGATGGCTGCGGCTTCGATGCGGCGGCGGTGCGGGGAAAGGGATTGGGACTGCGTTCGATGCGAGAGCGTGTTGAGGCCATCGGTGGAGCATGGCACGTGGAGAGGTTGGATAGAGGAACGCGGATTGAGATTCGCGCGCCCATCAGCCCTGCGGGGGGAGGTGTTGCATGACAGATCCAATTACGGTATTGATTGTGGACGACCATGCGGTCGTGCGGCAGGGGGTCAAATTCTACCTGGACGCACAAGAGGACATCACCGTCCTGGGCGAGGTGGATTCTGGCGAGGAGGCCGTGCGTCTGGCTGCGGAGATGGTCCCTGATGTGGTGCTGATGGACCTCGTCATGTCTGGCATGGGCGGTGTGGCGGCGACGCGCTGCATTCGGGAGGTTAGCCCACGCAGCCGGGTTGTCGTGCTCACCTCGTACCACGACGACGTGCACGTTTTTCCCGCCATCAAGGCCGGCGCGCTTTCCTACTTGCTCAAGGACATCAAACCGGATGATTTAGCCGAAGCAGTGCGGGCGGCAGCCCGGGACGAGGTGGTCCTCCATCCGCACGTTGCTGCGCGGATGATGCGGGAGCTGCGCGGCGGGCGGTGGGATGGCGTCAGTCCAATTTCCGCGTTGACCGACCGGGAGTTGGAGGTATTGCGTCTTATCGCCGAGGGACACTCCAATGCCGGGATTGCCGAGCAATTGGTACTCAGCGAAAAGACGGTCAAGGGGTACGTGAGCAACATTTTGAGTAAGTTGCACCTGGCCGATCGCACTCAGGCTGCTGTGTACGCTTGGCGCGAGGGCATGGTTGAGCGAGAGACCTGACCCATTGAATTTTGTACCATCTGAGTTCGGCTCACACCGCCCGTTTTACGTCGATTTTAGCTAGACCCAGGTCGGCCTAGATTGCCCTCCTAAACGCCGCCGCCCCCGCCGCCAGCAGTCGTGGAACGTGTGTATACACGTACCGGCAGCCGTGTTTGAGATAATTATCGAGGTCGGCGTCTGGCCCGGTGGAACCGGCGACCTTGCCCGCCGCGACGATGGAGTCAATCGCCGCGCAGACCATCTGCTGCACGACTGGGGTGTCGGTGCGCCCCGGAAATCCCATGGATTGCGCCAGGTCCGACGGCCCGACGAAGAACACGTCGATGCCCTCCACTTTGAGAATCTCGTTGATGTTGCGCAGCGCTTCGCCCTCCTCCAATTGCACGCAGATGAGCGCTTCACGGTTCACCTGCGCCACGTATTCCGCCGCCGTCAGGCCGATACCGTAGTCGCCCGCTCGCGTGCTCGCCGCCAGGCTGCGCTTGCCCAGCGGGTGGTACTTCACCGCTTCGACGACGGCGCGAGCGTCCTCGGCGGTTTTAACGTGCGGGACTTGCACGCCCATCGCGCCGCGATCCAGCACGCGCAGGATGTTCACCGGGTCCCGGCTTGGCGGGCGCACAATCGGCGTGAGTCCGCTTGCTTCCGCCGCCATCACCAGCAGCTCCACGCTCTCCACATCGATCGTGCCGTGCTCGCAGTCGATCAACACCCAGTCGAAGCCCAGCGCCCCGATCATCTCCACAATCTGCGGCGACGGGAACATCACCGATACACCCAACGCGGGCTGGCCCGATTGGATTTTCGCTTTCATCTTGTTTGGTTTCATCGCGGATGCCTCCTGATGGTTGGAGTAAGGAGTATCGAGTAAGGGTTCGGACTCCATACTTTGTACTCCCTGAGAAGTGTACGCAGTTTGGCGGAATAGGCAAATGGATTCGCCGTGAGTAGCACCCTCGCGCACTTGCCCCTTGTTGACCGTATTAGGAGTTGTGCCATAATTTCAGTAAAGCCGTCAGCGATCAGGAATCGAGTATCGAATTCACTCTCAAGGAGCAATCACAATGTCAGACGAGCACCAAACCTCGATTTTGGAACTACAGGCCCGGTGGGACAAAATCCGCGTGGCGAATCTCTATGACGCGATGGATCAGCTAGGCTATGGCAATCAGTGTATCGACCTGAGCATCCGCCCGCTGTTCCCCCACCAGCATTTGGCAGGCGTCGCGGTGACGGCGCGTGGCAGCCGCGATCCGACCTCGTGGGAAGAGAAGAAGGTGGCGATGGAGAAGGCCGAGGCGGAAGGCAAGCCGGTGGCGACCGGGCCGCACCTGCACGAGTACCTCTTTCCCGGCTGCGTGGTCGTGGTGGATGGCGGTGGCGAGCCGCACACCGGCAAATTTGGCGAGATGACGAGCTGGGATATGATGCAGCGCGGCGCGAAGGGCATTGTCATCGATGGCTACATCCGTGATCGGTTGGGGCTGGAAGTGATTCCCGACTACACCGTCTGCGCCAAAGGAACGTCACCCATTGAATCGGCCAAACGCTGGAGCATCGTCGGCGTCAATGTCCCCATCGGGATGCCCGGCACGCTGACGAGCATGGTACGCGTGCGCCCCGGCGACTGGATCGTCGCCGAGGCGGATGGCGTCATCGTTGTCCCGCAGGAGATCGCGATGGAAGTGCTCGAAAAGGCCGAGGAGATCGAAGCCCGGGAACAGGGTATGCGAGAGGATTTTGCGAAGGGGATGTCCTTCAAAGACGCTTACGAGAAGTGGGGAAGGGCATAACGATTTTAGATTTTGAATTTCCGACTTTCGACTTTGGACTAACGACTGAGGATTATGGACCACATCGACTTTGGCAATACTGGATTACGGGTTTCGCGCCTGTCGATCGGGACGGGCACGCACGGCTGGGCCGGGCGCTCGGATCAGACGGCGTTGGGGGTGGACGGGCTGGCAAATCTGCTGCGCCGCGCCTACGATGCGGGTGTCAATTTGTGGGATGCGGCGGATCAATACGGTTCGCATCCGCACGTAGCCCGCGCGCTGCAAGGAGTGCCCCGTGAGCGGGTCGTGATTGTCACCAAGACGATGGCACGCAAAGGGCCGGACATTGTCAGGGACCTGGCGCGCTTCCGCAAAGAATTGAACACCGACGTGATCGACATCGTGCTGCTCCACGCGCTGAGCGATGCCAATTGGCCGAAAAAGTGCGCCGGCGCGATGGAGGCGCTTTCCCACGCTAAAGAAGAGGGCATTGTGCGTGCCGTGGGCTTTTCGTGCCATGGCCTGGGCGCGCTGCGCGCCGCCGTGGAGACACCCTGGGTCGATGTGGCGATGGTGCGCATCAATCACGCCGGCGTGAACATGGACGCGCAACCCGCCAAGGTTGTCCCCCTCATCGAGAAGCTCTATGCTGCCGGGAAAGCCGTCTACGGGATGAAGGTCCTCGGCTGCGGCGCGCTGAAGGGCAATGCTCGTGCCGCCATCGAGTACGTCCTGCGTCTGGGGACGGTGCACGCCTTCACCATCGGCATGACCGGCGTCGCCCAGCTCGAGGAGAACGTGCGGCTGGTCGAGGAACTGGCGCCGCAGTATCCACTGAAAAAGGTTGCGTGATTGAAGATGTGGACATTTGTAATCCGTTTGATCCGTTGACTTCTTATAGGGGGCGAAATGGAGATCAATCTTACTGAGGAACGAGCCTTTATTCTACAGGCGCAGCTCTCCGTCGATCAGGCGGAGGGGCGCGCGTGGGGCCACAAAGTGGATGCGTTTGGAACGATGGCGAAGATGGGCAGCCTGCTCCAACGTCCCAAGGAAGACGATTTCAAGTTGCTGTACAAGGAACAACGCTACGAGCCTTTCTGGCACGTGGTGTGCGACGCGCGCTACGTCTACGAGCGGCGCGGCGACTATCCGTTGGCCTTCAACGATGCTGTCGTCAAATCGGTGACGATCGACGGCGTGGAGTATCAGGTCTGCAATGGCAAGATCATGCTTGCAGGTTTGGAGCACTGCCTGGAGGAATTACATGCCGACGTGTTCTTCGACGGTCTGACGAGCACGCGGATGCCGAACCTGACCGACTACTTGAAATACGCCGCCGTTGAAATTCCCGGTGACGATCTCGACGATTTCTCTGCCGGCGACTCCGTCGTCGTGCCGCCTGCCGCGCGCGCCTCGGCGATCGTCCACGAAGTGCTGATCGAGATGATCAAGAGCGTGAAAGCCGAGCGCATCCTGGAGGACCGCATCGACGTCGCGCAGATCGATCTCTACTACCGCCCTGTGTATGCGTTCCAATATTGCTGGCTATCCAGGGAGAAAGAGGCAATTGTGGAATACGACGGCCTGACGGGACAGTGGCAGTCTGGCGGCAAGACCTTCCAGCAGTACATGGGCAAGATTCTGGATCCCGATTTCCTCTTCGACGTGGGAGCGGAGACGGTGGACCTGTTGGTGCCCGGCGGCGGTCTTGCCATCAAGTTGGCGAAGAAAGGTCTTGACGTCGCGCGTGGATCGAAGAGGGAAGGATAATCATGGCACGAGTATTAGTAACTTATTTTAGTTCGACGGGCAATACCAAAGCCATGGCCGAAGCAGCCGCGGAGGGTGTGCGGTCGGTGGAGGGCGTCGAATGTGTGCTGAAGACCGTGCCACAGACGACGAACGACGACTGGCTGGCGGCTGACGGGATTATCGTTGGCTCGCCCACTTACTTCGGGCAGATGGCCTCGCGGGTCAAGCAGATGTTCGATGTCACCGCCAAAATCTACGGCCAATTGGAAGGCAAGGTCGGCGCGGCTTTTACCACATCCGGCGGCGCGGGCTGTGGCCACGAAACGACGAATGTGTCCATCATCACTGCGATGCTTGTCGCGGGGATGGTTGTGCAGGGGACGACGCAGGGGCCGCACTTTGGCCCTTTCGCTGTCGGCGCGCCAGGCGCAGCGGCGTTGCAGCAAGCGCACGAGATGGGCGTGCGCGTGGCGGCGTTGGCTAAGCGGCTGGTTGTCAGCGATCAGTCGTCAGAGATCAGCAACAAGTAACCAGCAGTTATGCCATCTTTGCTCCCCGTCATTACGACTTGGACCGAATGGGGCCAGATGTTCACCAACACCGCGCAATGGGTGGCGGTGGTGCGTGAAATTTGCCATCGTCATGCTCTGCCAGTAGAGCACGTGGAGGCCGGATACCCCGGCACAAACGCCGTTTTCGTCGTTGATGATGCCTACGTCGTCAAGATTTATGCGCCGTTCTGTCCGGAGGACTTTGACCTGGAGTGCGAGTTGTACACGTTGCTTGGCCCTAATCCACATCTGCCCGTGCCACAGCTTATCGCGCAGGGTGTCCTTGAGGATCGAATCCGCTGGCCCTACATCATCATCGACTTCAAGCCGGGCGTGCCCATCCGCGAAGTGCGCGATTGCATTCCGCATCGCAATCTCGAACGTATCGCTGCCGGGTTGGGCGAGATGGTGCGCGAACTACACCGCGTGCCGGTGGCTTCACTGACGGTGGTGCCGCACAACCGGGCCAGTTGGGAAGCATTTGTGCATCGGCGGCAGATTGAGGTTACCGAGCCTGCGTACTGGGCTGGGATTCTGCCCGCGCCGGTTGTCGTCGAAATCCCGGAATTTCTCGCATCCGTCCTGGCCAGAGATGGGGAGACGCCGCTGACCCTGGTGAACGGCGATTTGACCGAGGATCATATCCTGCTGGAGCAGCGGGATGGTAAATGGCATATCTCCGCGCTGATCGATTTTGGCGATGCGCTGGTGGGAGCGCGTGACTATGAATGGATCGCGCTGTGGTTCAGTGGGCTGGATCGGGATTACGACGGGCTGGCGGCGTTTATGGCCGCTTATGACCCGCGCCTCAAGCTCGATGACGCTTTTTTCACGCGCGCGATGGCCTTCACCTTCCTGCACGAATTTGGACCTGACATCCTGGCGTTAACATTGAAGGCGCTGGGGAAGCCACAAGTTGCCTCCATCCAGGAATTGCAAGCGTTGTTGTGGGAGGGGTGACGACAGAGTGCGTTCAGGGATCATTCGATTACTGGACTTCTTGTAAACGATTTAGTTTCCGGGTATACTATAGTCATATAGCGGGATGGGTAGAGGAAGGTACGTATGGATAATGCCAAGCCGATTACTGTTTTGATCATTGACGATCGTGTGGCTGATTGCCAAGTTCTTGCTGAAATTCTTACCCTGCGTGGATACACCGTCCGTATACTTTCCCAAGACGAAGTCAGCCCAGAGAGCGTTGCCGCATCTGCGCCTGCATTGGTGGTGCTGGATGTTGGGGCGTTCGGCACGTACACGCGCTTGCAGGCGCTGGGAGTGTGGACGATGCCAGTGCTTTTCAGCGGCGGTGTTGATGATGATATGGACCGCAGCGCCGTCTTCGCGGCTGGCGGCGCGGACTATTTGGCAAAACCCTATCGCTCCGCGGAGGTCATCACCCGTATCGAGATGCATCTGACGCTTCAGCACACGCAAGAGCAGGCTGAGCGGCTTCAGGAAGAGGTCGCCGCCCGCCAGCACGCTGAAGCGGCTCTGCGCTTTACCCAGGAAGTCCTCAACCGGCGGACGACCGAGAGCACGGCGACTCTGCGTGCCTCGGAAGCGATGTTTCGTTATCTTCTGGGGCGGATGAATGATGGGTACGTTATCGTCGATGATGAGGAACGGATTCAGTACACTAACATCAAGGCGCAAGTGTACCTGGGTCTGGGACGCGAGATCGACCGAACCGCGCCGCCCAAATTTATGGACCTCATCTCGCAGCAGTATCTCCGCGAGCCGCAGGCGGCTTGGGCACTTTGGCCGAAGAAAATGTTCATTAACAAAGCCCCGGCTCCCCTTTACCTGGTGCGCCCGGAAACACAGGTCGCTAAAGCCTTCTGGTTGCAAGTGGAAATGCTCGATATTTCCGCCGGCTTGGATACTGAGGCTGGACGCATTATCTGTCTGACTGACATCACCGAGAAGACGTCTTTGCAAGAAGAGTTGAGCCGCTTCCACGCCGTTATAGCGCATAAACTGCGCACCCCCCTGGTTCCGATCTATACTGGGTTGACATTCCTGGTGGAGCAGGCCGCGAGTATGCCACAGGATGACATTTTGATGTTCATTCAAAACGCGGCTGAGGGCGCGGAACATCTTTACAACGAAGTTGAGCAGATTGTGCGTTATCTTGGTGCACCGCGCGTTGTGTCGTCGGATATGGCATTCGCGCTCGACGATTTCGGTGCGCTTATTGAAGATGTCGCCAGTGAAATGTTGTTGCCCGACATCGTCGTCTCTGGTCTGGAAGCCGTGCAGGGGGTTTACCTGACACTCTCCGGTTGGAGCCTTGAAGCGATTCTGTGGGAAATCTTGGAAAATGCCAAGAAATTCCACCCGCGCAATATGCCGGTGGTGACGGTTAACGTGGCGAAAGTTGCTGTACAGCAGATCCAGATTCAGGTCTGGGACGACGGCCTGACGCTCTCGCCGGAGCAATTAGTCCACATGTGGATGCCGTACTACCAGGGCGATAAATTCGCGACCGGTCAGGTTGCCGGAATGGGCTTGGGTCTTTCCATGGTGGCGACGCACGTGTGGAGCGTGGGTGGCTCCTGCCGCAGCTTTAATCGGGAGGATGGGCCTGGCATTGTGATCGAACTGGTGCTCCCCTGCAGTAACTGCTGATGCTCATTTGGAAAAATTCCGATTCCTGTCGGGGTTTTTCTATATTTGGCCATATAACATATGCAGTATGGAGGTGATCGCCATGAATCCATCCAGGCTATGCAAGAGTGCCGTTTTGTGTACGTTTTTGTTTGCGTTGCTTGTTATCCCGCTGAACTCCCCTGTCGATGCTACTTCCCTGACCGTGCCTGCGCAACTCTTTGTTGTCAACACCCCCCAGGACTACGAGGACTGCACCCCGGGTAATGGCGTCTGCGACCCAGGGACATGGGATACCGAGCACACTGTCTGTACTCCTGCGCCTGGCCTCTGCACACTGCGCGCAGCGATTCAGGAAGCCAATGCCAGTACAGGTGCCGATGAGATCAAATTCAACTCGGTGGCGCAGGTGATCCGGCCGACGAGCGCCTTGCCTTATATCACCGATGCGATCATCATTGATGGGATCGACATTGTGTTGAACCGTTCGGTGCGGCTTGATGGCGTGCTTGCCCCGGCCGGCACCAACGGCCTGCACCTGTGGACCTCCAACAGCACCATCCGCGGAATGACGATTACCGGTTTCCAGGGCGACGGGACCACCAACGGCTGTGGCATCGCCGTAGACGGCGACAACAACGTCGTCGAGGGCAACTTCCTGGGCACCAACGCCGCCGGAGACAGCGGCCTGGGCAATGGGAATAGCGGCATCATCGTTGCTGACGGCGCGGATAATAACCGCATCGGCGGAACGACGCCAGCGCAGCGCAACGTGATCTCCGGGAACAGCGGGCACGGCATCCAGATCGGCAACGCGCTCTACAACATCGGCGCGTCCGGCAACCGCATCATCGGCAACTACATCGGCGTCGCGCCTGACGGGGAAGCTATGTTGGACAATGGCTACACCGGCGTGGCGGTCTTTTACACCACGTCTACCAATAACCAGATCGGCGGGACGGAGACCGGGGAGCGCAACATCATCGCGGGGAACGGGCAGCACGGCGTCGGTCTGTATGCAGGAACGAGCGGCAACCTGGTGTTGGGCAACTATATCGGCACCAACGCCAGCGGCACAGCCGAATTGCCCAATACCGACGTGGGTGTTCTCATCCATCAGGCGTCGAACAACACCGTGGGCGGGACAATCGCCGCTGCGCGGAACATCATCGCCGCGAGCGGGCGCGGCGGCGTCGAAATCTCCGATTTGCCGTATGAGGCGCTGGCAGCGACCAATGCTGCCGTCACCACGGAACCGCCGGTCGGCTACGGCGTGTGGCGGGAGGGAGGGCCTGCTGTTCTGGTCGCAGCGCCCACGGCGCTCACAGCCCCCGCCGACGGCAACATCATTCAGGGTAACTACATCGGCCTGGATGTGAGTGGGACGCAGCCGTTCGACAATTCAGACTACGGCGTCATCATTCACAACGGTTCGTACAACCAAATCGGGGGGGCGACGGCGGGTGCGGGCAACGTCATCGCCGCGAACCGGGGGTACGGCATTCTCATTCAGGCCGTCAGTGGGTACACGGCGACTGCCAACCTCGTTCAGGGCAACCTGATTGGCCTGGACGCGACCGGATTGACGCCGCTCCCCAATAATGCCAACGGCGTGGCGATCCACAACGCCTCCTACAACACCATCGGCGGAACGACGGCTGGCGCGCGCAACGTCATCGGCGGGAATGTGGGCAACGGCGTTCAAATCTGGGCCGATGCGGGCGGCGCGGCCGAGGGCAACCGCGTGCAGGGTAACCTCATTGGCCTGGACGCGAGCGGCATGGCCCTGGCTCCCAACACCTACAGCGGCGTGATGATTGAGGATGCCTCGCTGAATGTCGTCGGGGGGGTGGAGGCGGGCGCGGGCAACGTCATCGCCGGCAACGGCAGTAACGGTGTCACCATTCAGATCGACAATGGGACGGCGATGAGCAACACCGTGCAGGGCAACCTCATCGGCACGTACCAGGACGGCAGCTTCAGCGACCCGGACGAAATCCCCGGCAGCGGCGACGATCCCGGCAACCGATTTATGGGCATCGGCATAGAAAACGCGTCCGGCAATCAGATCGGCGGCGCGACGTCCGCGGCGCGCAATATCGTCGCTGGCAATGCGCTTGGCGGGATGTATGTCTACCGCCCTGGCGCAACCGGCAACCAGATTCAAGGAAACCTTATCGGCCTGCTCGCCGACGAGACCCCGGCTGGCAATGGCGGCGTCGGCGTCTGGATTTTGGAAGGGTCGCGCAACCTGATCGGCGGGACGGGCGCGGCAACCAACACGATTGCCTTCAACGCCGATGTGGGCGTGTTGATCGCGGACAACGCCATCAGTAACACGCTTCAGGGCAACGCCATCTACCTTAACACCGGGCGTCCCGTGGATCTGGACAACGACGGTTTCACCCCCAACGACCTCGGCGACGCGGACACGGGCGCGAATCAGCGCCAGAACTTCCCCACCATTCTGGGGGTAAAAGACAAGGTCGTGACGGGCACGCTTTCCAGCGCGCCGAACACGACCTACCGCGTGGAATTCTTCGACTACGAAGTCTGCAGCTTCGCGCGCGACTTCCCGGTGGGGTATGGCGACGGCGAGGAGTATCTCACCTTTAAAAACGTCACCACCGATGCGACAGGTGAGGCCGCTTTCACCGTCACCCTGGCGAGCGCGCTCCCGGAGGGCTACACTGTCGCCGCCACCGCCACCGACCCGGCCGGCAACACATCGGAGTTCTCCAACTCGCCGTACAAGCTGCGCACGTCCAGCTCTACCTTTGCGCCGGCGACGGTCTTCACGCATACCCTGCTGCTCTACTCGATCCTGGATGAGGGGCAGGCGTCGGTGCTGGCGGGGTGTATGGCAGCTCAGGATTTGTACATCGTGGTGAACAACGACCGGGCCAATCCCAGGAAAATGGAGAATGACGGGCTAGGGGTGATCAACAGACCGCAAGCCGATTTTGTGGCCAATGATGTGCATCATTCGCTTTGGTTTACGCCGACGCAGAATATCACCTACACGCTCGATCTGTACGTCGTGGCGACCGGACGGCCCTTTGCCGAGGCTCTACTCAGCGACCGCGTGCAGGTGACGCCGCAACCCAAGCCCAAACTATTGGTCTTGACCGATCTCGGCTGGTTGTACAGCGAATTCAACAAGACCAGGGTCAACTCGGCACGCGCGGACGCAAATGGCAACCTCATCCGGGATTACTACGAAGCCGTGGAGCGCATCCGGCGCTATGCCGCCGACCATCAAGGGGTGGTCGTCGATGTGCGGCAGAATGCGTATACCTTCGATTGGCCCTATTATATGAGTCGCGATATGCGTAGAGGCATGGGTGATCAAATTGATGAATGGTTGCATACGCTCTCGCCTGTAGCGTCCCTCGAACACATCGCCATCATCGGCGACGATGCTGTGGTCCCGTTCTATCGCATTCTTGATCCACAGGCCTGGGATGAAGCGTGCTATCTGAGGTTTCCCAATGCGGCTGGCATTAAGTGTCAAATCAGCCTTCACCACAATGTAGCGACGGTGGTGGATACACAGAGTAATTTTATCATGACCGATGTCCCCTACAGCACCCGCGCCGGTACCACGCCAAATGCGCCGGACGTGGATTGGAACCTGGGACGCATTTTTGCCCCCGCTCCGCTGTCTCTGGTCTCCATGATTGACGGCTACGAGAAACCGGCGGTGGTAGGGCCGTTGGCCGGCTCGGCGTTTACGTTCAATATCGCCAACGAATTGAAGCCGGATGGCACGGTGGATTTCGACTGGCAGAGTAATACGCGAACAATCGTGGAGTCGATTCGGGATTTTGGGTATAACACTCTGACGTATTCAACGGCGAACCGCGGAAAGCCGCGCCATCGTTTGTGGTTGGACGCGACAGTGACAGGGACTTGGCGCCCCGTGAGCGTACGTTTTTCAATGGACAATCCGGCTTCTGGCCCGCGGCTCACCGTGCTCAATTCTCACGCCGATCATGTGTCGAATTCGACACCAGTTCCCCAGGATTTCACCCGCCAATCCCTGGACGGGTTGGCGTTATTCCCTGGTTCAGTTTTCGTGGACGTGGGATGTCACGCCGGATACTCCACCGGCTACGACGCCACCGTTGACCCCAACATATATAATATATATGCGCATGCCCTGGTGCGCGCGGTGTTGGAACGCAACATTGCTTACCACGCCTCCACGACCTACGGGCAGACCACCGCCAGCGCCGAAATGCGTTTCCACGACCGGGTCCACTACCAATTCCTCCGCTTCTTGTTTTCCGGCGCTGCCACCACCGGGGAGGCGCATCGCCGGGCGATACGCACCTACACTACTTACCATGCGGCCAAAGATTTCGAGGCGCGGGATGTGATCGGCATCTACGGCACCGAGTTATATGGTCTGCCTACACAGCCCATTCGGCGGAAACCGGGCGCTGTGACCGTGCAGCAGCTTGCCACCGCCTCCGCCGCGCCAACTGCACCGCAAGCCTCCGGCACGCTCACCGCCAGCTTCGACGTGCCCGTCTTCCGCATCACGCCGCAGGGCGCTGCCACGCGCTTCGAAGTCCCGCACGACGGCGAGATGACCGGCGTGGGCAACGGGCCGCTCGTGCCGGTGCTGGCGCGCTCGTTCTACCTCCCCGCCGGGACGACCGGCCTGACCGTTACCCTCGTCGCCAGCGACACGACGCTTTATCCCACCGCCGTCCAACTGCCTTTGCAGCAGGCCGGCGACCGCACCTGGGGCGTCGAAACGGTGCCGTTCACCGGAACGGCGCTCTATCCCGCCGAGCTTTTCTGGACGGCCGTCTACTCCGACGCGCGCGGCGTGCAATTGACGCTGAGCGCCATCCCCCTGCGCTACGATCCGCTCACCGGGCAGGTGACGCTCTATCCTCACCTGGAGTTCCAGGTTGACTACGACCTGCCGGACAACGGGACACTGGCTCCGACGGCAGCCCCGGCCATCACCGTGCTCGATATCAACGGCGGCGCGCCGGTTGACGTTGACCAGGCCAGCCTCCCCCTATCGCTGACCGTGACCGCGGCCGAAGACGGGCCGCTGACGTTGCGCTGGACCATCGAAGACGCGGCCGGCCAACCGGTGCGAGGCGACATAGACGTGGTGACCCTGACCGCCGGCGTGAACGTCCTGGCCTGGGACACCGACAGCCTGGGCTGGCAGCCGGGGCCCAAAGTGCTGCACGCGCAGCTCGCAGACGCTGAGGACGTGGTCCTGGCGACGGCGCAGACGTCCTTCACGGCGGAAGGGCGCAGCCTGGCAGTGACCACCGACCAACCCCTCTACGGCCCCAGCGCGACGCAGGCCATCGCGCGCGTGGAAGTGCGCGACACGACCGGCGCGCTCGTTCCCGGCTTGAGCGGCGCTCTGGCGGCTTCCCTCGACGGCGTCGCGCAGGCCCTCGTCTGGCAGGGCGACGGCGTCTACACGGCGACGTTGGATGTGACGGCGCTGGCGGCTATCAGCCATACCCTGGACGTGACGCTCTCCGGTGGCCCAGCGGATGCGGCATCGTTCAGCGTGGATCGCATCGCACCGACCGCGACCTTGAGCAGCCCAGAGATCGTCTACGCGCCGGAGGGGATTCCCGTCACGATCGACGGCAGCGACGACCTGAGTGGCGTCGCTGTCTACCGGCTGCAATATCGCGTCGGCGAAACCGGCACGTGGACCGATTGGCTCACCCGCGAAACCACGTGGAACTACGACCTGGGCGCACCGGCCGACCTGACGCCGGTCTTCGGCCCGGCCGAACCGATCGCCCTGCAAGGCGACACCACGTACTACTTCCGCGTCCAGGCGGTCGATTGGGCCGGCAACGTCGAGACGCTGCACCCAGACGCCGACACCTGGACGACTTATTTCCAGCCCAAGTACGTCTATCTGCCGCTCGTGCTGCGCGCCTACGATGGCAGCGGCGGCGTCCCAGGGCGCGTTCGCTATGTCAAACGTTACGGCACAGATGCGGGCGACTGTCTCACCCCCGCGACGGCTTGCGAGACGATCCAGTACGCCGTCGATGTGGCGCTGGATGGCGACACTATCGCCATTGCCGGATATGCGGACGCCTACACCCTGGAAAATCCGGGCGGCGACCCCCGCAATACGTATTGGGAGACGAGCACCCGGCCTAAACCCGACGGCTACTACGGCCCGGACAACGTGACTCAAGTGGTGCTGGTGGACAAATCGCTGACGTTGCGCGGCGGCTATGCGGCGGATTTCGTGACGCGCGATCCGGCTATCTACAAGACGGTGTTGCGTCCCGGTCTCACGGGTGGAACGGGACGCGGCGTGCTCATCGCACCATTCGTCGCCGTCACCTTGGAAGACCTCTACATCCTGGAGGGGGATGCGGCCGGGCAGGGCGGCGCGTATCACAGCACCTATGGCTCCTATGACGCGGGGGGCGGCGTTCACGCGCTCGGCGTCAGCTACCGGCAGGACGCGCTCGTCATTCGCAACTGCGTCATCGCCGGCAGCCGGGCGTCCACCTGGGACTACGCTGAAGGCGGCGGCATCTACGTTGAAGATCGTTCCGGCACGCGGCTCATCGATAATCGCATTTACGACAACATGACCACCGAGGGCGAAGGCCAGGGTGGGGGGATCATGGTGCGCGGCGGCGCGGGCGTATGGTTGGAAGCCAACACGATTGTCTCCAACACCGGTTCAGTCTACGGCAATTTCCAGGGCGGCGGGGTGTGTTTGTTCGGGCTGACCAATCCTGTTATCCAGGGGAACACCATCGCTGCCAACATCGGCACAGAAGAGGGCGCGCGCGTCCTGGGCGGTGGGTTGTACATGGACAGTGTGACCGGCGCGCTGATCAGCGGCAACAATATCCGCGACAACATCGGCGGCGGCTACGAGCTTGGCGCGGGCGGCGGCGTGAGCATCTTCCAGAGCCAGAACATCACTTTGCGCGGCAACACTATCCTCGGCAACATCGCCGCGTATGCCGACGCGACGGGCACGGCCAGCAGCGGCGGCGGCGTGCGCGTCTCGTCCGGCTGCGCCAATATTGTGCTGGAAAACAACATCATCGCCCGCAACCAGGCGCCTTATGCGGGCAGTGGCCTACTCTTCGTTCTGAACAATGGCGAAGACCTTGTCGTCACCCTGCGCCACAACACCATCGCCGATAATCGGCTGAGCGAATCACAAGTCACGAATCACAAATCACGAATCACGAATCACGAATCAATGGATGGACGGCTGGCCGAATTGACGAATACCGCCTTACTCCCTACTCTTTCTGCCGTTCCCCAGGAGTCTCAGGGCATCATGACCGTGTACAACGTGACATTGAACGCGGTCAACACCATCATCGCAGGACACACGCGTGGCGTTTATGAACTGTTCCCCGGTGACGGGACGTTGAAGTTCGATTTTACGCTCTGGGATGCCAACACTTACGACGCCGATCCTGCGGTGACGCGCACCAACGACCATTTTGGCAATCCAGCCTTCGTCAATGCGCCAGGCGGTGACTATCACATCGGTGTTGATTCGCCGGCGCGGGACGCTGGGCTGGATGTCGGTGTGGTGACGGACATCGACGGGGACGCCCGTGATGATCTACCGGATATTGGGGCGGATGAATACAAATGAAACGTAAAGTGTGATGCGTGAGGAGTGCAGGAGGCTGACAATGGCAAAACTACGGGCGACGATGTTGGTGATGGTGCTGACATTTTTGGTGGTACCGGTGCAGGCTGCATCTGTGCAGCCTACATTGCGAGAAATTGTTGGGCGAATTGCTGATCCGCCCAACGATGTATTGTTTATCGAAAATGTCGGGCAGTTTCCACCAGAAGTGCGCTTCTACGCGCTCGGCGTGGGGCTGTGGATCGGCGATGACAGGGTATGGCAGCAGAATGCGGGGGACAGGGAGCGGGATGTGGAAAGCAGGATGCAGGAAGCACGGCAAGGTATCTATGCGCCATACTCGGACGTCCAGAATGTACCGTCAATCTCCAATTTGCAATCCCTCAATCTTCAATCCTCAATCTCCAAGCTCTTGATCTCCGCGCGCTTTGGCGTGCAGCCGTTTGGTCGTTCGTCAGAACGCATCCGCTTCTACCCGACTGCCGATCCGGCGACGTGGCGTGAGGATGTGCCGGCGTGGCATGGGGTGCGGCTGGTGGATGTCTACCCTGGCGTAGACCTGGAACTGACTGGCACGGCGGGCGGTGTGGTCTCGCGCTGGCTCTGCACGGGCGCGTGCCCGGCGGATTTGCCTGCGCTCACCACCACCGCGACGACCCCACAGGCCGTCACCGATAACCCCAGCGCACTCATCGGCGGTACGTTCATCGGCGGCAGCGTCTACGATGGCCTTACCGGGCTAGTCCTCGGCACCGACGGCGCGGCATACGTGGCAGGCAGTACCTCCAGCACCGACGCCGGATTCACCGGTCCGGTCTTCGTCGCCGCATACACACCGGATTTGAAGACACGGCGCTTTATCACCTTTCTGGGCGGCGATCTACAGTACGACACCATCCACGATCTGGCACGCGACGCAGCGAACAACCTCTATGTCGCCGGCAGCACATGGTCACGCCAGTTCCCGGTGACGCCGGGCGCGTTCGACACAGTGCTAAATGATGGCCGCACGGACAACTGTCCCACCGGTGATTTACAGAAGCCCTGCCCGGATGCGTTCGCTGCTCGTTTCAACGCCGCCGGGCAGTTGACCTACGCCACGTATCTCGGCGGCGCGAAAATGGACATCCCCGGAGCGGGTAATTTCGGCGGCGACGATTACGGCGTGGGCATCCGTGCCGACGCAGCGGGTAACCTCTATGTGGTCGGTAACACCGACTCCGACGATTTTCCCACCACGGCGGGGGCCTACGATCGCACGTTTTCGTATATGGATATCGGCCTCAATCCGGACGTGTTTGTGGTCAAACTGCGGCCTAACGGGGCTGGTGCGGCGGATTTGGTATACAGCACTTACGTCGGCGCGGGCTTTGTCAACGCTGCGCGTGGAATGGCGCTCGATGCCCAGGGGATAGTCTACGTCACCGGCGAGGTAGAAGGTCATACTGGACTGATTCCGCCGCAGATCGACTTCCCGCGCACGCCGAACGCGTATCCCAACGCGAGCGCGTGTCTCGCTTACTATTGCCAGGACGTGTTTTTCTTCAAACTCCGGCCTGCCGGACAGAGTAGTGCGGATATGCTGTACAGCACCTTTTTCGGTGGTTCCGCATCCGCAACGTTATCCGAGATCGAGGGGGGGGCGGATGTGGCATTGTTGCCCAATGGTGCAGTCGTCATCGCTGGCGTCACAGTGTCGGGTGACTTCCCTGTGACATCTGGTGCATTCTTGACTACCTATCCGCTCGGTGCGTCTCCGACGGGCTTCGTCGCCCGGCTCAATCCGGCGGGGCAGGGAGTGGCGGATCTGCAGTACAGCACGTTCCTGGGCGGGCGTGGTGGGACGCACCCGCTGGCGGCGGCAGTGGATGCTGAGGGGCAGGTCTACGTCACCGGTTCTACTACATCGCCGGACTTTCCCTTCACGCGCGGCGCATTCGACTCAACGCTCAATGGGCGGGATGATGCTTTTATCGCGCGGTTGGCGCTCCTGAGCAAGGGCAGCGATGATCTGACGTATGGCAGCTTCCTGGGCGGCTACGACGACGATGGCGGCAAGCGTCTTGCTCCTGGGCCTATGGGGACGGTGTATCTGGCGGGAACGACGTACTCGGCGGACTTGCCCCTTCCGGCAGACGGTCACGATCCCACGCAGAATGGCGGTGCGGATGGCTTCATCGCCCGGCTGGCGCTGGGTAACACTAACATTTCTGGGCGACTTGTCGATGCTGATGGCGCGCCGTTGGCGGGTATCGCCGTGACCGCGGGGACGTATGCAGTGGCGACGAATAGTCAGGGGCAGTATAGCTTCGCCGACCTTCCGGCGGGGACCTACACGGTTGTACCGGGGGGAAGCTACTTCTGGGAACCGGCGCAGCGCATCGTCGCCGGACCGCCGGACGCGACCGGGCAGGATTTCGTGGGGCGTAGCCTCGTCAAGACTGTGACACTGTCGTCCAAGACTCAGGGCACGCTGCTGATGGGGACGCGCCTGACGTACACCGTCGGGCTTGTCTTCCCCGATACTACCACGCGCGATTTTTACGATGCTGTGCCCACCTACACAACCTATATTCCCGGTTCGCTGACTGCGCCAACTGGCGTAGAGTATGACTCGGTACAGAATGCTATCGTTGGCCCGCTCATGTTTACGCCGGGTGCACCGTTCACTGTGACGTTCGCTGTGCAGACGACGATTTCTGGCGGGCCGGATTTTGCCCCCCAGATCGTCAACCGGGCCTGCGTTCATACGCCAGGAAACACGCTCTTGCTGCTGGCCTGTTCCAATGAAGTGCGCACGTCGACCTATGTCTACCGGATTTACCTGCCGCTGACGTTGTGCAATTACTGATTTGTATGGTTGGCATTGTGATACGCTCTGTTCTGAAGGAGGAAAGATGAAAATCACCGATCTGAAATGCGCCATTATCGGCCAGAACCCCGTGGTGCGCATCACCACGGACGAGGGCATTGATGGCTACGGCGAGGCGGAAGCGGCCAAGCCTTATCTCAAGCCGCACGTCCTCTTTTACAAACAATGGCTCATCGGCGCGGATCCGACCAACGTGGAGAGCGTCATGCTCCGCATCCGGCGGATGGGCAGCTTCAAACCGTGGGGCAGTGCCGTTAGCGCGATCGAGATGGCCCTGTGGGATATCGCGGGCAAAGCAGCTGGCATCCCGGTCTACAAGCTGCTCGGTGGCAAGGTGCGCGACTACGTCCGCGTCTACAACGGTAGCGTCCGTTTCAAGATGAACGGCTACACACCGGAGGATTACGCCGAGAATATGGCGAAGATGAAGGCGTCGCCGGAAAAATTCAGCATCATCAAGCAGGGCATCGGCTTCCATAGCCCAATGCCCAGTCACGTGCCCAACTTCTTTTATGGGGACACGCAACCCGGCGCGCCCCACTCCAATCGCGGCCTCCTCACCGAGCGTGGCCTCAAGCACGTCATCACGTGCGTCGAGGCAATGAAGGACGTACTGGGCGACGAGGTGGGCCTCGCGTTGGACTGCGGTCCCGGCTGGGTGCCCACCGATGTGATTCGCCTGGCGCGGGCGTTAGAACCGCTCAACATCATGTGGCTCGAGGACACGATCAACGGCGACTACAACCCCTACGTGCTGGCCGACGTCTACCGTGACATTACGATGAGCACCTCCACACCCATCCACACGGGCGAGCAGATCTACCTGCGCCACAACTTCAAGGAGTTGATCGAGCGACAGGCTGTCAACATCATTGGGCCGGACCCGGCGGACATTGGCGGCATCGCCGAATTGAAATGGGTGGCGGAGTACGCCGACCTGCATGGCATCCTGATGGCTCCACACGGCACGTTCGACGGCCTCATTGGCTTGGCGGCGCTCGTCCATGCGACGGCTGTGATGCCGCAGAACTTCATCGCCTTCGAATACCCTACCGGCAATCCCAAGTGGTGGTACGATATCGTCGACGGATTGCCCAATCCCGTCGTCAAAGACAGCCTTATCGAGGTGTGGGATCGCCCTGGCCTGGGTGTCACCTTCAAGGTAGACGCCGCATGGCAGTATCTTTCCGAGGAGGACAAGGATTTCTTCGACTAAGTATAATTATAATTGCATCCTGGCGGGCATAGCGTATAATAGGGTCATAATTGACGGGGAGGTTAAAAATGCGCAAATTCATGGTCTTTCTTGCCGGTTTGATCGTCGGTCTGTGGACAGGGGGAGTGTTAGCAATGCTTTTTGCACCACAGTCTGGCTCGGTTCTGCAACAGCGCATCCGCGAAGGTGTCGAACGGCTGGTGGAAGAGGGTAAATCGGCGGCTGAGGCTCGGCGGCAGGAACTCGAGGAGCAGTTGGAGTCGTTTAAGCAAGGGCGACCGATTGTTTTGCAAGAAAACGAACCGCAAGCGGGATAGCGGGTGTTTGTTGTATGACAAACGGCGGGCATATGCCTGCCGTTTTTTGTGAAACACTCGAACGTTTCAGCCGCCAGATGCCTTTACAAAAGCTTCGAACAGGGGCCACATCGTCGGTGACGTTTTGACCATTGCTTCGGGGTGCCATTGCACGCTGATGCAGAACGGATGTTCAGAGATCTCCACAGCCTCAATCACGCCGTCTGGTGCGCGCCCTGTCACAACCAGCTTGTCCCCCGTCACTTTGAGCGCCTGGTGATGCGAACTGTTGACATCGAAGGTTGTCCCGTCGAGGATCGCGGCCAGTTGGCTTTTCGTATCCAAAGTGACGCTGTGAGCAAGGGTTTCCATCGGCTGTGTTGCCACGTAAGCATGATCCAGTGCATTGGGGATGTGCGCAGTGATGTCTTGATATAGTGTGCCACCCAAGGCCACATTGAGGACTTGATGCCCGCGGCAAATCGCCAAGAGCGGACGCTCCATCGCCAGCCACTGCCGTGTTAATCCCAGCTCGGAGAAATCACGTTCGGCGTTCACCTGGTCCATCCACGGTTCACTTTCCTCGCCGTAAAGCTGGGGGGCGATGTCTCCGCCACCGGAAAGCAACAATCCGTCAAGCTGGCTAACGAGCACGGCCCAATCCGCTTCCGTCGTCGTCGGGGGGATTACGACGGGCGTCCCTCCCACGTGTTGGATGGCACGGATGTATGTCTCTCCAACAGCACACATCGATATATGCGACAAACGGGCGGAAGTATCCTTCCGCCCGGTGATGCCGATTAGCGGCCTGCGTGACGCCACGTTCAATTACTTGCGTAGTTCCTTCAGGCGTGCAGCCTTGCCTCGACGGTCGCGCAGGAAGTAAAGTTGCGCGCGGCGGACCTTGGAGTGGCGTAGTACTTCGATCTTGTCGATGCGCGGCGAGTAGAGCAAGAACGTGCGTTCCACACCGACGCCGTGTGAAGCCACGCGCCGCACGGTGAAATTCGCATTGACGCTGCCCTTGCGCAGGCGGATAATCGTCCCTTGAAAGACTTGGATGCGCTCGCGGTCACCTTCAACGATGTGCACGTGGACCTTGACAATATCACCGGCTTGTAACTCCGGAATATTTGCGTTTGGCTTCGCCATCTGGCGTTCTAACGATTGTACCAGGTTCATTTCATCCTCTCCCTGAAAACAGCTTTTTCCCAAAAATCAGCCGCCAATTCTGGCGGCAAGCGAGAATTATACCATAGTCCGCTGGATTGGCAATCACTTTACCCGAATCCGCCAGCCTTCCTGGAGATAATCCGGATCGCGCGGCAGACCGCGGCTTTCCCATAGGTGTGCGTTCCATGCCCAGAACTGTTGCTTGGTCAGTCCATGCCGGTTGATGATACCCCACACTGTATCGCTGGTCGCCACGGTGATGTAGACTGGCTGTGGAATGTCCGGCATTCCGGCGGCCAACGGCTCTGGTGTGGCCGGCTGCCCCGATTCATCCTGGCAGCGGACATTGAGGGATTGAAACAGCGGCCAGAGCACCTTTTCGGTGTTGGCAGCGTGATAGACGCTGAAGAAATCCAAGCCATGTCGCGATAGTTCCTCGATCCAGGGGATCAACTCTTCCGGCAGGAAGGCCGGTCCCGCAATCCTATGCAGCGGTGACAGTACCGGGTAGACCTCTGGTGTTTTGTCCCAGATCAAACTGAGCGCGTCCAGGGTCTGGTAAATGTCCCGATGGATGACCGGTTCGGGATTGTTCCCCCAGGCGGCAAAGGCCAGCGGCATCCATCCGGCCTGGCAGATGGGCGCGAGTACATCCAGGACACGTGGATCGGGCAAGTGGGCCGGCGGTGGGGTTGCCAGAAAGAGCCGCTCGCGTGGAATCTCAACGTTGTCCAACGCTTCGGCCAGCGGGCGCATCTGATCTCCGGTCACCATAGCCGTGCCGAGGAATAAGACGGTGGCTTCATAGCCGAGCGTTTGGGCTTCGATGATGGCTTTGAGCGCATCCTGGGGCACGCGGTCGGTGATCTGCACCCAGGCCAGCGGGTGATAGCCAAGCGCGCGCACGCGTTTGACCATCACGCGCGTCGTTTCAGGGAAGTAGTAAGGACCATGGCCGACTTTGACCAACAGATACGTCGCGCTAACGCTGGCAGCCATCTCCGCCGCGCGCTGAAGGTCATACGAGTGGGCCAGCCATAATCCTTTTCCACAAAGTTTTGCCATCACCTGCTCCATTGCAAAAGTGAACGTCATTATAAACGGGATCGCGCGCTTGACAAGCCCTGACTGCTCTTTACAATGGGGGATATGGTGAAAGCGCGCTGGTACAAAACTCTGACACTCAGGCAACGACGGATACTGTTGGCGATGTTGGTCGGTCTCATCGCTGTCCTGGGACTGCTCGGTTGGAATGTGTGGCGGGCCATGAGCCTGATGCAGATGTCTTCTCCACTACCCACACCGACGCTCAGGCCAACCCTCACACCTTCTCTCACTCCTACATCCACCCTGACGCTTACGCCATCTAGCACGACCACAGTGACGCCGCTGCCGCCCTTCGACATCGCTCAGG
This sequence comes from Chloroflexota bacterium, assembly GCA_036845725.1. Classification (GTDB taxonomy): domain Bacteria; phylum Chloroflexota; class Anaerolineae; order B4-G1; family SLSP01; genus DSWT01. The sequence continues at coordinate 24,829 of DAIUDK010000019.1, forward strand.
CCGGGCTGATCGCCGTCGGAGTATCCGATGCGCGCGGGCAGCTCGCGCGTTGGAGCACACCGTTGACGTTGGTGAATGACAAACTTGGAATGTCGGTCATTCTCTATCGGCTCTACGACGCCTATCCGCCGCTGGTATTGCAACTCCAGCCCTACCTGCAGGCGCTGCGACTCTGGTTCTGGGAAGAGCTGCGTGTCGACCCGGTGGCGCAAGCCCCGGCAGTGGCCGCGCTCTACGCCTCCGATACCGAAGAGCTGTACCTGCGGCGCGACTGGCCCGGCGCACGCGACGTGCTGGAATGGCAGATCGCCTACGGTTACGCGCGGGCAGTCCCGGATCAATACGGTGACCTGCCCCGCCTGATCGAAAACGCGGACTCGCTGGATCACCGCTTGGCCCTGGCTGCTGTGGGGGACGGTGACGCGCTCTTCTCGCTGTGGCGCTATGCCGGCGCTCAACCGGGCAGCGCCCAGGCACAAGGCCTGACCGATGCCATTGCCGATGCTATCACGCCGCGATGGCGTCTTATCACCGATCCTTTGCTGGATGGTCTTTCACAACTCCCGCTCAGGTTGGGTGCTGCGTTTGTGACTGATCTGTACGCGCAGGGCGGAACGACTGCCGTCGATGCGGCTGTGTTGCGTCCGCCGCGCTCTACCGCGCAACTGCTGCATGTCGAGCGCTATCTCGCCGATGACATGCCACGGATGGTGACATCTCTTCAGCCACAGTTGGGGTCTGGATGGGTTTTGAGCGGTACAGATACTCTCGGCGAAGCGTTGATCTACTTGACGTTGCTGGAGTGGGGCGACGGCGAGATCGATGCGGACGACATCGCGGAGCATACTGCTCATTGGAATGGTGATTTGTTGCAAGTGTGGGGTGGCCCTGAGGGCGCTGACGCCATCGTCTGGCAAACCGTTTGGGATTCGAGCGAGAGTGCAATCAACTTTCACGACACGCTGGTGGAGATTATGCCACAGCCACTCCTTCCCGGTCCAATCGACAATACGCATCCCCCTGCCAGATTGCTCGGAGGTCGCTGGTGGGCTGGATCGCAGGGCGCCATCTTCATCTATCATCGTGCAGATCGGGTCTTGCTTGCGTGGGGAACCGACGTCGCGGCAGTCGAGACATTGGGAATTGCGTTACGGGCAACGAGATGAGGGGGCGGGAATTCGTAATTAAGGGATCAGGGATTGGGAACTGAGCGTACCAGTACCGAATCCCCGTTTACCAGTTCCTGTTCCTCGCTCACGGAGGGACTCGCGATTAAAACAAAACAAAGTGTTAGGACAAGGATATGGAAAGCTGCGCTGGTTATCCTCATAGGTGGGACGCTGTGCGCGGCATGGACCATTTGGACGCTGACCGCGCGCTACGGGCGTCGGATGTACGGCCTGGACGACATCGAGCGGGTCCCGGACAAACCTGTTGCCGTGGTCTTTGGCGCGGGCTACTGGCCGAGCGGGGTACTGAGTGCAATCCTCAAGGACCGGTTGGACGCCAGCATCGAACTGTACCGCGCCGGGCGCGTGGAAAAACTGCTCTTCAGCGGCGACAACCGTTTCGTCGATTACAACGAGCCGGCGAAGATGCTGGAATACGTGCTCGAACAGGGCATCCCCCGCGACGCCATCGTCCTCGATTACGCCGGACGGCGCACCTACGATACCTGCTACCGCGCCCGTGACATCTTCCAGGTGCGGAGCGTGGTCTTGGTCACCCAACGCTATCATTTGCCGCGCGCGCTCAGCACCTGTGACGCGCTGGGTCTGGACACCATCGGCTACGTCGCCGACCGGCAGCCTTATCCGCGCCGCAACCTCGCCTGGTACTGGGTGCGCGAAGCCGCCGCCCTCTGGCGCGCCTGGTGGGACATCTACATCGCTCGCACCATGCCGGTGTTGGGCGAGCCGTTGCCAATCTTTTAGTAACTGGTAACTGGGGATTGGGGTAATCCCCAATCCCTAATGACCAATCCCCTATCTTGAACACAAGGAGCGATAATGACCATCCTACATGGATTTGAACTGTTAGAAACACGGACGATTCCCGAATTGAACACACAGGCGAAGCTATACCGGCACGTCGTCACGGGCGCGGAACTGCTCTCGCTGGAAAATGCCGACGAAAACAAAGCCTTTACCGTCGCCTTCCGCACCCCGCCGCCGGATTCCACCGGCCTGCCGCACATCATGGAACACTCCGTGCTGTGTGGCTCGCGCAAGTATCCGGTCAAGGAACCGTTCATCGAACTGGCAAAGGGATCGCTGAACACTTTTTTGAACGCCTTCACCTTCAACGACAAAACGGCCTACCCCATCGCCAGCCAGAATGTGCAAGACTTCTACAACCTGATCGACGTGTACATGGACGCCGTCTTCTACCCGCGCATCACACCCGAAATCCTCCAGCAGGAGGGCTGGCACTACGAACTGGAGAACCCGGACGCGCCCCTCACCTACAAAGGCGTCGTCTTCAACGAGATGAAAGGCGCGTACTCGTCGCCGGACAACCTCGTGGGGCGCTACAGCGAGCAATCGCTGTTCGACGACCACGTCTACGCCCTCGACTCCGGCGGCGATCCAGAGGTCATTCCGCAGCTCACCTACGCGCAATTCAAGCATTTCCACGAAACGTACTACCACCCCTCTAATGCGCGTTTCTTCTTTTATGGGGACGATGATCCTGAAAAGCGACTGCAACTCGTACAAGACTACCTCAAGGACTTCACCGCACGGTATGTAGAAAGCGCCATCCCCCTGCAATCGCGCTACACTGCCCCGCGCCGCCTCACCAAGCCGTATCCGGTCAGCGAGGACGCCGAGTCGCCCAAAGCCTACATGACCATCAACTGGTTACTGCCGGAGAACACCGATCCCGCGTTCACGCTCGCGCTGGAAATCCTGGGCCACATCCTGGTCGGCATCCCGGCGTCGCCGCTGCGCAAGGCCCTCATCGACTCCGGCCTGGGCGAGGACGTCATCGGCGGCGGGCTGGACGACAGCCTGCGCCAACTAACGTTCTCCACGGGCCTCAAGGGCGTTCGCCGGGAAGACACACCCAAAGTGGAAGCGCTTATCTTCAACACGCTGCGCGCCCTTGTCGCGGAGGGCATCGATCCCGACACCATCGCGGCTTCCGTCAACACCACCGAATTTCAACTGCGCGAGCAGAACTTTGGGATGTATCCCCGTGGGCTGGTCGTCCTGATTCGCGCGCTCACGACCTGGCTGCACGATGGCGATCCGTTCGCTCCAATCGCGTTCGAGGAGCCGCTCAATGCTGTCAAGACCGGCCTGGCCGACAATCCGCATTATTTCGAGAATCTCATCCAGACGCACCTGCTCGACAATCCGCATCACAGCATCTTCGTACTGGAGCCGGATGCCACACTGGCACAGCACCAGGAAGCGACGGAACGCGAAAAGCTGGCACAAGCCCGCGCCGCGATGACGGACGACGACCTGCACGCCATCATCGAAAATACTGCGCGGCTCAAGGCAATGCAAGAAGCCGCCGACTCGCCGGAGGCCCTGGCGACGATCCCCAGCCTCAGGTTGGCCGACCTCGACAAGGCATCCAAACCCGTCCCCACCGAAATTAGCAGCCTTGACGGCGCACAAATCGTCTACCACGACCTCTTCACCAACGGCATCGTCTACGTGGACGTGGGCTTCGACCTGCACGCGCTGCCTCAAGACTTGCTGCCCTACGCGACGCTCTTCAGCGCAGCGCTGCTCGAAATCGGCACGGAGACCGAGGACTTCGTGAAGCTCACACAGCGCATCGGGCAGAAGACGGGCGGCATCGCGCCGACCACGTTCCACAGTATGGTGCGCGACGCCGACGTCGCCGCCAGTTGGCTCTTCCTGCGCGGCAAGGCTACCGTCGCCCAGACCAGCGACCTGCTGGCGATCCTGCGCGATGTGCTGCTCACCGTCAAATTGGACAATCCGGAGCGCTTTATGCAGATGCTCCTCGAAAAGAAGGCCCGCGAAGAAGCCGCGCTGATTCCCGCCGGGCATCGCGTCGCCCTTTCGCGGCTGCGCGCCCGGTTCAACGAGGCGTATTGGGCCGCCGAGAAGATGAGCGGCGTGGACTACCTCTTCTTCCTGCGCCGTCTCATCGAACAGGCGCAGCGAGACTGGCCCGCCGTGCTGGCGCAGTTGGAAGCCGTGCGGAGCATCCTCGTCAACCGTAACGCGCTGCTGTGCAACGTCACCGTTGACAGTGACAACTGGCAGACGGTGCAGCCGAAGTTGGCCGATTTCCTGGCGACGCTGCCCGCAACCGCGGCCGCGCGCGCCACGTGGACGCCCGACGCGCCTACCGGGCCGGAGGGTCTCACCATTCCGGCGCAGGTCAACTACGTGGGCAAGGGCGCGAGCCTGTTCGATTTGAGCTACACGCGCCACGGCTCGCTGGACGTCATCGTCAACTACCTGCGCACCACCTATCTGTGGGAGAAAATCCGCATCCAGGGTGGCGCTTACGGCGCGATGTGCATCGTCGATCCGCATACAGGCGTTTTGAGCTATGTCTCCTACCGCGATCCCAACCTGCTCGGCACGCTTAAAACCTACACCGGCACGAGCGCCTTCCTGCGTGCCCTCGACCTGTCCGACGACGAGCTGGTCAAGAGCATTATCGGTGCGATCGGTGCCATCGATACCTACCAGTTGCCCGATGCAAAAGGCTACAGTGCGCTGGTACGCTATCTCATTGGCTACAGCGACGCCGCCCGGCAGCACTACCGCGACGAAGTCCTTTCCACCACTGCCGCCGACTTCCGCGCCTTTGCAAACGTCCTCGACCGCATGAACGAGGCCGGCGAAATCGTCGTGGTCGGCTCACCCGACGCCATCGCCGCCGCCCAGACCGAAGGGGGCATTGATTTTACGATTACCAAAGTTCTGTAACGAATCACGATTCATGATTCATGATTCTCACCAGCCTGAGTATTGAAGGAGCAAGCATCTATGTGGCCAACACGCGAAGAAGCATGGCAGGTTTTGAATGAATACACCAAAAATCCGCACCTGATCACACACGCGCTGGCGGTGGAAGCAGGGATGAAGGCCTACGCCCGCCGCTTTGGCGAGGACGAGGAACAGTGGGCCGTCGTGGGGTTGATTCACGATTTCGAGTACGACCGGTATCCCGACCTGGGACCGGGCGGGCATCCCTTCAAGGGCGCGGAGATTATGCGCGAGATGGGCTGGGATGAAGCTCTGATCCGCGCTGTCGCCGCGCACGCGCCGGAACTCACCGGCGTCACCCTGGACACGAACATGGAGAAAGCCATCTATGCCGTAGACGAACTGACCGGCCTCATCACCGCCACGGCGCTCGTGCGACCGAGTAAATCCATCCTCGACGTGCAAGTCAGTTCGGTACGCAAGAAATGGAAGGACAAGGCATTTGCGGCCGCCGTCAAACGTGAGGACATCGAGGCCGGCGCGGCAAAGCTCGGCGTTGAATTGTCAGAGCACATCGGCGTCGTCCTGGAAGCGATGAAAAGCATCGCCGCCGAGTTGGGGTTGGAGGGGGTAACAGGATAAAGCATCGGCATTCGCGCCTGGCCTCCCTCTTGTGTTATACACATAAAAATGGTAAAATATACACACAACAACAGGAGGTGAGGTGATGACCGAAGCGATCCGCACGAATATCGTCCTGGATCAAGCATTGATAGATGAGGCGCTGGCGCTGACTGGTCTCAAGACTAAGAAAGCCGTGATCGAAGAGGCGCTGCGCACGCTCACACGCCTCAAACGGCAGGAGAATATCCGCGCCTTGCGAGGGCAATTGCATTGGGAAGGCGATCTCGATAAGCTACGGACGGGCAGAACTGACGATGTGGCTGATTGACACCTCAGTGTGGATTGATTATTTCAATGGCATCTCCACACCCCAAACCGACCGACTGGATACAGCCCTGGGGCGTGAACCGCTTTGCCTGGGTGACATCATTCTGTGCGAAGTGCTGCAGGGCTTTCAGCGCCAGAACGAATTTGAACAAGCCAAAGCTGCGCTACTCAATCTGCCCGTCTACACACTCGGCGGCGTGGAATTTGCAGTGCAAAGCGCCGAACACTGTCGCACCCTACGCCAAAAAGGAATCACAGTTCGCAAGACCATAGATTGCCTTATCGCTACATTTGCTATCGCCAATGGGATGTGGTTGCTTCACAACAACCGCGATTTTGACCCCTTTGAAACCCATCTAGGTCTCAAGGTAATACACGAATAACTCCAACAATCAGCAGGTAAGAGAAATGAACGAAACATGCCAAACCTACATCCGCAAAGCCGAAACCGAGCTGAGGGAGAACATCCTCCCCTTCTGGATCAAACACGTGGTCGATAAAGAGCGTGGCGGGTTCTACGGGGAAATCTCCAACACGCTCGTCGTGGACAAAGACGCGCTGCGCGGCGCGCTGCTCAGTTCGCGCATCCTGTGGACGTACAGTGCCGCCTACAAGCGCTATCACGCGCCGGAATACCTGGAAATGGCCCGCTGGGCCTATGACGATCTCCTGAACCGCTTCTGGGACGAGATGCACGGTGGTCTGTACTGGATGGTGGGGGCGGACGGCGCGTTGCTCCGGCCCCGCAAGCAGATTTACGGGCAGGCGTTCGGCATCTATGCACTGGCGGAATACTACAGCGCCACGGGCGAACAAGACGCGCTCGACAAAGCCATCGCCATTTTCCGCCTGATGGAGGAAAATAGCCACGATCCCGAACACGGCGGGTACTTCGAGGCCTACACGCGCGATTGGCGACTCGAATCCGACCTGCGCCTCAGCGACATCGACATGAATGAGATGAAGTCGATGAACACGCATCTGCACGTGATGGAGGCTTACGCCAACCTGATGCGCGTCTGGGACAGCGAGGAATTACGCGCGCGCCAGGCGGAGAACATCGACATCATGATGCACCGCATCATCAGCCCGAGGACGTTCCACACACTGTTGTTCTTCGACGAAGCCTGGAACTCGCGCGTCGATCACATTTCCTACGGGCACGACATCGAGACAAACTGGCTGCTGGTGGAATCCGCGGAGGTGCTGGGGGACAAACGCCGTATCGTCGAGGCAAAGGCGTATGCGGTGCGGATGGCACAGGCGATCTACGACGAGGGATTGGACGCCGAAGGGGGACTGGTCAACGATGGGGATGCGAGCGGCATCACCGACCCCAATTTCGAGTGGTGGCCTCAGGCCGAAGCCGCCGTCGGTTTCCTCAACGCCTACCAACTCTCCGGGGAGGCGCACTTCTTGCAGGCCGCGTTGCGCAGTTGGGACTTCATCGAGATGTACTTTGTCGACCGGGAGCACGGTGAATGGTTCCGCCACGTCACCAAGAATCACGAGGTCGATCACACGGCCGCCAAAGTGAGCTTCTGGAAATGCCCGTATCACAATGGGCGCGCGTGTATGGAGCTGATCGACCGGTTGGGGGAACTTTGACTGTTACCGCTCTGCGCCCCCGTCCCGGGGGCGCAGAGCGGATGGAAAACAATCTGCTTAATCTGCTGACAGAAACGACTTACGGGCTGCTGATGACGCCCCCGCACGCCTCGAAGTTTTGCAGATGCTCCGCCTCGGTATGCGCGAAGAAGTGGCTGCCGTCGTTTTTGGTGCAATCGACCATAAAGAAATAATAGTCCGTCTCGGCGGGACTCGCCGCTGCCTGGATGGAGAGCAGGCCGGGGCTGGCGATGGGCGCGGGCGGCAGTCCCTGGATGCGGTAGGTGTTGTAAGGCGAATCGACCTCCAGATCGACGAAGTAGAGCTGCCGTTTCCACCAACTTTCCTCATCAGGCCGGTAGCCGAGCGCGTATTGCACGGTGGGACACGACGATAGCGGCCAGCCGTCGCGCAACCGATTGTAGAAGACGCCCGCGATAGCCGGGCGCTCAGCGTCGATGACGGCTTCGCGCTCCACAATGGCTGCCAGTGTGATACCTTCGTAAAAGCTCAACCCGTGATCGACAAACTGCTGCCGGATTTCCGGCGTTACCTGGCGCTCGAAATTCTCCAGCATCCGGTCGATCAGATCGTAGGCCGTGGCGTCCAGTGCCAAGCGGTACGTATCCGGGAAAAGCAGACCCTCCAGTGTCCCCGTGATTGGAACCTCCGCAAGGAAGCTATAGCTCTGCAGCAAGTTCGTGCCTTGCCAGCCGGTCTGCGCCATCTGCAAGAACGTCTCCGCCGGGATGGTCGTCTGTTCGGCCACCAGCACCGCGACCTCTTCCAAACGTTTGCCTTCGGGGATGGTCACCTGTTGTTCCTGCGCGCCGGCCTGTTGCAGCGTCCGCGCGATTTCCGGGATCGTCATCGTCTTGTCTAGCGTGTACGTCCCGGCCTGGATACCTGCATCCAGGCCTTTGTATTGCACGTAACGGCGAAACAGCTCGGTATCGCCGATCAACCCCTGTGCCTTGAGATCGCCGGCGATTTGCGCCACGCTCTCCCCCGATTCGACGGTGAAGATAATGGGCGTGTCATCGGTTCCGGCCGGTTGCGCCAGCTCCTCGGCTTTGCCGTCGATGTAGAATCCCAGGTAAAGCGTCTCCAAAGAACATCCCAGCAGCGTTAGACTTGCCAGAACTATGCTCAACAAAATCAACCAACGTTTCATATACCACTCCTCGATAATGATCAACGGATTGCATCATTTCAAAAATATGGACATGGGGATTTGGGGGCGGGCGCAGCCCGCCCCCAAATCCCCACTTCTCCTCTTTTCAATCCGTCGACAGATTGTGATGTGCGTCCAGATAGCGGCTATCCAGATAGCTTTGCAGGATGACGGCTGCGGCGACGGCATCGATTGTGCCTTTGGCAGTGGATTTGCCTTGCGCGCGCAGAATGTCTACAGCTTCTTCAGACGTCAGCCGCTCGTCCCAATATTCGACCGGCACGGTCAGCGTTTCGGCCAAAGCGGCACTGTAATCGCGCACCCACGCGGCCTGGTGGCCTTCGCTGCCGTCCATATTGAACGGCAACCCCACGATAACAACATCGATTTGGTGGGTTACAACCAATGCGCTGATATGGGCGAAATCCGCTTTTCGCGAGGTACGGGAGAAGATTTCAAGAGGACGCGCCACCATACCCAGCGCATCACTAATCGCGACACCGATGCGTCGTTCTCCCAGGTCCAAGGCCAGAGCGCGAAAATTCGTCGACCGCATCCTTACCCCTGCCAATCCAGCGGCACAACCTCGATCTGCGTGCGGATGGGCAAGAAGGGGATGTTAGGGAACCAGTCGGGGGTGACGGTGATCTCCGGCGGGCGCGCCAGGGGCAGTGACTCCATCAGCAGCGCGGCAGCATCCTCTTTGGGCTTTCCCAGGATTTGCTCTCTGATCTCCGTCGTATCGATGGTTGCAGCAGCGTAACCGTGTGTAGTGACGTAGAATGTGAAGATGCCCGGACCGACATCCTCTTCCGCGGCCTCGCCGTATTCGAACCGGGCATCGAGCAACTCGTAGCCCTCCGGCAGTTGGGTCGCCAGTTGACGGTAGGCGACGGCTTGCACATTGTTAACGTGAATTGCCTGTCCCGTGATCAGCAACCGCAGCGCCAGACCCAACACCGGCGTCTGCTCGCCGACTAAATGCGTGTACGCCTGTTTGGGCGTTGCCTGAATCACGAGCGCCTGATTCGGCAGAAATTCTCCTGGTTCGAGATATACCGAGTCTTGCAGGCCGTTGTAGGCTTCGGCCATTGCCTTCTGCGCCGCCAGATTCCAGGCCCGTTCGCGGTCAGCGTCGATGACGGTAGCGACGGCGGTACTCTGCGCGCCGGAAATCGGATCGGGATTGGTCACTCGCACCGCAAAGCCAACAACGCCTTCCACCAGGTTGATCTGATAGGGGTCCACATTGCCGCGCGTGCCCTCGTCCAGTGCCTCGACAGAGGCCATCCCCTGGCCGAATGCCGGCAGGATGACCTCGTTCGTGGTGGCATAGCGCACCGGGTATGACCCAGCAGTGGTACGCACGACGGTTCCCGCCGGAACACGATAGTCCTGCCCCAGCAAGTTGGTGAAGAGCACCTGGCCGCTGGCACGCCCGCTGAAGGTGAACCCGCGCCCGCTCGTGCCCACTTCCACGTAGGCTTCGAATTCGTCGCCGATGCGGCGGGCCGGGATGATACCGCGCTGCAAATCGACCTCGGTCAGCTCTGGGTTCACGGAGATGGCGACCACGCGCGAATACGTCATGCCCTGCGGGATCAGGACGATGCGTGCGGATGGCCATGACATTAGCGCCGTGCCGACTAGCGTCAGCAACACAACGCCGGCAAGGAGCAATTCCAAGGCGATGAGCCACACCGGTTGGCGGTGGCGGCGCACGGGCGGTTGGGGTTTTTGCGGTTCTTCAGCCCACGGGGGTCGCTTGGGTTGGGCCGGTTTTTCAGGTGCGCGCAGGGGGGGAAAAGCGCCCTTCTCTGCGACATGCGCCTGTGCTGCTGCCTCGCTGGAGAAGATGGGGAAACCTCCCTCGCGGACCAATGGCCTGCGTCCGGGATCGTCGACAACCCAGGCGATTTCCAATTCGCGCTCTTGCGCCGTACGGAACAGCAACTCGTAGTCCAGCGGGTGCATCCAGCCTTTTTCGAGCGATGGGGTTGTCTCCCATGGCAGAACCAGCAGCACGCGCTGTTCGTTAGCGTGCGCGAGCATTGCGCGCACGGTATGGCGATCATCGGCTGGCGAAATGCGTATGACTTCCACTATTTGAGCATCTCCCGTACCAGCGCCGGAACCTTATCCAGCGCCTCGGACAGTTTGGCGGGATCGCGCCCGCCGGCCTGGGCCATATCGGGACGGCCCCCGCCGCCGCCGCCTACCATACGCGCCAGGTCACGGACGAGATTGCCCGCGTGGACGCCGCGCTCTTGCACCAGCGCCTTCGTCGTCGCGGCGATAAGCAGCGGCTTGTCGTCGATCACCGCGCCGAGCACAATAACGCCGGAGCGAGCAGACTCACTTTGCATTTTGTCGCGGAACCAGTCCGCCATTTCGCGCAGTGTGTCGGCGTCAGGCGCATCCACCCTGGCAGCAAGCACCGGAATGCCATCGATCTCGATCACATTGTCCAGCAAGCTCTGGAAATCCGCACGGGCCAGCTTGCGCGTGAGCGTCTCGATCTCCTTGTGCGCGGCGCGCAATTCGTTGTGCAACCGCTCGATGCGCTGCGACAGTTCCTCTGCTGCGCCGCCGAGCAGCGCCGCGGCCTGTTCCTGGCGCGCGCGCATCGCCTGGATGGCCTGGAACGCCCCTCGCCCGGTGACGGCTTCGATACGCCGCAGACCCGCGCCAATGCCGCTTTCCTCGGTGATGAGGAACGGCCCAATGTCGCCGGTGCGGGTGACGTGTGTGCCACCGCATAGCTCCTGGCTGAACGGCGCGTCAGCGCTGCCTACGCGCAGCACGCGCACCACGTCGCCATACTTTTCGCCGAAGAGCGCGGTGACCCCCTGCCCGAGCGCGTCGCGGTATGCCTCCTGCCGGGCGTTGACCTCGTAATTCGCCAGCACGGCCTCGACGACGCGGCGTTCGATCTCCGCGCGCTGTTCGGCGGTAAGCGGTTTCTCGTAGTTGAAGTCGAAACGCAGGCGCTCCGGGCTGACCAACGATCCAGCCTGCGCCACGTGACTGCCCAAAACGCTGCGTAAGGCGCGATGCAGCAGGTGTGTGGCCGTATGGTTGCGCATCGTGTCCCAACGGCGCTCAGCGTCGACCTGCGCGACCACCGGATCGCCCACCCGCGGCTGTCCCGAAACGACGCGCCCGATATGGACGACCATGCCTTCGATGGGACGGCGCACATCTTCAACTGCCACTTCCCAGCCAGGGCCGACGATGCGACCGGTATCCGCGACCTGCCCGCCGGATTCGACGTAGAAGCAGGTCTTGTCCAGCACCAGCTCCACCGCCTCGCCGGGCGCGGCTTCGGTATCCAGGCCGTCCTCGCGCACGAGGCCTGCCACGCATGTATCGACTTCCAAACTGCTGTACGGATCGTGATCAAGCGCGCGACCACACTCCTGTTCCGCGATCCAATCACGGAGAACCGGATAAAGCAAGTTGTGCTGGTCGGTTTCCATCTGGAAATCGCCGGCAGCCCGGCCCCGCGCGCGCTGTTCCTCGCGGGCGACACGGTAGCCTTCTTCATCAACGGTCATGCCGTGCTCGGCAGCGATATCGCGGGTCACCTCGAAAGGCAGGCCGAGCGTGTCGTGCAGGAAGAAAGCAGCGTTGCCAGGGATGACCGTTTCACCGCGCGCGCGCATGTCACCCATAATTGTGTCCAGCCGGACCAGGCCCTGGTCGAGGGTACGCAGGAAGCGCTCTTCCTCTCCGGTGATGGTCGCCTTGATGAAGTCGGTGCGCGCGGGCAATTCCGGGAAAGCGTGGCCCATCATCTGGATCACCAGATCGGCCAGTTCCGCCATAAACGGCCGGGTGAAGCCGAGTTTGCGCCCGTAGCGGATGGCGCGGCGCAGCACCATGCGCAGCACGTAGCCTTGCCCCTCGTTGGACGGCAGCACGCCGTCCCCAATGAGAAACGTGCCCGCGCGGATGTGATCGGCGATAACGCGGTAGGAGATTATGTGCGCTTCGCGCTCGGCGTCGGTGTGGCCGGCCAGCGCCTGCGTTTTCTCGATGATGGGCCAGAACAGATCGGTGCCGTAGTTGGTGGGCTTGCCCTGCAGCAGCGCGACGATGCGCTCGAAGCCCATGCCCGTATCGATGTGCTTGGCCGGGAGCGGTTCGAGTTTCCCATCGCCCAGGCTGTTGTATTGGATGAACACCAGATTCCAGATTTCGGTGAAGCGCGCGCAGTCGCCGTTGACCTCACAGACGTGACCCGGCACAGCCTGCTTATCGCAGGCTGCGGGGCCGCGGTCGTAGTTGATCTCGCTGTTGGGGCCACAGGGGCCGGTGTCGGCCATCATCCAGAAGTTGTCCTTGCGGCCAAAAGGCAGGATGTGGGTGGGGTCGATGTCGGTTTCGGTGCGCCAATAGCCGGCGGCTTCGTCGTCGCGTGGCAGGTCGCCCTGGTCATCCTCGAAGATGGTGGCCCACAGCCGGTTTTTGTCCAGCCCAAAGACGCGCGTGAGCAGATCCCAGGCCCAGGCGATGGCCTCTTTCTTGTAATAGTCGCCAAACGACCAGTTGCCCAACATCTCGAAGAACGTGTGGTGCGTGCCGTCGTGGCCGACTTCCTCCAGGTCGTTGTGCTTGCCGGAGACGCGCATGCACTTCTGCGTGTCGACGGCGCGGGTGTAGGGCCGGGTTCCCGTCCCCAGGAACATATCCTTGAACTGGTTCATGCCCGCGTTGGTGAACAACAGCGTCGGATCACCCACTGGCACAAGGCTGGCGCTGGATACAATGGTGTGTCCGCGTGCGGCAAAGTAGTCCAGAAAAGTCCGGCGAATCTCGGCGCTGGTCAGTTTCTTAGTCATAGTATCCCCCCACAAAACGTTTGAACACTGTCTTGTTTCGCGTTCAATCTGTCGAGAGCGAATTGTAAATGGAAAGGGATGGATGTCAACCGCGCGATATGTAGTACAATTTTCGGTAGACGGTAGATGGTAGGAGAGATCGATGAGAGATTTTTTGGAGGGTGGGATCAAGGCTACTCAGCAAGAGTACTTCGAGGCGCAGTTGGTTCAACCGCAGCGCGAGTTGTTGGAGGGATTAACCGCGCCTTCAGCGATCCAGGCGTTTCTCGACAGCATCCCTTATGCACCGGAGGATCGCAACCGTTGCCCGCTCAACGTGTTGCGGGATCGCCGGGCGCATTGCCTGGATGGTGCGTTGTTTGCTGCGATGGCGCTGCGTCGAATCGGGCAGCCGCCGGTGATTATCGACTTGTTGCCGGAGCCTGGGACTGACGACGATCACGTGCTGGCAATCTACAAGCGCGATGGTCACTTCGGCGCGCTCGCTAAATCCAACTACGTCGGTCTGCGCTTCCGCGAGACTGTGTACCGCACGCTGCGCGAGTTGGTGATGTCCTATTTCGAGGTGTTCTACAACATCCACGGGATCAAGACGCTACGGAGCTACACCCCTCCGTTGAATCTGCACACTTTCGATCCGCTGCATTGGATGTGGGACGATGCCGGCGCCGATGCCATCGAGGCATGCCTCAAGACGCTGCGGCAGATTTCCGTCGTGACGCCGTCAATGGTCAAGTGTCTTTTACCGGTCGATACCCGTTCGTACGAAGCGGGGATGCTGGGAGCAGATTCCGACGGCCTGTACGTGCCCCAGGGGGATACGCCATGACTCTGACAGAAAAGCTCATCTTGTGGGCCGAGAAGCTGCGCGATGTCTCGGCGATGGGGCTGCGATTTGCGAAGAACGTCTACGACCGCGAGCATTTCAAGGTCGTACAGGACATTGCGATGGAGATGCACGCACTGGCGACAGATACGCCGCTGGTAGAGATGGAACCGCTGCGCGCGCCGATTTTCTCACGCCCGATGCCATTTCCAGTGGGCGACGCGGCAGTGATCGACGATGAGGGTCGTATCCTCCTTATCCGCCGCGCCGACAATGGACAGTGGGCGATGCCCGGTGGGGCGCTAGAGGTCGGTGAGACACCTGCCGAAGGCGTGGTGCGCGAAGCCTTCGAGGAGAGCGGCGTGCGTGCCACCCCGGTGGCGTTGGTGGGTGTTTTCGATTCGCGGCTGTGCGGTACGGTCAGCCGTCACCACGTCTACCATTTTGTCTTCCTTTGTCGCCCGGTGGATGGCCACGCAGCAGAAACGCCGCCATACGTGCACGAAACGCTGGGATCGGCCTGGTTCGCCGAGGACGCGTTGCCGCCGGACATCGATCCGGGCCACGTCACCCGCATTCCGCACGCTTTCCGCATCTGGCGTGGAGAGGGTGCTGCATTTTTCGATAGATAGGGCGAGAACCCCCGTCTACCGTCTACCGTAATGTTTCTACGACTGGCCGGTCGGCGAGGATGCCTTGCCGCCAGTGATCGAGGGTTTGTTGTTGCCAGGTCTGGCGCGGTTCGGGCCACTCGTTGGAGAAGACAGAGAACATCAGCAAGCGGCGATAGTCCACAAAGTGCTGCACCTGTTGCAGCCAGAAGCGATCGAGCGTATTCTCCTTGTTGTAACCTTCCATAAACCTTGCGTAGAAGCCGGGCAAGAAGGCGTTCGGGTCTTTGTCGCCGCCGTACCCCATCCACGCGGCGTGGAACAGCGCGATGCCGATGTCGGTCGTGAACCAGTGATGGTTGCACACGTCAAAATCGATGACGGTGATGTGCCTATCGTCCACCAGGAAGTTGTGCGGGTGCAGGTCATTGTGGATGAGGCCGTAGGCGTCGCGGGGTTGTGGCAGCGTGTTGAGATAGGCTTCCATCGCGCGCCATTTCCCGCGCACGGCTTCGTCGGGACACCAGTTGGTCATAAAGTGAACTTCACCGCGCCAGTCTCCAATGTGCTCGCCGCCGGTATACCCCTGCGTGAGCGCATGCATCTTGCCCATCGTGCGGCCCCATTCGCGGAAGAGACCGGCGTTGTATTCGGCGGTATGGCGTCCGTCGATGTGCTTGCCCGGCGCTTTCTCCGCCTGGAAGACGGCGTACACCTGTTCGCCATCCTGCATCCGTTCGACCAACCGCCCGTTCCGCGATATCACCGGGCGCGAAACGGATACACCGTTTTCGGCCAGATAATTGACGAAGTCCCACTTTTCGACGATCACCGGCAATCTATCTTCCGATGTGGGCACAAATTTGAGGATGTAGCTCTCGCCACCCCGTGTGTAGGAATAAACCGCGCCATCCATCCCACCGAGCGAACGCAGTGCCGCAGCCTCCGCGCCAAACAACGCCGCGCCTTCTCGCAAAATTTTCCCTTTTACTTCCATTGCTTTCTCCTTGTGAACGTAGACGGCAGGCAGGGGAGCAAAATCCCCGTCTACCGTCTACTGTTTACCCATTTTGCATCCATACGGGACAAGCGGGCTTTCTTCAGATTCTCATTCATGATCCAGCGGACGTCTTTGTCCTCGTTGGCGAGCCATTTTTCCATCAGCGGTTTGCCCACCTCCGGCAGCGCGCAGACGGCGATGCTCCAGCCGTAGCCCAGGCCCTTGCGCAAGGCGACGAAAGCGTCGCTGCGCCGGTCGGTGGCCTGGGCCACGGATTCGGTCACACGGTCGAGGAGGTTCAGGACGCGCGCGGCGTACCCGGCATCGCGCAGCAAATCTGGTTCGCAGAGACCTGCGACGACGGCGCGCTGTTCATACGGGTTGCCTGTCGCCCATTGTGCCATTTCCGCCAGCAGCGCGTCCATATCGGCGCGGCCCCAGCGTTGTAGCGCCATCGCCACGGCCTCGCGGGTGCGCCAGCGTGGATCGGACGCGCACGCGCGCAGCGCCGGGAGCACGTCCCGGCGACCCTCCGCCAGCAGCCGGCCCAGCCCGAGCGTCCCGCAGAAGGCGAGGAACTCATATGGCGAGTTGACCGGCGCTTGCTGCGCATCGAAGGTGCGCCAGCGCGCGAACATCGCTTCGTTCCCCTCATCGGCGACGGCCTGCGCCAGCTCGAGGTTGCCGCGCGGCCCCGGTAGCCGCGATTCCGCCAGCAGAAACGGCTCCCAGGCGTCCAACGTCCGCAACGTTTCTCGATAGACCTCGCTCTTGCCCATTTCGCCCTCTCAAATCTCCAAATCTAGCATCAACCAATCCCGCAATCTCACAGCCAGCGCGTCACTTCGTCCACGGCCATGCGCGGGCGAGGTTTCGGCTCCTCGGCGGGATAGCCGACGGCGACGGCGGCGACCAACTGGTGCGGTTCGCCGAGCCAGGCACACAGGTTCACGTAGGCGTAGAACACGTCACAGATCCAGAGCGTCCCCAGGCCCATATCGGTGGCGGCCAGGAGCAGCGTCTGGATGGCCGCGCCGATGGATTGCACGTCCACCGAATTGCCGATCAGATCGTAAATGCTATACGGTTCGTCAACGCTTTCCAGGGCGTCGTTGAAGACGAAGATGGTCACGGGCGCGTGCTCCATAATCTGCACCGACCACGGACTGCTGCCCAGGTCTTGTCCATGCGCCTTCGTGGCTTCCATCCCCGCGCGCATGACCTGGCCCATCTCGGCGCGTTTCTCTCCGCGCACGACGACGAAGCGCCACGGCTGGCGGTTCTTGCCCGACGGCGCGAGTGTGGCGGCGTGTAACAATTCGCGGATAGTCTCATCTGCTACCGGCTCATCCGTAAACTTGCGGATACTGCGGCGTTGTGTAATAGCGTCTAGTGTTTGCATAGGATTCTCCTTTTTGGAATTTAGAGATGAGTGAAGAGTGAAGAGAAATGTGTCAGGAAACGTTACTCATCACTCATTACTGTGACTATATGATGCAACGGTGCGGAATGTGACATCGCCTCACTTGCGTGTGATGGGGATCATCCGCCCGGTGCCGAACGCTTTTTCGCTCACCTTGAGGATGACGCCCATGTGACGGCGTTTGTGCTCGGAGCGGCGGATGGCGGCGTTGCTGCGGTTCTCCTGGATGAGCTGTTCCAGCAGCGGGGCGATTTTCGGGTAGTCGAAGGGGTCTACCTGATCCGGCTTGAGTTCGGCGGACGGGGGCCGCTCGATGATGAAGTGTGGAATGGGCGCGCCTTTCGTCTCCTGAATCCACTGCGCCAGCGCGTAGACTTCCGGCTTGGTGAGGTCGGCGATGGGGCAGAGCGTGCCCGCCGTGTCGCCGTAGAGCGTGCTGTAGCCTACTGCCAGCTCGGTCTTGTTGCTGGCGTTGAGCAACATCCCGCCGTGACGATTCACGTAGGCCATCAGTACCAGCATCCGCAAGCGCGGCTGGACGTTCTCCGCTTCCGTACCGCTGACCAGCAGGTCGCCGAGCGTTTGTTCTGCGGCAGCGTGGAGCGGCTCCAGCTCCACCACCTCGAAGCCGACGCCGAGCGCCTCCGCCAGCTCGCGGGCGCTGGACGTAGAACGTGGATCGCTGTAGCGCGAGGGGATGGCAACGGCGGTGACGTTCTCCGGCCCCAGCGCCTCGGCGGCGATCACCGCGACGACGGCGGAATCCAACCCGCCCGAAAGTCCCAGGAACGCCCGCGGGATGCCGTTCTTGCGGGTAAAGTCGCGCACGCCCAAGACCAATGCGTGGAAAAGCTCTTCTTCAGGATGCAAGATGCAAGATGCAGGATTCTCTTCTCTTGCTTCTTGCCCCTTGCCTCTTGCCTCGTTTATATCCACCACCTGGACGGCTTCCTCAAAAGCAGGGAGTTGCGTGAGGATGTCGCCGTCGGCGTCGAGGGCGAGGCTGCGACCGTCGAAGATGAGTTCGTCGTTGGCGCCGACGAGGTTCACGTAGACCAGCGGACAGCGCGGGCGGCGCATCGTGGCAAGCCGCTGTGCAAACGTTCCCCGCCGGAAGGGCGACGCAGAAATGCCGATGAGGAGTTCGGCGCCGGCGGCGCGCAAATCGGCGGGCGGGTGGATGTCGTAGCCATCGTCCCAGAGGTCTTCGCAGATCAGCACACCGATCCGCTTCCCGGCGATGGTCACGGGCGACGACGGCGGCCCCGGCAGGAACCAGCGCGCCTCGAAGTAGACATCGTAAGTGGGCAGCAGCCGTTTGGCAGCCACGAGTTGCACGTCGCCCCCGCGCAAGAGCACCGCAGCGTTGTACAGTCCGGGATGGTGCGGCGGATGGCGTCCACTGGTGGTGATTGTTCCGACGATGGCGGGCGGGCCGCCTGCCGCGCGATGAGCCAGGTCGCGGGTGGCCTCGAAGACGGCCTCGGTGAAGCTGGCGTCGCAGAGGATGTCGCGCGGCGGGTAGCCGGGGATCGCCAGCTCCGGCAGCACGACGAGATCGGCGCCCTGGCGCTGCGCCGTCTCGATGGCGTCCAAGCAACGCTCGACGTTGCCTGGCAGGTCGGCGACGGTGGGGTTGATTTGGGCCAGAGCGATTTTCACAGGTCTATCTCTTCGACAGGATTGACAGGATGAGAGCCGCGTTTCTATCCTCAGAATAGCGAAGACTACAAAAGTCTCGGCACGTACTGCGTTTTGCAGACCAGTTGTTTAACGTGCATACTGGCTCGAACAAGCGCCTCGTGAGACTTTTGTAGTCTGGTTCAAACTCAGAATGGCGAAGACTACAAAAGTCTCAGCGCGTACTGTGTTTTGCAGACCAGTTGTTTAACGTGCATACTGGCTCGAACAAGCGCCTCGTGAGACTTTTGTAGTCTGGTTCAAGAGCTAAAGCGCACACCGGCTGTTAGTAAACGCCGTATTCCCTACCGGCTTCGACCATCGCCTTGACGTTGTCCCAGTTGGCCTCGTCGAAGAACGCGCCGTTGCTCAGGATGAAGCCGCCGCCGGGAGCGGCGATATCGATGATCTGTTTGACGTAGTCTTTCACCTCCTGCACCGTGCCCAGTTTGAGCAGCGAGGAGGGCACGTTGCCGATGAGACAGGCGTTTTGACCGAGCGTCTTCTTGACCTCCGCCATGTCGCTCTGATCGACCATCCAGGCCGTTGTGGCGCGCGGGATGTCCTGGATGACTTCCAGACGCGATCCCCAATGCCCTTCGAGCGCGGGGAAGGGGATGCAGCCGTTCTCGATAAGGCCGAGCATGACCTGCTGCAAAGTGGGCCAGTAGAATTTCTTGAATTGCGCGTCGGAGAGGAAGCCGTCGGCGCCCTTGTGCAGCGGGATGAAGATGAGGGGATTCCCGGTTTGCTGGGCCGCGCCCACGCCCATCGCAATCATAATGGGCACCAACTTGTCCATAGCGGCGAGCAGTTTGTTGGGCTGGCGGTAGATATCGAGCATGATGCCCTTGGTGCCGCGCAAGGTATCGCCGATGACGTCGAACGGCGCTTTGGTGAAGCCGCCGAGGATCGTCGGGAATCCCAGCGTGGTCAACTCGCCATTGGAGGCGCCCATCGCCATGGCCCATTTCAGCGCCTCGGCCCCGGCCTCGAAGAGCTTCTGGAAGGTGGCCTGGACGGGCGGCAGCGCGAATGGGACGAAGTTGAAGGCCAGGCCGTACATTTCGAGGATGCTCGTATACGGCGGGAGCATCGGAAAGCCGCCAAACGAGCCGAAAACGCGCGGCAGGTAGAAATTTCTGAAGTAGAACGACGGGTCCATCATAAAGAGATCGTACTCGTCCGCCGTCATATATTCGCCTTCGTTGCACTGGTAGCAGTGTTCGGGTGCGACCCCGTGGCCCGGCCACGAGTAGAGCTTGTAATCGAGGATTTCGTAGAATTTGCCCGGCCCGGGCGCCGAAGCGCCGATGTGCATATCAGGCTTGAGTGCCAGGATGAATTGCTTGAAGGCCGCCGTGCATTTGTCGTAGTCGTACATGGCCTCTTCGACGGTCATCCCGGCATTGAGGTATGGGAACATGCTCGGCAGCACCACAACCGGAACCCGGTCCGCTTCGCGCAACTGAATCGCGTCCTTGAGCCGGGTGATGCTGGCCTGGTAGTTGGCCTTGGCTTCCGCGCTTTGGAATTGCACGTCGTTCCCATCAGGGCCTTTCGGCGAAAGCAATCGTTGAAAAGCTGCTGCTAGCTTGTCCATGGTTACCCTCCTACCCAACCTTTCGCTAATTTGACGGCGGTCATCGCATCCTTACCATAAGCGTCCGCGCCGACAAAGTCTTTGACGGCGTCGTCCATTTGCCCGCCGCCGATCATAACTTTCACCTGGTTGCGCAAACCGGCCTTTTCGATGGCCTCGACGGTGGCCTTCATCTGGTCGAAGACCAGGGTCAGGAATCCACTCAAGCCCACTACCTGCGGCTGGAACTCCTTGATGGCATCGACGAACTTCTGCACGGGAACATCGACGCCCAGGTCGAGAACGTCGAACCCGCTGACCTTGAGCATGAAGGTGACAATGTCCTTGCCGATGTCGTGGATGTCCCCCTTGACCGTGCCGATGACCACCTTGCCGAGGTGTTCTTCCTCCGCCGCCTCACCCAGGCCGGGCTTGACGAACGCCATGATCTGGTTCATCATCTCGCCGGCCAACATCAGTTCAGGCAGAAAGTACGTGCCCTCCTCGTAGCGCTGGCCGATCACATCCATAGCCGCCTTGACGTCATTCAGAATGACGAACGGCTTGACGCCGCTATCGGCCATCTCTTTGACCAATGCGAGGGCGTCTTCTTCCCGCATATCAGCGATGGCGTCAATCAGTTGTTGCGACATACTTAACCTCCTCTTGGTGAATGAAATAGAGCAGACTTGTGCCTGCATTTACGCTTCGGGTTTATTGAACACGCCGGCCCGGTAAGCCCGGACGTACTTCAAACAATAGTCGTCGCGTCCCAGCACCAGCTCGGCGGCCAGGAGCGTGGCCCGCAACTCCTGATCCAGGGGATCGAGGATCGCGCAGTCCAGCCCGGCGGCCAAAGCCAGCGTCAAGAAGGCGCGGTTGATGTACGAACGGGCCGGCAGTCCAAACGAAATATTGCTCAGCCCCACCGTAAAGTGGACCTCCGGGTAAGCCG
The DNA here is from genome assembly GCA_036845725.1 of Chloroflexota bacterium. Classification (GTDB taxonomy): domain Bacteria; phylum Chloroflexota; class Anaerolineae; order B4-G1; family SLSP01; genus DSWT01. The sequence goes on from DAIUDK010000019.1 coordinate 46,408, forward strand.
CGTGGATCGTGCGGATGGTGTCGCAGAAGATCGCGGCGCTCTGCGTGTTGGTGCTGATGGTCATCGCCAGCGCGTCCACGTAGACGCGGTCGTCGGGGATGCCGGCGGCGCGGGTGGCAGCCAAGACCTTGTGGGCAACCTCCACGCGCGTGGCGCTGTCTTCGGGGATGCCCCGGTCGTCCATCGCCAGGGCGATGACCGGACAGTTGTGCTCGGCCACCAGGGGCAGCACCTCGGTCAGCCGTTTCGACTCGCCGCTGATCGAGTTGATCAAGGGCGTTTTGTTGACGGCTTTGATGGCGACGGCCAGCGCCGCTGGATTGGCGCTGTCGAGGGAGAGCGGCGTATCGGTCACGGCCTGCACCGTATCGATCAACCACACCAGATCGTCCGGCTCGCGGTTGGGCTGGGTGCCGGCGTTCACGTCGAGCCAGGTCGAACCGGCTTCGGCCTGGCGGCGGGCCAGATTTTGGATATAGTTCACGTCCCTGTCGATGATGGCCTGCCCGACCCGTTTGCGGGTTCCGTTGATTTTCTCGCCGATGATTTGCATAGTTCGCTCCTTCTTTGTGTGAGATATGGAGTATGGAGTAGGGAGTATGAAGTATGGACCAGGCACGTGCTTCCCTTACTCCTTACTTCCTACTCCTTACTTCTCGTTTTGGCAACAGTTTTAATTGTACTCAGGTTTCAACGAATGCAACTACTTCGATGGCACCCGCTACAGTGTCGCGTGCTTGGCCTGAATCGTATCGCCCAGCGCCTCGAGCGCCGCGAAGGTTTCCGCGTTTGGCAAGCCTTTGCACAGCACCGTGTCGAGGAGTTCGACCTTAAGGTTGGGGATCAGTTCCGCGATCCGCTCCACCGCTCTGGTGCCCCAGCCGTAGGAGCCGATGATGGCCGCGTACTTGAGTTTGGGGCGCAGCGCGTTGGCCAGGTGCGTGGCCGAGAATACGTTCGGGTGCGGTCCGCCGTGGACGGTGGGTGTGCCGATCACAATCGTCGCCGCGTCGACCAGCGCCATCGCCAGTTTGCCGATGTCGGTGGTGGTTAGCTCGAAGAGCTGCACGCTGACGCCGCGTTCTGCCAGGGCCGCGACCAGGTAATCGACCATCTTTTTAGTGCTCCCGTGCATCGAGATATAGGGCAGGACGACGCTGTTCGAGACCCGGTCGGAGACCCAATCCTCGTAGGCGGCCAGAATGTCTACGGGATGATCGTAGATCGGGCCGTGGCTGGGCGCGATCAGGTCGAACTCGACGCCGCGCACTTTTTCCAGATTCCGCTGTACCATCTTGCGGAAGGGCATCATAATTTCGGCGTAGTACCGCTTGGCCGCCTCGTTGATGTACGGATCGTCCCCGGCATACAGGTTCGACGTGGCGACGTGCGAGCCGAAGAAGTCGCACGAGAACAAAATGCGGTCCTCAACCAGATGCGTGACCATCGTCTCAGGCCAGTGTACCCAGGGCGTGTACAGAAACCGGAGCGTCTTGCCGCCGAGGTCCAGCGTCTCGCCATCTTCCACGGTCTGGATGCGTTCCGGCGCGATGCCCAGGTGATCGACCAGCAGGTCTTTGGCCTTGGGCGTACAGACGACCGTCGCCTGGGGGTACTTCGCCAGCACGGTGGGGATGGCGCCCGAATGGTCCTGCTCGGCGTGCTGCGAGACCACGTAGTCGATACGCTCGATGCCCGCCAACTGGTGCATCAGCACATCTTCCATCGCCGGATCGACGGCGTCCAGCAGAGCGGTTTTCGCCGCGCCCTGCACGAGATAGGCGTTGTAACTCGTCCCATCGGGCAGCGGGATGAGGGCATCGAACAGGCGGCGATTCCAGTCGATGGCGCCTAGCCAGTAGACGCCTGGGCGGATGAGTCTTGGTTTCATGGGTGGTCTCCTTCGTATGAACTTTCTCTACCACAAAAATGCAACTCCACGCTTGCCTAATATGTAGTCATCAAAGATCACTTTAGCTGTCTTGCTCGCCATACCGGCGCACACGTGGAGCGGCAACAAATGCTCCTCCCGTGGGTGACAGTAACGGGCGGCTGGCGCTTTTTCCCATGCCGCGAGCTGTCGTTCACGTTCAACTTGAGAAATTTCGTTTGTGCAGACATCGATCAACCAATTTTGAAAGCCATCGTTGGCGGAATCTGGCGTATGGTTTCCCTGCCAGGCAAAGGCCCTCATATTGTGGAATGAAAAGCCAGAGCCGATCACCAGGATGTTCTCTGTCATTAATTCACGCAACGCTTTACCCAGCGCAAGATGCGTCGCGGGGTCTAGCCCACGCAATAGTGATAATTGCAGGGTGGGAATATCCGCCTGCGGATACATCAGTTTCAACGGGATAAACACGCCGTGGTCAAATCCCCGCTGCATATCGATGCCTGCCGGAATCTGGTGGCGGTTCAATAGCGTCACAATCCGCTGCGCAAACTCCGGGCTTCCAGTCGCCGGATAGGTAATGGTATATGCTTCGTCTGGAAAACCATAATAATCATAAAACAGCGGCGGCGTTGGCGCGCCGAGCACCGTGGCTACCTTTTCTTCCCAATGCGCGCTGATGACCAGAATAACCTCCGGTTTTCTCAGGGTCGCGGGAAGCTGGTGCATAAAATTCACCATCGCCTGATGACTGGCATCACCAAGCATGGGCAAAGGCCCTCCGCCATGAGAAAAGTAGACAACTTGAGCTTGAGTTTGATCAGAATTTTGGTTCGGCATATAAATCTCCCCTCGGTTGTAAGTCAACCCGTATCGCCTACTTTGCTTCCTTCAGCACCTTGCTCACCGCATCCGCCGCAAGTTTGCCGTGAGGATGGACGTGAACAGTCCGGACGGGCTGAAGGCCCACTGGTCCGCCTGGAAGATGCTGGGGATGGGGGTGCGGATGGCGGTAGCGATTTTGGGCAGTTGGTGTTCCACCGGGATGTTCGTGTCGGTGAAGGTCCAACCGGTGATCGCGCCGCCATGATCCTCAATGAACTGCACTAGTTTCTCGGGCAATTTGCCGGTGCCGCCGCGTGGATAGTCGATGCCCTCGATACGCTGGATGCTGTCCTCGAAGACGATGTCCTCGTGATCATAGGGGAAGATGTGCGACCAGTCGGGCTTGCCTGCGCGGTTGCAGGTCTGAGACCAGAGTTCTCGTACAAGGTCGGCGGTCAGGGGTTCGATCATAGCTCTTTTTTAGTGAACACGGTAGATATGTCTCCATGCTTGATTGTGGGTTGGGAGTCGTTTCTCCGATGGTTCGTAATCACCCAGGTATGCCTACAAAAGACTTTTCCAACTGATGTTGTGGTCGTACTGGATAATGCGCGTCTGAACGATTTTTTGCGTTCGCCGGGTCTGGGTATGACATGCTCACAGTTTATCGAAATAGGTCTTGAGTTTGGCCGCCATCAATTTGCGACGTTCTTCCAGAAAACGGTTGTAATCATTAGCCAATGAGTCGAATATGTCTTGAGGGATGGCATGCTGGCGCAGGTTTTCTTTGAGTTCATCCAGGCTGGTGATGCCGCCATACTTTTTCTGCAATACCGCATAAGTTGCTACGAACTATCAATCGGTGGCAGCGTTTTCCATCG
>DAIUDK010000020.1:0-9717 GCA_036845725.1 Chloroflexota bacterium
TCTTTCTGGCTGAATTACTCGGCGGACTGTGGACCGGCAGCCTGGCGCTGCTGGCGGATGCGGCGCACGTGTTTATGGATGCGTTTGCGTTGGGATTGAGTTACCTGGCGCTGCGCGCGGCGGCTTTGCCCGCCGATGACCGCCACACCTACGGCTATCACCGCTTGCAAATCCTGGCGGCGCTCACCAATGGCATCACGCTGCTGCTCGTGGCCTTTGAGATTCTGCGCGAAGCCTGGCAACGCTGGCAGGAACCACGGTTGATCCAGGCCGGGCCGATGCTCCTTATTGCCGTTGTGGGCCTGTTCGTCAACATCATCGTTGCCTATGTGCTGCACGAACACGATCACGACGACGTGAACACACGCTCGGCCTTTTTGCACGTCATTAGCGACACGTTGGCTTCCGTTGGCGTTATCGGCGCGGGCGTGATCATCCTCTTCACCGGCTGGACGTGGCTCGATCCGTTGGTCAGCGCGCTGATCGGCCTGCTGATTATGGTGAGCGCGGGCCGGCTGCTCAAGGAGACCGTTCATATCCTCGTCGAAGGGATGCCCGACGGCATGACGGCCTCCGTTGTGGCCGACGCGATGCGCGCGGCGCCCGGCGTTCGCGAAGTGCATGACCTGCATGTGTGGACGGTAGCCCCCGGTTACGTGGCGCTCAGCGCCCACGTGCTGCTGGCGGATCAGGCGTTGAGCCAGACGGCCGAGGTGATGGCCGCGCTTAAGCACACCCTGCGCGAGCAGTTTGGCATCGAGCATACGACGATCCAGTTCGAGTGCGCGGCTTGCGGGCAGGGCCTATGCCTTCCGGCGATGGACGCATCGCGCGCGTCATACCCGCTTGACAAACCATAACTGTCCTGTATACTATATGCATATTCCTGCATATAGTAGGTTTTTGAAAAACGATGTCTGAACAACAAAGCCCTTACACACAGAGCGCGGCGCTTTTCCAATTGCTGGCGCATCCGGCGCGGCTACAAATTCTGGACGAGCTGCGACGCGGGCCAGCGTGCGTGTGTCATTTGCAGGCGGTGCTGGACCGTCCACAGGCGTACATCTCACAACAGTTGCGTGTCTTGCGCGAGGCGAACATGGTGGTCGATGAGAAAGACGGCCTTAACGTGTATTACCGGATCGTGGATGCGCACATGTTGCGGCTGTTAGAAGAAACCCTGGGACCGGCCCAACCTGCGCGGCGCATAGACGGCTGTCCTTGCCCGCATTGCGCCGAACAAGCCGTGTGTTGCGGCTGACAAAACCCGTAGAGTCTTAGCGACTTTTTGGGTTTTCTTGTCGCTTTGAATATGCAGTTTGTTGCATATATTTGTTTTTTTCTTTATCATGGAGGGTATATGACGGTGTTCCAATATGTGGCTATGCTTCTGCAAACCGGTCTGGGCAGCCTGGCGGCATATCTAGCGGCGCACGTGTTGCTCTGTTTGCTGCCGGCATTCTTCATCGCGGGCGCGCTCGCGGCGTTGATGCCCAAAGAGGCCATCACCAAATACCTGGGCCGCAACACCCCCAAGTGGATTTCCTATCCGGCTTCGGCGCTCGGCGGTTTTGTGCTGGCAGTGTGTTCTTGCACGATTATGCCACTCTTCGCCAGCATCTACAAAAAGGGCGCGGGGTTGGGACCGGCGATCACCTTCCTCTTCGTCGGCCCGGCGGTGAACATCCTGGCGATTTCCCTCACCGGCGTGGCGATTGGGATGGACATCGCGCTGGCCCGCATTATCCTCTCCATCATTTTTGGCATTGGCATTGGCCTGTTGATGGCGTGGATTTTCCGCAAAGACGACGCGGCGCACGACACGGAGACGAACAACAACGCGTTCGGCGCGGAAGCCACTGTCCCGGCGCGGGTGTGGCTCTTCTTCGCACTTTTGCTTGGCACATTGATTGCGGGGACATTGCAAGTGGGACTGCTGACCAACAGTTACGCGACGTTCACGCTCGGTGAAGCGTGGGCGCCCGGTTTCCAGAGTTGGCTGGATAGCGTTGTCCCGCCCAATCCTTCTCTGGGCATCGAAGGGGTGAGTGTCCACGGCGTTTTGCTGATCGGTTTGCTGATCCTCATCGGCGTGACGGCCTGGAAGGGGCTGAACACTGTGGATGAGGGGTACAATCGCTGGACGTTCGTGGCGCTGGGACTGGTCACGCTGACGATTATAGTCGCTTCGTTCAAAGTGACGGCGGTCGCATCGGGGCTGACCATCGGCATCACCGGCAAGCTCATCGCTGAAATCCTGTTGCTGGCGGCGGTTTGGTGGATGGCTGCCAGGAAATTCGAAGCCTACGAAATTCAGGAATGGCTGTGGGAGATGTGGCGCTTCGTCAAGCAGATCATCCCTCTGCTGTTGGTGGGCGTCTTCATCGCGGGGATGGCGCGGGCTTTGATTCCCGCCGCGTGGATCACGACATTGGCGGGCCGCAACACGGTCTGGGCGAACCTGGCCGGGGTGTTGTTTGGCGTCTTTATGTACTTCCCCACCCTCGTCGAAGTGCCCATCGCCCAAACCTTCCTCTCGTTGGGGATGCAACGCGGTCCGTTGCTGGCCTACCTGCTCGCCGATCCAGAGTTGAGCCTGCAATCCATCCTCATCACCAATTCAATCATCGGCAAGAAGAAAACGGCAGTGTATGTGACCCTGGTGGCGATTTTCAGCACCCTCGCCGGGTTGATCTTTGGTATGGTCGTCAAATAACGAATTGCGAATTACAAATCAGGAGGTTTGGAGTGGAAATCAAAATTCTGGGCAAAGGTTGCCCCAAGTGCAAGCGATTGGAAGAACTGGCCCGTGAGGCCGCGGCGGAAGCCGGTGTGGAGGCCACATTCACGAAAGTCAAGGAGATGGACGAAATCATGGCCTACGACGTGGCGGTCACGCCGGCGTTGGTCATCGATGAAGACCTGAAGTGCTCCGGGCGCATCCCGCAGAAAAGCGAGATTGTCATCTGGATTCAGGAAGCGGTCAGCGAATAGCGATCAGCCTTCAGCGCACAGTCAAAGACCAATCACGGTCAACAAGGAGAAGCCATGTTACAAATCAAAGTTTTTGGGACAACGCCGCCGTGCGCCAACTGCAAGCGCGCGGAGAAACATGCCCAGGACGCCGCCGCACAGTTCCCGGGTCAGGTTGAAGTGGTCAAACTGGATGTGATGGGCGACGAAGCGCAGCAATATGGCCTGGTCACGACGCCTCTGGTCGTTGTCGGTGATGAACTGGTCGGGCGCGGCAAAGTCGTCCCCGCCGCGCAGCTCGTCCCAATCATTCAGAAGCATTTGGGGTAGACAATAGACGGTAGACAGGGAGGGAGAAATGGTCAAATTGGAAGTGTTCAGCGGCGATCCGCCGTGCCCGGGGTGCGTGGCCCTGGTGGAACTGGCGGAAAAGGTCGCGCCCAAGTACGCTGGCGAACTGGAACTGGTCATCTACAAAGGCGCTGAGGGGATGCAGAAGTTTGAGGAGTACCGGCTGTTTTGCGTCCCGGCGGCGGTCGTCAACGGCAGCATCCGCATCGAAGGGATGTGCCCCAGCGAAGCGACGCTCAACAACGCGCTGCGGGAGGGTGGGCTATGTCTAAAATAAGAATCGAGGCGTTTGTCTCCATTCCGCCGTGCTCCGGCGGGGTGGCGGTGAAGCGGCTGCTCAAGCAGATCGAAGCCGAGTACGGCGATCAGGTGGACATCGTCTTCCACACCGGCCCCAGCGATCCGGCCTGGGAAGAGTACGCCATCGGCAATGCTCCCGCGCTCGTCATCGGCGATTTGGTGAAATTTGTGGGGCTGGCCCCCAGCAAAGAAAGCCTCGTCGGCGCGCTGCGCGAGGCCGGATTGGAGTAGCGCAGCACAATCTGCACAGACCCTGCACCATTTCTTCATCATTTCTTCACAAACTCTGGGTATACTGTAAGCATACAAAATCACCCATAGGAGGTTTGAGATGTTGAAGAAAAGTTTGGCAATCGTAGTGTTGGTGGCGAGTGTGTTGTTGGTCTTCCCGCTGGTGGTGGGCGCGCAAGATGGACAGCCCCCGGCGGATGCGCCGCTCTATCAGGGTGGGCGTGGACGGCGCGGCGGCGGCAATGGCTGGATGGGCGGCGGAATTTCGCTGGTCGAAGCCACGGCTGAAGCCACCGGGCTGGCCGTGGAGGACGTGGTCGCTGCCTTGCAGGGTGGCCAGAGCTTCGCCGATATTGCCTCCGGCGCGGGCGTGAGTCTGCAGGCCATCGTCGATGTGGCCGTTGCCCAGCGCGCTGCCGCATTGGAAGAGGCGGTCGCTGGGGGACGCTTCACCCAGGAGCAGGCCGACACGATGCTGGCCTCGATGGCGGAACATCTGCTTGATCAGTTGAACGCCGAATGGACCGCCGGCGGGATGGGCAAGCGCTACGGCGCTCAGGGAACGCCACAGACCAACGGGACGCCTCGTGGGCGCGGGGGGATGCGTGGCGGAACTCGCCCGAATTACAATCCCGAAACCTGCCCGCAATTGTAACCGGCAGAACAATAACCAGACCGGGGTAAGCGTAGCTTACCCCGGTTTCTGTTGTTATGAACTACTCTGCTTTCTTCTCGTAAGAGCGCAACAAAACCGGAATACTGATCAACGCGAATGGCGCAAACAGTGCCAGGACGACTATCAACCCCATGCTGATAGCTGAGATGACGAATCCGAGGGATGAGCTAACAGTACCGATGGCTGTGCCCCCGATGGACACGACGGCGTTGAAGTTCCATAACGCGTGAAATAACATGGCAATCCCGTAGGCAAGTGGCAGTACCCAACGCCGTTTGCGCCAGAAGAAACCCCATCCCAGGCCCACGATGCCGCTGGTCAACATATGCATGGCAGCGGCGAGTGCTCGCGCGCCCATACCGCCCAGCCATCCCCATCGTTCGCCCAGGCCGTTCGCGCCGTTGGTGACACTTTCGACAATGGCAAACCCCAGCCCGCACGCCGCTCCCCAGAGAAACGCCTGCGTCAGGCCTGGACGGTGCCAGAAGCCCATTACACTGATTACGAGTGTTTTTACGATTTCTTCGGCAACCGGCGCGACAATGACAAGCACCAGAAACAGCATCATCAACACCACAGGAGAGACAATGACCTCCAGGATTTGCTCCATATCTGTTGGCGGCATCGACATCCACTGTTGCGCCAGTGCGCTAATTCGGTTGATTTCCTCTATGCCACCTGGCACCACGAGGATCACGAGCGCAACCATGATGATGCTGATGACTAAACCGATGATTTCGATGGGCAAGGCCAGTGCGACACTGGCCGCTCCCCCGCTCATTGCGGCAATTAGCCGCCGGAAGGTCAATGCGCGGTAGCGACCAACGGTCAACGTCATCAACGTGAATAGCAGAAATGCAGGGATGGCCGCCATTCCCAGGTGCAGCAGGGCAAAGATGGGGCGTTGATGCCAATCATCTGGTGTTAAAATGGCAATCCCCACCAGGATAAAAATCAGGACCAGACATACGATCCATCCCCAGCGCGTGTAAATCGTCGGTGCGGGCAGATGTTTTGCTCCTGACCAACCCGCCCATATTAGTCCCAGGCCGAGCAGAAAGCCGATGAGGCTCAGGCCAGGCAGAACTACCGCCAGTAAATCTTCGGTTGCTGGTGGCAGAATGAAAATCAGCACCAAGCTTAGAATGCTTCCGATCAAGATAGCGGTGCCGGTAACAGCGGTAATAATCCATATGGCTTGGGGTAGCGGCTTTTCCATTGAGTTTGTCCGGTGTATAAATTCTGATCATGCACGCAACGGATGGGATGATAGCTCCATCCGTTACGTGGTTGTAGGGGTGAGCTTACTGCTCGACGATTTGGACGCTCTGCAGCATATCCGGTTTGGGAGCGGTTGGATCGCGCGGCACAGCGCGTGCCAGCTTATCCAGCACATCCATCCCTTCGATCACACGCCCAATCTGCGTGAATTGCCCGTCAAGTTGATTTGCTTCTGGTCCCAGGGTGATGAAAAATTGTCCGTTGGGGAGCGCGCCAACCGTACCGGTTTCACTGAAAACGCTTTGTTTCTCGCCGTCACAGTAATATCCGGGATAGCCGTAGGTGGTGTTGCTCGGGTCGCCGGTCAGGGCGACAAAATTATCACGCACGTAGAAGAAGTTGGAACCGTCATACCACTGCTGCTGCGCCAGGAAGAGGAAGCTATTGACGTGGGTTGGCGCAAGCGCCCCCGACAGTTCCAGCACGATGTCGCCTTGGGTTGTTTTCAGGGTGGCCTGATAGGTTTGCGCTTCGGTTACGGTCGTTTCCGGCAGTGTATCGAAGAAGGTGAAATCACTTTTCATCATCTTCGCCACGGCGAGATAGTAGACCAGTCCGTCGTACGAAGAAATATCCGGCTGAAAGTAGACGTCGTCGATGCCGATGAGGAAAGTGGGCGTGGCATAGGATAGTCCAAGAGTGCTAAATTCGTTGAAGTCCGCCTCAACGTTTTCCCTATAAGTGCCCTTTTCCAGGTCGCCGGTGAAGCGTTCGACATCCAATCCCAGTTCCTGTGCGAACTTAGCGAATTCTGCTCGCGCTTCTTCAGGCGAGAGCGCGATCCACTCGGTGGTCGCTTCCCCATTCTGCTGCGCGATATATCCTTGGAGAGCATGGTCGAAGAGCAGGGAGTACATTTCCCAGAATTTGCCCTGTGCACCCGCGGCCTCGGCGGCTTCTGCGGCCAGATACGCTTTGTCGTGCAGGCTTTCCAGGGGCAGGTGGCGGAAGATATAGCGGATTCCAGGTGTGGTTTGGATGATAGCGTCTATGGAAGGGCTTGCGCCGGCGCAGGCCGGGCATTGGAAGTCGGAATACTTGATGATGGTTAATTCGGCATCTTCGGCGCTTGCACCTTTGTTCCAGTCGTCATCAGTAGCTGCGATGGGGAGTCCTGTGTTCGGAAACTCAGGCAAAGGGACAATCTCACAGTAGCCTTCCTCGGGCACCGGTGTGGCAAGTGCAACTGCAACTGTCGGGGCGGTTGTGGGCATTGATGTCGCAGTCAATGTTGCTGTGGGGGTGGGTTCAGCAGTGAGTTTTGGTCCACACCCCCCTAAAACAAGGACGGCCAGCAGTGTGGCCGACATAATTGGGCCTAAGGCCCGTTTCATTCTTCCCATTATATATCTCCTATAGTTCGTTAGTCTTTAGTCCGGTTGTCTGGGCGGCAGGCCGCCGCGCGGCGACTACCCCTGTTCCCCCCCCCCGAATTTAATAGATATTATATCACTAAATCTTATTTTTTAACGTTTTGGTGGCCAGAAAGGGGGACGTTCCATACGCCAAAGGCCGTAGAGTCCGATAATCCCGGTGAGTATCCCCATCAGATACCCCTCCCATACCGTCGCGCGGGTGACGAAGATGGCGACCAGCCCTACGACGAAGGCTACCGTATACAACACCAGCACAGCTTCGCGGCGCGTCAGCCCGGCATAGGTCAGACGATGCGAGGTGTGATCGACGCCCGGCGTGGTAAGTGGATTCAACCCGCGTTTGAGGCGTGAAATCGTGACTAGCGTGGTGTCGAAGATCGGCACGGCTAACACCAATATGGGGATCATCCAGGTGACGATGGGAGTATTCAAGGGGAAATCCACCTTGATTCCGATGGTAGCCAGCACAAATCCCAAAAAAAGAGCGCCGGAATCGCCCATAAAGATTGTCGCGGGCGTCCAGTTGTAGATGAGAAAGCCGATGCACGCCGCCATCACTGCGATGGACAGCGCGCCGACCAGGTATTGTCCGGTGAAGGCGCACATCAGCGCGAAGTGCGCGGCTGCGATGGCCGCAATCCCGCCCGATAACCCATCCATATTGTCCAGAAGGTTGAAGGCGTTGGTAATCCCGACCACCCACAACGCAGTCGCCAACAGATTGAGCACCGGGTGGGGCAAAACGCTGATCGAGACGCCGGTGATGACCAACAGCCCCAGCGCGATGAATTGCCCGACAAGTTTGACACTGGCATGCAGCGAAAATCGATCATCCCAGAATCCCATAAACGACATCAACGTCGCGCCGATCAGAATGCCTGCTAGTTGGCTGACGTTGTATCGTTCTCCCAACAACAAGGTGACGACCAATGTGCTCAGGAAAATGGCGACGCCGCCCAACCGTGGGGTCGGGATGGTGTGGACTTTGCGGGTCGGATCAGGTTGGTCGACGGTGTTGAGGCGCAGGCCAAGTTTGCGCGCCAGCGGCGTCCCGGCGACGGCAAGGAGTAAAACTCCGACAAAGACCACAATATAGGTACTCATCAGTGCGCTCTCAGGGCTGCTGCGGCGTCTCATCCGGCGCAGGTTGGCCTTGTAATTGGGTGATAAGTTGTTGTACGGCTTCCTTTTGTGCTTCGGGTGCAGCCTGCAGCGATAGCTCCGCGGTCTGTAAAGCCGTCTCTACTTGTCCCAGATTGGCATAAGCAATGGCCTGTATCCGGTAGATGTCCCACAACTCACTCGATGTGGTGCATTTCTCGGTGGCCTCAGCCAGCGTGACGGCAGCCTCTGCCCACAGATTTTGCTGTGCTTGCAACGTGCCAATTACCCGGCGCACGGTACAATTGTTGCGAATCTCCAGGGATTCCTGGTAGGCCGCGATTGCGCCTGCAAGGTCACCCTGCGAAGAGCGGATGTCGCCGAGCAGCATCCAGGTCTGCTCAAATCGATCATCCACTTCCAGCGATTTGGAGATCGTTTGCTGGAATTTCAACTCATCGGCATAGTCGGTGGCGTAGAGCTGCGCCAGCTCATTCCAAATGATCGGGTTGTTGGGGCTGAGCGTCAGCGCGATCTCATAGTTTTCCTCAGACTGTTGTAGCAATCCATCGTATTGGTTGGCTAACGCCGTTTGCTGCGCGGGGGTCAGGCCCTCAACGTTCAGGTCATTGGCGACGCGTGCCGCCCAGGACTTATAAAAGCGCGCCAGGTTTGAGCTGTGGTCGGTGTTGAGGGGATTGATTTTGCGCGCATGGTTGAGAATCTCCTCAGTCTTGAGGAAGATGACTTCGCGCTGTTCCGGGGTTGTTTCTGCCGGCAATCCTTGTGCCAGTTCCAGATAGGCCTTTCCCAGGAACAGATTGTAGTAATCCTCGCGTGGGGTGTATTCCAGCCCCTTTTCGTAGTGGGCGATGCCGATTTGTTTCTCATTGGCGTTGTTGCTGCCGGCATACACTCCACCCTGCTTGTAGATGATGTCCGCACGGATCAGGTTGTACCCGGCGGGTGTGATGGCGACCGCAATCCCCAGCACCAGCAGCCCGATGAAGATCAAGGGACTCCAAAATTCTCCTACTTGCCGGGGGCGTGGCTCTTCCCAGAGTAACGTTACCCCTATCAGTACCATCAGGGTAAAGATCAACCCGTAGTAGCGCTGCACGAGCGTGGCCAACTGGTCGGCGATGTTGACGACGTCGCGGATCAGGTTTTCGAGCGATGTCTGGTCGATCTTCGCGCTCGCGATGGTCAGATTGGCCTGATGCGTCGCCAGGGCGCTCCCAAAAATCAACAGTCCCATCAGGGAGATGATGGCGAAAACGGCGATCGCCATCCCCCAACGTTTGCCGCGTTCTTCATCGAACAGCCCCTCATGGTCGAACTCGCTCAGTCCGATCACGCCAAACAAGGCCCACGTGAAGAGGAAGATCATCAGTGCGCCATAGGCTTTGGTTTTCTCTGGATGATATT
>DAIUDK010000020.1:9817-48885 GCA_036845725.1 Chloroflexota bacterium
GTGAAGAGGAAGATCATCAGTGCGCCATAGGCTTTGGTTTTCTCTGGATGATATTTCATCGTCAGCGAGTTAGCAAAGATTTCGCTGGCGCTGCTCAGGCGTTCCGGGTTGTTGATAAAGTCGAAAGCCAGCGTCCCCAGCAGGAAGGTTGCCATGAAACCTAATGCTAACACTGCTGCCAGCCAGGCCGGCATCCCTGTCTGTCTGCGGCGCGCCCGCGTGGTGTGCTGGCGGCGATTGGCTTGTGCCTCGGATGTCGGATTCTGGACCGGGCTGGCTTTCACTGCTGGCACAATCCCCGGCACCCACTCCAGGCCCAAGACGACCAACAGGCCGGCGAAAGCCCAGAAGGTGGTCCGGGTCGCGGCGATGGCGATCCCGAAGTTGATTTCCACGAAATGCGCGATCACACCGGCCAACAGGCCGACGATGAGCAGCGCGTGCGGATGCGTTGTCTGTGGCGTTTGTTCTGTCTCTATATCCGTGGCGCGTGCGGCAAACTGTGCACGGAACGCCTCCACCGTCAGGTAGACCATCGTGCCGACCAAAACGCCCAGCGGAATGGCCACAGCGAAGAGGTACGCGCCCTCCAATCGCCACGCGATGGTGAAGAAGATAAGGGCAAAGGCCGCTATCAATCCGAGGTATAGCCAGAGTTGCCCGCGCGTCTTGAACAGGCCGAGCCATCGCATACCCCAATAGAAAAAGCTTACGAAAGTGAACAGGTACGCCGCCAGGCCCACAACCCCGGTGATGATGATAGAGTCTAGCGTCTCGTTGTGCGAACGATCCGGTGAGGCTGTACGAGACTCGTAGTGTCCCAGTTCAGCCGGATAGAAGGAGTTGTAAGCCACGTACATCGATTCCGGGCCGTAACCAATGAGCAGGCGGATAGCGTTGAGGGCATCTTCCTTGCCATCCGGGAACTTTATCGGCGCGTGTGGTTTGATCAATTCCACCGCGCCTTGCCAGATCAGACCACGCACTTTTCCCGTACCGCTTTGCAGTTCGGTGATTGTCGTCAAACGGCGCAGTTGTTCGACCTTGCGCACCTGGGTTTGTAGTGGACCAGGGATGTTGATCAACAGCAGGCCCATCGCTGCCGCCAGCCCCACCGTACCCCATCCGATCCACAGCCACCGCCAGCCTTTGTGTTCGACGATGCAGTAGAGCCACATCCCACCGAAGGCCAGCACAGCCAATCCGCCGCCTACGTAAATCCCTGTTTTGCCTTTGAGCACCAACACCGCCAGCGCCGCCAGTCCTACGCTGATGGCGAGCGCCCCCAGGCCAAAACCGGCGCCTTTTAGTGTGTCCATCCATCCCTGGGATGGCGCCGCGCTTTCGGTCAACGCGCGGCGTTGCAGCATGATCAGCGCTAGATAGGGGAAGAGGACCGCCGCCGCTACCAGACCAAGCCAGGGGCCGCGGCTCTGTGAATACCATATCGTGAGCAGTTGTACGGCGATGATGAAGATGTAGCCCGCAGCGCGCAGGATGTCGCTCAGCCGTGCTTCTTCCCGGCTCAGGATATCGTTGAAACTTTGGATGATGCGTGCTGCTGTCAGTGGAACGATCAGTATGAGATAAGCCGCCACGAAAATCGCGTTGCCCATGTTTGAGGCCACGCGTGAGGTGACGTCCCCAGCCCAGGGCAGCGGATCCAGGCCGTTGTGTTGGATGATGCCATAGAGCGAAATCGGCAAACTGTTGAGAATGAGCACGGTCACCAGTCGCGCCAGTTGCGCGCGCGTGCGCAGACTGGTGACGATGGCGAAGAAGAGCACCAGGTAGCCGAACAGCGTGTATGTCCCTTGCAGGCGCTGGTAAGAACCGACAAAGCTGGTGTAGCGGACCAACGAGAAGACGGAACTGATCAGGTAGATTCCCATCGTTGCCAGCGCGGGCAGAACCATCGGCGTGCGCCAGGAAAAGCGCAATGGCTTCTGCTTGTGCATAATCTCCTCGAACAGGCGTACCAGCCACAGCATGGCCATCACGGTTGCCAGGACGCGCAGCGTCGTCAGCTTGTCAGGTTCGAAGACCCGACTGGAATAGACGTTGAAGAAAACGGGCGTGATCGTGACGCCCAACAGCCAACCGGCTTCTAGCGCGCGGTCGCAAAATGCACTAAAACGGGATGCTGGCGCAGAAATGCCAGGCGCAGTTAAACTATGCATCACGGTGCTCCTTGAACCACAGGATAGTCTGACGTAATCCCTCCTCTAGAGAGGTCGCTGTTCGGAAGCCGAGAACTTTGTCCGCGCGTGTGACGGTCGGCAGCCTGCGAGGCGTATCTTCGAAATCCGCGCCGTAGGCTTGCGCATAGGGCACGTAGACGATGTCTACATCCGCGCCTACACCCTCTCGAATCCGCTCGGCCAATTCGTTCATCGTCACCTCACGTGGATTACCGATGTTGAATGCTTGTCCGGCGCTCGCCGGTGTTTCCATCGCTGCGATGGTGCCACGCACCGTATCGGCGACGAAGGTGAACGAGCGCGTTTGTTGTCCATCCCCATAAACTGTGAGCGCCTCACCCGCGAGCGCTTGATTGATAAAGCGGGCGATGACACTGCCATAGCCACGCGGGTCCAATCGCGGCCCATAAGCGTTGAAGTAACGGACGGCAGTTGCCGGCAGTCCTTTCTGGCGATAGTAGGCAAAGGCCAGGTGCTCATCCAGCAACTTGGAGATGGCGTAAGCCCAGCGCGGCACCGATGTCGGCCCGATCACCGTCGCGTCCTCTTCCGCAAATGGCACACAGCTCGATTTGCCGTAAGTCTCGGAACTGGAGGCCAGCACTACCTTGCAGCCCCGTTCGCACGCCGCCTCCAAAATTGTCTCCGTCCCCCGCACGTTGACTTGCATGCCACGCAAAGGGTCTTCGACGACGTATTTCACGCCGACGACGGCTGCCAGGTGATAGATGCCATCCACCTGGGCTACGAGTTGTGTGACCAGTGCCTTGTCGAGGATGGAACCTTGGACGAAGTGAAAATGGGGATGGGCGAGATGATGGGCGAAGTTTTGCGTCTTGCCGACTGAAAGATCATCCAGTACGGTAACGATATGTCCGCACTCCAGAAGCGCATCCACGAGATGCGATCCGATGAACCCCGCACCTCCTGTTACCAAGAAATTTTGTCTTTTCATAGAATAATGCTAAATAAATTTTAGGATACAGAATCGATAACTATCATACACCACTCAGGCGAAACGGCAAGTTTAGGTGACTAATAGCACCGCAATATCGTTGACGTTTGTTCCCGTCGGACCGGTGTGCAGCAGCGCGCCGATGGCATCGAGTAGCGGATAGGCGTTGTTGTCGGCTAGAGTCCTGACGGGATCCCAACCCGCCGACCGTGCGAGTGCGGCGGTGCGACCATCTACGATTGCGCCAGCGGCATCGGTTGGACCGTCCGTCCCGTCGGTTGCCAGGGCCAACAATGCTATGTCCAGCAGCCCTTCCAGTGCCAGGGCCGCTGCCAGCGCTAATTCTTGATTGCGTCCTCCCTTTCCCTGCCCGCATACCGTGACCGTCGTTTCTCCGCCCCACACGAGACATGCCGGCGGCTGGAGCGGGTCGCCATGGGCGCGGATGCCCCTCGCCAGCGCCGCTGTGACTTTGGCGACCTCGCGGGCTTCGCCCTCCATCAACGTCGTCAGCAGCAGTGTGTTGTACCCCAGGCGCTCCGCTTCGGCGATGGCTGCTTGTGCTGCCAGCCGGTTCGAGCCGACGATGACGTTGCTGACGTTCGCAAACACGGAATCACCAGGCTTGGGCGTTTCCGCGATGTGCCCGGCAGCGCCCGCTTCGAGGTGCCGCAATATCGAGGACGGCGTTTGTTCCATCAGATTGTACCGCGCCAGGACGGTCTGAGCTGTGGCGTAGGTTGTCGGATCAGGGGCGGTGGGGCCGGAGGCGATGACGTCCAACGGATCGCCGACCACGTCGGAGAGGGTCAGCGCGATGAGAGGCGCGGGCTGTGCGAGGCGCGCCAGCTGCCCGCCGCTAAGACGCGAGAGGTGCTTGCGCACCGCGTTGATCTCACCGATGCTGGCTCCCGCGCGCAAGAGGCTCTCCGTGACGGCTTGCAGGTCCACCAGCGAGATGCTTTCAACGGGTGAGGGTAGCAGCGCCGAAGCGCCACCCGAAAGCAGCAGCAACACACGATCGCGTGGGGTGGTTGTAGTGAGCATACCGGCGACCGCCGCAGCCGCCGCCAGACCTGCTGCATTGGGGATGGGATGACCGGCCTCGATGACGTGCAGCGTTTCCGGCAGTCTGTGATGCGTGGCATGGCCGTCCTTCGTCACCACGATACCGCTGAGCGGTGCGCCGCCTATCGTCGCCGTGGCCGCCCGCGCCATAGGGACGGCAGCTTTGCCCACAGCAATGACGATGATTCGCGCTACTTCGTTCAGATCCCAGGTGCGGCCTGCAATGTACAGGCTGTCGGCCGTTCGGGTCATATGATGCTGCACGGCAGGATAGGGATCGACGGCCTGCAACGCCGCCGCCTGAATGTTGCTCAGATGGTCGTGGAGTGTCATGGCAACGGGCGTAGATTGTTCAATGCATACGTCGCCGCTTCCTCTGGCGTTTGGACCTCAGCTTTGAGGATAGCGTTGAGTCCGGTTTGCAGTGCGCGGCGTACCGGCACGTCGATGCTCGGTGGCAGGCCTGACACGGCGCCATCCAGCAATTGCTTGAGGAACGCCGTATCCTCCGGGAACAGCCCCCACAGTTCGATGGCGTGGAAGCGGGCCGGGAGCAAATAGGTCGAACGGGTCAAGTCGGCGACTTGCTCTGGCGTGGTCAGCCATTCCAGCAACTTTAATGCGGCATTTTGGCGGTAGGGGTCCCGGCTCACCATCGCCATTGACCACACGTGGCCAATGGTGATAGGGGTCCCGCTCGGCGTAGGAATCCAACCCGGCAAGCTCCCTTCGAGCGGCGCGCTCCAGTAAAGCCCGGCAGGGACGACGCTCAACTGCCCGATCCCTTCCTGGTAAAGCTGCCAACAGGACGTGGCATCCGGCAAACTTGAAACGCGTTCAACATCGATCAACCTATCCTCTATCATTTCGGCCATAAAGCGATAGACCTGTTCCAACGCGGCGCGGTCGAGCTTCGGTTTGCCGTTTTCGTCGCTGGTTGCGCCGCCTGCGCTGATGTAGGCGGCTAATACCATGTCACTTGCCAGCCCGTCGGTCGGTCCGGTCGGGAACAGCATCGAATAGTTGCCGGTTAAGACGGCGGTCCACGACAGCGGGGGCGTCGCCGCGATGTTCTGGCGGTAGACCGTCTGCTCGGCCTTGATAACGAAAGGCACGCCGTAGGTGGTGGTGATGGCCGGGTCGGTAATGCGCACGAAGGGGAAGAAATCCGACGTTTGCATCACTGTAGCATCGAGTGGCTGTAGATAGCCTTCACTTGCCGCCGTGCGGAGGTCGTATTCGCTCAGAATGATGACGTCCGGTAGGATGGCGGGTGCGGCAGTATAGGCTGTGCTCAACATATTGTAAAGCCCGCCCGTGTCGCTTGCTTTTTTGGTGATGATCTGTACTTGGATATCCGGCTGGATTAGCGAAAACTCCGCTAACTGTTCGTGGAAGACAGCCGCACCTGTTGTATCCTCGTAAGGACTGAGAAAGTCGGGCACCCAGAGCGTCAATGTGGCGATGCCCGGCAGGGGTGTAGACGTTGGCAAGGGTGTTGCTTCAGGCGTAACGGTGGGGATGTTGGTGGGCGACAGCGTCTGCGGCGGCTCCGATGTGGGCAGCCAAGTGCATCTGCTGCATATGGCGATAAGGATAATCCCCAACAGGCCTAAACGTAAATTTTTCACACAGCGCCTCCTTCAGGAAGGGTTATTGGTACCTGGTGTTCGCTCCCCTATTTCCGACCCCTATTCCACCGTATTGCCGGTGTATGCTTGCACGGCAGTGTAAATCATCCGCTGCTGGAAATCCGGTGTGACGTAGGCGTAGTAATCTTGGTAATTGCGTAGCTTGGCCGGCGTGCGCAGCATCCACATGGCGACGACCGGGCACCAGGGCCACTGTTCCGCCGCCCAGGTATAGGCATCCAACGTGTATTGGATACGCAGCCCCGGCTTGACAGCCCAGGTCCAACGGGGATGATCGTTCCACCCCGCCTCTGTCACGTAGATGGGCTTGCCGGCGTCTCCGTTGACGTCCATAATTTCACGCAGCAATTCCACACGGCGGAAGTTGATCAGCGCCGGGTCGGGCAGTGTCTCCGGCGCAAAGCCTAGCCCGTAGGCGTGGGCTGACAGCGCGTCGAAGTATGCCCCGCCACCGGCGGCATACATCGCTTCGAGATAGAGCAGATCGTTCAGCCCGGCCGGGCTGTCCGCCGGTTCCAACGTCGGAGCGAGCGCGCCGCCGAGCACGACGACATCTGGATTGGCGGCATGGGCCGCGGGATAGACGACGCGCAGCAAGTCCACGTAGGCCACCGGATCGACGGGCCGGTAGCCCCATTCAAAGCTCAGGTTCGGCTCGTTCCAGATGACAATGTGCTGCACATTCTCTTTGTACCGCGTGGCAAAGGCAGCGACGAAGTTAGCGAAGTCGATGTAACCTTCGGCGTCGAGGTAAGTATTCGTCGTTTCCTGTTCCTTGGGATCAGGCCGTGCCCAGTCTGGCGTCATCCCCAGGCGCGCGATCACCGTGATCCCTTGATTGCGTGCGTGCCGGATCACTGTGTCGGGGTGCGTCCAGTCGTAGCGCCCGCGTTCCGGCTCGTAATAAGCCCAGGGGAAGTATTCGACGATCCACGGCGCGCCCATCTCCCGCACCAGCGCCAGCGAGCGTTGGATCTTCCACTCTTCCACTTCATCTGTCAGCCGTGTGTGGACGCCGACAACCGGGTTGGATGTTTGCACCTGCTGTTGAGACGGCATCGTCACCAACACGCCCGGTGGGCGCACACCCCACAGACTGATGAGCAGCAGCGCGGCCCACGGCCACCCTTCCACAATCCACCCGCGCGCGCGGGCGGCAGATTTCCGGCCTACATCGATGATCTTTTCCATAACCTTGCGCGTTCCATTATACCCTATGTAGGACGAGTTGGTAACTTGTTTTTGTAGCGTGTCTTGGCAACTTGCGTATAATGGGGAATATGGCTGATGACAACAGGCTTGACCAACCAGAACGATTCGTACAACGCCTGGCGGAATACCTGGCGGGGGGCGTTTTGCCGGGTGTAGAAGCGCAGCGCAAGATGTCCTCGGTGGAGCGCCGCTGGATGCCTGACATAACAGAGGTGCCCACACTGCGAAGGTCGGCGGTGTTGGCGCTGCTGCACCCTTCCCCGGCAGGGCTGGCGATGCTGTACACGTTACGCCCCTCGCGCCTGGCGCATCACGGCGGGCAGGTTTGCTTTCCCGGTGGTGGTGTGGAGAACGGCGACCCCTCGCTGTCACACACAGCGTTGCGCGAAACTGCCGAAGAACTGGGAATTGCGACCACGGATGTGCGGATCCTTGGCTTGTTAACAACCTTGTTTATCGAGTCGAGTCGCAATCTGGTACATCCGTTTGTCGGCTGGATTCCGGCATTGCCACCGCTTAACCCAGACATACGCGAGGTGGCCGAAATTCTGTCGGTGACGCTGCAAACGTTGCGGGATCCCGCGACGGTGACGACGTGTGTGCGTGAGGCGAACGGGCAGCCTCGCCACTTTCCTAGCTTCTACATCTCCCCGCACTACATCTGGGGTGCAACAGCGATGATGACCAGCGAGCTTTTGGCCGTCGTCACGCAGGTTTCCGGCGCGGATTTCCTCTAGGATTCGTTCGCACCACACGCCCGATCAGATCGTATTCCAGGGCGTCGGTGATTTTGACTGTGACCAGCCGGTTGGGATGCAATTGCTCGCGGATCAGGACGATGCCATCGATTTCCGGCGCATCGCGATAGGAACGGCCCACCGTCACTCCATCTCCGGTCCCCTCAAGCAGAACCTCCATCCGTTTGCCGATGAAGGCCGAATTCTTGCGGCGCGAGATGCTCTGTTGAGTCAGCATCAACGCCTCGCGTCGTTCCTCTTTGGCTTCCGGCGGGACGTCATCCGGGAATTGAGCCGCGGCTGTGCCGTTCTCATGCGAGTAGGTGAAGACACCCACACGGTCGAAGCGCATCGCGTTGACGAAATCCAGCAGCGTGAGAAACTGCGCCTCGGTTTCGCCGGGAAAGCCCACGATAAAGGTGGTACGCAGCGCGATGTCAGGGATGGCGGTGCGCAGGTCTTCCACGAGGCGCCGCACGCTGTCGATGTCGTCCGGGCGGCGCATCCGCCGCAGTACGTCGGGGTGAGCGTGTTGCAGCGGGATGTCAATGTAGGGAAGCACCTGCGGCGATTGGGCGATCACGTCAATCAGCCGGGGTGTGACGAACCCGGGAAACGCATAAAGCAGGCGAAGCCAGGGCACGTCGGGGATTTCGACGAGCATCTGCTCCAACAGTTGTGCCAGGCCGTCTTGCAGCCCTATGTCGCGCCCGTAATAGGTCACATCCTGGGCGATAAGGTTGATTTCCAGCACGCCGAGTTCCTGTAACTGCCGTGCGTCATCAAGCACAGCCCTGATGGGACGGCTAACCGTTGTGCCTTTGATGGCGGGAATCGCGCAGAAAGCGCACGTGCGATTGCAGCCATCGGCGACTTTGAGGAACGCTGACGGCCCGGAGATGACGAATCCCGGCGTTCCAGCCGCTTCTGGCAAGGTGACGGGGGTATGGGCGATGCGCCTGAGCGGCGTCGTTTCACGCACTGCAAACAAGCTATTGGCCACGGAGACGATGTCGTTCCATGTGCGCGTGCCGAGCACGGCATCCAGTTGGGGGATGGCCTCCAGCAGCACATCGGGTTCGCGCTGCGCCCAACAACCCGCTGCGACGAGGCGTTGTTCGGGTTGCAGCCCGGCGGCCAAATCTTGCATCGTCTCCAGCGATTCCTGGCGCGCCGCTTCGATAAAGCCGCAGGTGTTGACGATGAGAATATCCGCCAGATCGGGTTCGAGCGTGGGCACGTATCCGGCGCGTTGCAGCAAAACGGCCATGTTGCTGGAATCGACTGTATTCTTGGGGCAGCCTAGAGAGGCGATATAAAAGCGAAAGGGGCGTTCGTCGCCCCTTTTGATGTCATATTCAGGCTGTCGCGGCATCAGTCCTCCAGTGGAACCTCACCGACCGGATTCCAGGCGCGGCGTACAACTTCACCCGGCCCGCCGAGCGCTCCCCAGTCTGTGCCGTTAATGTAGAGTTGGAAGGCACTGCCATTGCCCGTGGAGATGATCAGCATTTCCTCTGCAGACGTTTCGAGCATCTGGCCAGCATCGGCGGTGCCCTCAAAGATGGTTCGACCATCGGCTAAGACTCTAACCCAGGCGTGTTCGTTGGAGAGCAGACGCAGATAGATCAATCCATCGGGCGAGGCAACAAAAGTGAGCGGCGTTGTGGCTGTGCTTTGTGCTGTCACTGTACCGGAGGTCTCTGCCTGGGATGTGGCCGGGGCAGAGCGGCCATTGGTGTCCTGGGTGCGGTTGGCAATCTGCAACCAAACAAAGCTGCCGGCCGCCACCACACCGAAGAAGATCAGCGCGACGAGTAGAAGTTGGAAGACTAAACTGGGGATCTGCGTCCTCGTTGAAGCTACTTCTTCGGCCTCGGTGGGGGGCGGGGAGAACACCGAAGGGCGATTGACGACGGGCGCTTTGGGTTCCAGGGTCGAGTTGGTGCGTGTGCGGGGCTGCATCGGGCGTCCCTGGATTTCGGCGTCGTAGCGTGCCAGAGCCTCTTCCACGGGCAGGTTGAGATATCGGGCGTAGTTGCGCAGGAAGCCGCGTGCCTGGATTTCACCCGGCAGCGCGGTATAGTCGCCCATTTCTAGCGCCTGAAGATAACGTCGCCGGATGCGCAGTGCCTTCTCGACATCGGGCAGCGTGATTTGACGTGTTTCACGGGTGCGGCGTAGCCACAAGCCCAGGCCGTCGCTCATCAGTCCTCCGTTTCTACTACCACGTGGGCTTGCGCGTGGACGCCGCCTTCAAGTTTGATCTCGATGGCGTGTGTGCCCATCTGGCGGATTGGGCGTTCCAGAACGATCCAGTGTTTGTCGAAGTTTATATTGAGCGCATGTCCGATCTCCGCCGCGATGTCCGCGGAGGTAATGGATCCGTAAAGCCGCCCGGTTTCCCCGGCCTTGGCCTTGAATTTGAAGGTTTTGGTCTTGATCTGTTCGGCGATTTGCTGACTGCGTTCATGGATGCGGTCTTCGCGCGCCTTTTTGGTTTCGGCAAAGACTTGCGCCGCTTTGAGATTGCTCTCGGTGGCGGGTGCGGCTAGTCCCTTCGGGAACAGGTAGTTGCGCGCGTAACCATCGGACACGTTTTTGACTTCGTTGACCCTTCCCAGACCCGGTACGTCGCGTTTCAGGAACACTTTCATCATGGCCTCCCGGCATTGTGTGTCGTCAATTTGGGCGCTGCTTGTTCCTGCGCCTCACCGTAATAGTAACCTAAATTAGCCAAAGTGCAATAAAGCCGGACGAACTACGCCTTGGGGTGTTTCACGTGAAACACACAAACAAAAAGGGCGACTTTGCCGCCCCTTTTGCACTATCCGATATCCTGCTCTAACCGAGCAGACGCGATTGCAGATTTAGGAAGAACCGCGTGAGTTTCTGCTTCATGGTTGGCTCGGTGACGGTTTGCAGGCCGGCTTGATAAGAGGCCAGTCCTTCCTGGCGGCGCCCTGATTTGAACAGAGACAGTCCCAAAGCCATCAATATCTCGCCTTGATTCTGACGGTCGTCGAGTTCCGCAAAGATGCTCGCCGCCTTACTTCTGGCTTCGATGGCTTCGTCTTGCCGTTTCAACATCGCGTAGATGCTGCCCAGATTACCGAGCGCTTTCGCTTCACGCGATTTGTCGCCAGCGCGGGCGAAAATGCGGCGCGCCTCTTCGATGGATTCCAGGGCCTCGTCCCAACGGCTTTGCTTGCGGCGGATGATGCCGATGTTGTTGAGCATCTCGCCCGCTTCGACCTCGCGGTCTTCTTCGGTGAAGTGCTCCAGGGCCTCGCTGAAACGCTGTGCAGCCTCATCGTACAGTCCCTCTTGGAAGAGACGTAGTCCCTCGTTTTGTAATTCGTCGGCGGTCGGTGTTCCCATCATTCCCTCCTTAGAAAGTGATCTCCAAAAGCCCTTCGGCGATGGCCCGCAGTGCGCCGGCCGGCAGGGCCGCGAGCTTCATCGCCAGTTCCAGATAGCTAACGTTGATCGGTTTGAGGACGAAGTCGCGGATGTCGGCGGGGAGTGCCTGGAACAGTTCGAATTGGTCTTGCAATAGATGCCATTTGCCGATGTCGCTGTCCTTGTCCAGAAAATAACTGAGTGGGACATTGAGCGCCCGGCACACCACTTCCAACTCGGCTGCTGAGACTGGGCGTTTGCCCAACTCATACGCCGCGATCGTTTCCAGGGGACATTCCAGCATCTCGGCGAGGTCTTGCTGTGTGCGGTTCGCCTCGCTGCGCAGTTGGCGCAGCCGTGCGCCCACGATACGATGGCGCAACATCAAATACAGTTTGGGATCGGGTAGTTTCTTGTCCGCCTGGATATCCGCCACAGACTCGGTCGTGCGGATAGCACTCAGGGGGAAGTCGAGGAAGCGTGTCAGCAGCTCCAGCTCAGGCAGTGAGATGGGGTGGCTGCCTTCCTCATAGGCTGTCAGGGTTTCTGGGGATACTCCCAGTATGGCAGCACACTCCTCTGACGACATGCGCGCTTGATCGCGAACGCTATGAAGCAAGGCTCCGATGATCCGACTCCGCAGCTCGATGACCTCTTGGTTTGGCATATTGACTCCTTGTTGCCTCCGATGAGGAAGACTTCTATTTCATTATAACATAGTCCATAAAGGAGAAAAGTTAGCCGGCGGGGTGGCCCGCTGGCGTTTTACATACACTATCCTCTGATCGGCTTGCGTTTTTGCGCCTGTTGTTTGTGGACGGCTGTCGCCGCACCGCGAAAGCGCGCGGGATCGGTAATCTGGCGGCGGCTGGGACGCTGCAGCCCGGGCTGGATAAGCAACTGAACCTTCTCCAGGGCCGCAGTAGTCAACGGATCGGGGCGCAGTGCCAATCCGAGTGCATAGTTCGACGCTGCCAGCGCCCAGACCCATTCCTTGCGCATCGCGTCAGCGCGTGAATGGTAGGCGCGTTTGTCCCAAGCCTCGGTAGAATTCTCGGCGTCCTCGTAGATGGTGTTCAGCGCCGTCCCCACGACTGCCAGCAGGTCGTGTGCCAGGACTTGGTCCTTGGGCAGCACTTCTGGTAGATGGATAAGCAAAATCTCTGCAATCACCCGCAGTTGTTGATTTCGTTCTTTGATTGGCATAGATCCCCTTAGAATTTATCCAAAAATCCATTTGGATAGGTTCTCAATTCATTCGTCTAGGCGAAAAAGTTACCACAGGCCAGGCCAAAGTCAAGCAGGGGTATGCTAAACCGGCAGAACATGGTACAATGTTTCTTATCCATTTCATCTGTTAACTATGGGGGAGGAACGACGATGGACGAAAAAGCAAAAGTTTCGCAGGTGTGGGGAAAACGTTCGGCAGACTTTTAC
Organism: Chloroflexota bacterium; assembly: GCA_036845725.1. Lineage (GTDB taxonomy): Bacteria > Chloroflexota > Anaerolineae > B4-G1 > SLSP01 > DSWT01. Next base: position 22,482 of record DAIUDK010000020.1, read on the forward strand.
GCTGAACTGGAGAATCAACCCGTCCAGGTGGCGGTGAGCAACGGCAAGAGCTTCAAAGGAGCACTCATCGGCGTGGATGTGTACGACATCCTCATTCGTCAGGAAACCGGCCTGGAATTGCTGCTCCCCAAAGGGAACATTATCTACATCCACCGCGCCGGCAATTAGCGCGGCCTTTTCCTCCACGAGGAAAAATCTATGCAGGGCGTTATCCTGGCGGCGGGCAAAGGTTCGCGCCTTCATCCAATCACGATAAGCCGTTCCAAAGCGATGCTGCCCATTCTGGGGAAGCCTATCGTCGAGCGGGTGATGGAGCTGTTGCTGGCCAACGGTGTGGACGATTTCATTCTCGTCGTCAGCCCTGAAGACTATGACATCACCCAGTATTTCCAACAGGAAGCGGCGTTTCCGGCTGAAGTGCGTTTTGTGTACCAGGTGGAACGTATGGGAATGGCAAAGGCGTTGCAATGCGCCGCGCCGCTCATCACAGAAGATTTCGTGCTTTCCGCCTGCGACAACCTGGTGACGGCCGCCGACGTGGGGCGCTTGATGGCCTTCTGGCAGACGGAGCCACAGCCCAACGCGATTCTGACGTTAATGCCGATAGCGCGCGAGCGCATCAGCAGCACGGGCATTGTGGCGCTGGCTGGTCCCTGGATCACGCGCATCGTCGAAAAACCCACGCCGGAAGAAGCGCCCTCGAACATCTCCAGCCTGCCACTGTACGTCTTTTCTACCCGCATTTTGACGTATTTGCCTGAAGTTACTCCTTCGCCGCGCGGCGAATACGAACTGCAGGACGCCATCCAGATGCTTATCCGCCGGGAGGGGCGCGTGGGCGGCGTGATGGTCGAACGGCGGCTGACGTTGACCAACGCCGTCGACCTGCTGGCGCTCAACCGGGAATATCTGATGCACGGTGATGGCCGCCCGCAATCGGAACCGCACGCCGTTGGGCCGGACACGCAGTTGATTACGCCGCTGTACATCGAACAGGGCACCGTCATCGGTACACGTTGTGTCATCGGACCAAACGTCTACATTGAGCGCGATTGCTGTATCGGCGATGGCGTGACTCTACGCGACGCGGTGGTGCTGCGCGGCGCGACCGTCGCCGACGGGGAAACGATCGTCGATCAAGTCATTGTTTAGGTTCATCCGGGTAGATCACGTTCCCTTTTGTTTCCCCTCATAGGGGGAAGATCGTTTGTTGATTTATGAAAGCGAACCGCCTGCTTAAGACCTACGCGGCGCGCGTTTTTGTCGTCTTGTGCGCGCTGCTCTTCCTCGGTGGCGCGGGGCTGTATTTGTGGCTCTGCGCTGGGCTTCCCGCGCCGGATGATCTGAGTGCCTACACCAGCGCGCCGAGCAGCAAAATTTACGACCGGCGCGGTCAACTGCTCTACGAGATGCCCCCGCCGTATACCGGCAGCCACACCCCCGTGCCGCTGGACGCCATTTCACCGTATTTGATTCAGGCCACTATCGCCACAGAGGACGCTACATTCTACAGCAACCCTGGCATGGATTTTCAGGGTATCCTCCGCGCGGTCTGGATTAACGTGCGGGGCGGCGAGGTGCTGGCGGGCGGGAGCACGATCACGCAGCAGTTGGTGCGCACGGTGATGTTCAGCGCCGACGAGCGCTTCGAGCGCACGCTATACCGCAAGTTGCGCGAGCTGATCCTCGCCATCCGTATTACGCGACGCTACACCAAGGATGAAATTCTCAATCTATACCTCAACGAGACGTACTACGGCAATATGGCCTACGGCGTCGAGGCGGCGGCACAGGCCTTTTTCGCCAAGCCCGCGCGTGATCTGGACCTGGCCGAGTGTGCGCTCCTCGCTGGTCTGCCGCAGGGTCCGGCGCCCTATAACCCCCTCGAAGCCCTCGACGCGGCCAAAGCGCGCCAGGCCGTGGTGCTCGATCTGATGGTGAAGCAGGGCTATATTTCGGTGCAGGACGCAGAATTGGCCAAAGCCGAATCGCTCGACTTTGCCGCCGCCCTGTTTCCCATCCGCGCGCCGCATTTTGTGATGTTCGTGCGCGGCCAGTTGGAGCGCGAGTTAGGGCTGGCGCGTGTGCAGGCCGGTGGGTTGAACGTCTACACCACCCTGGACCTGGACCTGACCGACACCGCCCGCGATGCGATCCGCCATCACCTGGGCTTGCTGGCGGTGTGCCACTACGACCCGGTTTGCCCGCCCGGCGGGCGCAATGCGCGCAACGCCGCGCTGGTGGCTGTCGATCCGCAGACCGGCGATGTCGTGGCAATGGTGGGCAGCCCGGATTACTTCTCGGCGCGCATTGCCGGCGCGGTGAACGGCGCGACGGCGCTGCGCCAGCCCGGGTCCTCCATCAAGCCACTGACGTATGCGACAGCTTTCGAGCGCGCCGCCCTCGGGCAAGGCGACTTCACGCCCGCGACGATGCTGCTGGACGTGCGTACTGCCTTCGTAACGCGCGAGGGCACGCCCTACGTCCCTCTAAACTACGATCTGGTTTTCCGCGGACCGGTGCGCGTGCGCGAGGCGCTGGCCTCGTCGTACAACCTGATTGCCGTGAAGGTGCTCGACACTATCGGCGTCGAGGCGTTGACGGGAATGGCACGCCGCTTGGGGATCACCACCTTCGATGATCCCGACCGGATCGGCCTGGCGGTGGGCTTGGGTGGTGGCGAGGTGCGCCTGCTGGAATTGGCCGCCGCGTATGCCCCGTTCGCCAACGGCGGGTATGCCGTGCAGGCACGTGTCATCCGGCGCGTTGTGGATGCGAACGGCGCGTTGCTCTGGGAGCCACCGGGCGGCATGGGGGAGCGTGCCCTCGACGCTCGCGTGGCTTATCTGATCACCGACATTCTGAGCGACGACCTGGCGCGCGTCCCCACCTTCGGCGAGGGCAGCGTGCTTAACCTGAGCCGCCCGGCTGCCGTCAAAACCGGCACCACTACCGACTTCCGCGATAATTGGACGGTGGGCTACACGCCGGAATTGGTGATTGGCGTGTGGGTGGGCAACGCAGACAATGAAACGATGAAGGAAGTCACCGGCATTACTGGGGCGGCGCCTATCTGGCACGATGTGATGGAGGCAGCGCTCAGGGGACAGCCGCTCCAGGCGTTTGCGCGGCCCTCTGGATTGGTCGATGTGGAGGTCTGCGCGCTGTCCGGGGAATTGCCGGGGCCAGATTGCCCGCATCGCATTGTCGAGACGTTTATCGCCGGGACCGAACCGGACACGGTTTGCACGATGCATCAACGCATTGACGGCATCATCTACACCATCCTTCCTCCCGAAGCTCAAGCCTGGGCGCGCGAGCGTAATCTCCCCCAACCTCCGATCCAAAACCCGCAACCCGCAACCCATCTACGCATTACCAGTCCGGATGCCGGCGCGGTCTATCGCATTGATCCGGCACAGTCCCGCGAGACGCAAAAGATTGCTATTTCTGTTGCGATGGATATGTATTTTGAGCACGTAGAATTGTTGATCGATGACCTACCGCTGGTGCGTTTGACGACAGCGCCCTATACGCATCTTTGGCGATTGGAAGCGGGCACGCATAGGTTGTCTGCAGTAGGTTTTACTGCTGATGGTGCAGAAATTTCAAGCGATGTTATCACGATTGAGGTCTATGATTAGTCTCTGCGTGCGTTGGCCAAGCGACTATACTTCACAATCTCGTTTGTCAGTAGCAAATCATCGAAATCATGATAAACTTAAATGGTAGTCTCCTCAATCAGAGATGTGTTTCTTGCATAATTCGGAGGAATTTTATGTTGAAAGAACATCAAGATATATTGTGGTTGGCGGGCCAAGTGTTACTTTCAAGAGGTTTCATCGCACAGGTGGAGGCACAGGGCCTTGAGCGGCTTTTTTCTCTATGTCCTTACGGCGATCTCACAGAGCAGGAGAGGGCTACTTTCCGCAGTGCTTTCGAGGATACAAAATTGCGAAAGGTGATTGAGCAATGGTGGGCCACATACGATGAGGAACGGCAAGCTGGCGTTGTGCTGCAGGCGTCAGATTATTGGGATACTGAGTTGGTATGAACTTGAGTGTGTTGCCCGGCGAACATGTCCGACGTGAAGCAGCGCGTTGGGTCCTATGGAGTTACCTGGGGTTTTCGGTTCTGTCCATCGGACTGCACCTCTACCGCGTTGTCAGCCGACCGAGTGCCCCTATTGCGGTATACTTGATTGCCACTGCAATGATTGGTATGGCCGCAGTGATAGCCCTTGTACAACTCAAGCAATCGTTATCCCGTGCGATGCTGATTTTTGCCTGGGTTACCTTCTTCTCTTTCATTATGTTGTTGAATCATACCTTCAAGATTTCGGGATACTCTACAAACGTCCCCGCCATGTTTATCGTGGGCATTTTTACATTGGGTATTATTTTGGGATTCAAGGCTGCGATACGGTACGCAACGGCAACCGCGGTGGTTTTTATTGTCTTGGGAGTCCGCTACGTCGTACTTCCCCAAATGATTGTGCCGGTGGTGCTGGCTTATGCTGTAGCGCTGCCGGCCAAGACGGTCGAACGTTTGATTGAACAAAGCACTCGGGATCTTGAGCAGCTCAATCAACGCCTGGAAGACCTGGTAGCAGAACGCACCGCCGAACTGGCAGAGAGCAACCGACATCTCCGGGGAGAGGTGTCGGACCGTATGCATGTGGAAGAGGTCTTACGCCAGCGTACCGTCGAACTTGAAAAAAACAATGAGGAACTGAATGCGTATGCCCATACCGTCGCCCACGACATCAAATCGCCGCTCGCCTCGATCATCGGTTTTGGCGAGCTTTTGGAGAGGCACTACACACAGTTTGCCGAAGACCAGTTGACTTATTATTTCGGCGTGATTGCGCGCAACGGGCGGAAAATTACCAATATCGTTGATGAGCTATTGTTGTTGTCGAGTGTACGCGAGGCCAAAGTTGTCGATATTGGACCGCTCGATATGGCTGCTATCGTCGATGAAGCGCAGCAACGTCTCATCCATGATATTGCCGGGAGGTCGCCTGAGATTGTTCTTCCTGACGTCTGGCCGGTGGCGCTGGGCTATGCGCCGTGGGTCGAAGAGATATGGACGAATTACATCAGCAACGCGATCAAATACGGCGGCGCCCCACCTCGGATCGAACTCGGCCACACGATTTTAGGTTCTAGATCACAGATTTTGGATTCAGAGACGCCTCTCTTAGTCGCGAAAATCCACAATCTACAATCCAGAATTGCTTTTTGGTTGCGTGACAACGGCCCGGGTCTTACTCCAGATGAGCAGGACCGCCTCTTCACCCCTTTCACACGGCTCGACCAGGCGCGGGCCAAGGGACACGGCCTGGGTCTCTCGATTGTGCGGCGGATCGCAGAGCGGCTCGATGGTGAGGTGGGCGTCGAAAGTGCGATTGGGCAGGGAAGTACCTTCTTCTTCACGCTGCCTGCCGCGCCGGAGCAAGCCCTGCCGGCGGATGCGCCCGGCGATGACACGGATACGCCCGCTGAGACACGTTGACCGTCCGAGCGATGTACGCGCGCGTTGTGGTCTTCATTCCTTTCAAAATCAAGACCGCACCTGTATTTGATTATGACATTCCGGCGAGGTTCGCTGCCTCTGTGCGGCCGGGCGTGCTGGTCCTCGTCCCGCTCCGTGAGGCAGTGCTGCCGGGCGTTGTGCTGGCGCTTACCGACACGCCCGCCGTTCCCGAAACGCGGCCTATTCAGAGCGTTCTCTACCCCGATCCAGTGTTCGATAACGGCTTGCTCGACCTGGCGCGCTGGATGTCGCGTGAGACCTTAGCGCCGCTCCACCAGTGCGTGCAGGTGATGCTGCCGCCGGGCCTGCGGGCGACCGTGTATCTCCGTCTTTCCGCCAAGGTGACAACTGCGCCCCCCGATCTCCCCGATCCCGCCGCCAGGTTGTTGGAGACGCTCATCCGGCGCGGCCCGCTGACGAGCGCGCAGGTCAAGCAGGCGCTCAGGAGCGTTGACGTGCGCCGGACGCGGCGTTATTTACAGAAGCGCGGCCTGATCGAAGTGGAACGCTTGCTGCGGCTCACCATCGTTCAACCGAAAATGACCCGTCTCGCACGAGTAATCGCACCGCGTGCGCAGTGGGAGGCGCTCCTGCGTGGCCTCCGTGACGCGAGGCTGTACCAGGGCATTCTGGATTTTCTGTCCGGCGAAACGCAGCCCGTGGAGGTCGAGGTGGTCTATGCCGAAACGGGCGCGAAGCCCTATCACCTCAAAATGCTCGCCGAGCGCGCGCTGATCGCCTTCAGCCACGAGGAAGTGCTGCGCGATCCGCTGGCGGAGATGATCTTCACCCCAGACCAGCCGCCGGTGCTCATACCCGAGCAGCAGGACGTCTGGGACGCCATCGAACCGTTGCTGCACGAGACCGCCGTTTCCTCCCCCATTCTTCTGTTGGGCGTGACCGGTTCCGGCAAGACGGAGTTGTATATGCGGGCGACGGCGCAGGTGCTGGCGCGAGGCCGGCAGGCGCTGATCCTCGTCCCCGAAATCAGCCTGACGCCGCAGACCGTGCAGCGCTTCGCCGTGCGTTTTCCGGGGCAGGTGGGGTTGTGGCACAGTGCGATGAGCGACGGCGAGCGTTTCGACACATGGAGGCGCGTGCGCAGCGGCGACATCACCGTGGTCGTGGGCGCGCGTTCGGCCTTGTTCGCACCCTTCCCCAACCTGGGCCTTATCGTGATGGACGAGGAAGAGGACACGAGCTACAAGCAAAGCCGCGCGCCGTATTTCCACACGCGCGAAGTGGCCGCAGAACTGGCGCGACGACGCGGCGCCCTGCTGATCCTGGGCAGCGCCACACCCTCGTTAGAAGCCTACGCCCGCGCGTTGGAGGGGCGCTACCGGCTCCTGGAGATGCCGCAGCGGGTGATGGCGCACCAACAGCGCCTCACGGCCTGGGAAAAGTTCCTGCATCTTGCGACCAGTCGTTATCAGGCGTTGACCGGCACACCGGAGGCGCTTACCATCGCCCTGCCACCGGTGCAGATTGTGGACATGCGGGCCGAACTCAAGGCTGGCAACCGTTCGGTCTTCAGCGCGGCACTGCAAGAGGCGGTGGACGCCGCTCTGGCCCGCCACGAGCAGGTGATTTTGTTCCTCAACCGCCGGGGCACGGCGACCTACGTGTTTTGTCGCGATTGTGGGTGGGTGGCGGAGTGCCCGCGTTGCGACGTCCCTTTCACGTACCACGAGGGTATCGGCAGCCTGATCTGCCATCGCTGCGGTCGGCAGAAGCGCATGCCGCGCCAATGCCCGGAGTGCGGATCGCCGCGGGTGCGGGCGTTTGGCCTGGGGACGGAAGGGTTGGAAACGCGGGTGGCGGAGCGATGGCCCGCGGCGCGCCTCGTGCGGTGGGATCAGGACGTGGCCCGCTCGCACGCCGTCCACACGGCCATCATGGGGCGCTTTGCCCGCGGCGAGGCCGACATCCTGGTGGGCACACAGATGGTGGCGCGCGGGTTGGACATCCCCAAAGTGACGGTGGTGGGCATCATTTCCGCCGACACGGCGCTCAACTTGCCGGATTTCCGTGCTGCTGAACGTGCGTTCCAACTGCTGGCGCAGGTCGCCGGGCGCTCCGGGCGGGGCTTGCTCGGCGGACGCGTGGTCTTGCAGACGTACCATCCCGCGCATTACGCTGTCCAGCGCGCGGCAGTCCACGATTACACCGGCTTCGCGGAGCGCGAGTTGGCTTTCCGCGAGCAGGCCGACTACCCGCCGTATATCCGGCTGGCGCGGCTGGTCTACGCGCACACGAATCGCGAGAAGGCGCAGCAGGCTGCCGAGACGCTCGCTGCTGTGTTGCGCGACGCGCTTCGCGCCACCGGGCTTCCGGAGACCGACCTTATCGGGCCGGCGCCGGCTTTCTTCGCCCGCGTGCGGGGACGCTATCGCTGGCAGATGTTGCTGCGCAGTGTGTCTCCGGCGGATTTTCTGCGCGAGATTGACATTCCCGCCGGATGGCTGGTGGATATTGATCCAGTGGAGGTATTATGATGATCGATTGTGTTTTGATGGCTGGCGGTGTGCCGCAAGAAGAAGACTTGCTTTACGAATATACCCAGGGACGACCGAAGGCACTGATCGACGTGGCGGGCAAGCCGATGATGCAATGGGTGCTGGACGCACTCAATGCTGCGCCGAGTGTTCGTGATATCGTGGTGGTAGGGCAGGTGGATACAGGTGTGGTATCGTCGCCGAAAATTGCCTGCTATATGCCCGATCAAGGGTCGATGTTGCGGAATGCCCTCGCCGGCGTCGATTGGGTCTTGGAGCGTGACCCGGCGACACAGCACGTCCTGGCCAGCAGTTCCGATATTCCATTGATTACTGCCGGGATGGTGGAGCGCCTGCTCGCGCAGGCCGCAGACTCGGCGGTGGACGTCTATCATACGATTGTGTTGCGTGAGAAGATGGAGGCGCGCTTTCCCGATTCGCGGCGCAGTTACGTCCATTTTATCGAGGGCGACTTTGCCGCCGGGGGGATTCACGTGGTCGCGCCGCACATCGGCCACAAACACCGCGAATTGTGGGACGATTTGCTCAACAGCCGCAAGGACGCGCTGAAACAGGCCGCGCGTCTCGGACCGGTCTTTTTCGCCAAACTGATGGCGCGTCGCTTGAGCCTGCCGGAATTGGAACGACTCGCGCGCGAAAAGTTTGGCATCAACGCGTGCGCGCTGCCCGTGGATGACCCTGAAATGGGCATGGACGCTGATAAACCGTTCCAACTGGAAATCTGCCGCCGGGCATTGGCGCGATGAATACGCGTTGGCAATCCTGGCTCGAACGTGACCACGTGTTTACTGCGCACGCCATGACACTGGTGCGCGGTCCGTTCTCCCGTGCGCTGGCGACGGGCCTCGCGCACTCCGGCGACAGTCTGGTATGGGTTTTCCTGGCGGTTTTGCTCTGGCGCTTCGGTATCGACGCCTGGGCCAGGGCCGGGGAGCGCATCCTCCTCGTCACGGCGGTCACGTGGGTCGTCAGCACCGTGCTCAAGTATTTCATCCAGCGTCCCCGTCCGCCTGGGGAACAGGGCCTTTTCTACCTGAAGATCGACCAGCACTCGTTTCCGTCAGGTCATGCCGTGCGCACCGGCGGGTTGTGGGTGGCGCTGGCTGGGTTGCTGCCGTTCTGGGGGCTGGCGCTTTTGCTCCTGTGGGGCGTGTGCGTGGGCCTGAGCCGCGTGGCGTTGGGTCTGCACTATGCGAGTGATGTGGTGGGAGGATGGCTCATCGGCGCGGGCGTGGGCCTGGCGCTGCTGGCGTTTTTGTGAGGGCGCGCCCAGATTACCTGTCAGCGTCAATGGTGCAGAGCATCCCCGGTAGATCGGTGAACCAAATCCTGCCGGACGTGTCTACAGCGACGGATGCGGGCATCAGATAAGCCGCCGGTGTGATGCCGGTTTCGGTCAGCCGGTAAATGTTGTCGCCAAACAACCAGGTTGTGTCGGCTGCGTTCACAATGGCGTGCAGGTTCAAGACATAAGATGGTTCTTCCCCTGCCGGCACAAACGTCCAGACGCCATCACGCACGTGATAAAGCGCGTGCGCGTCGCAACTGGCCGGACCGCAGAGTAACTCGGTCACCCAGAGACGGTTGAACGGATCGGCGGCGAGAGCCAGGATGGCTCCATGGAAGCGGTAGCCAAAAGGCACTTCCTCCGGCGGCGCAAAGCTGATCCAACTCCCTGAAGTTGGCGTATACCGCCATAGCTCGTTGCCCACGCCGAGCCAGACGTTACCTGCCGGGTCCTCATGGAGCGCTGCAACGCAGCCCTGGGAGGCAGGGGAGTCGATCCCATGCCAGGTCGCCCCGTCGAACCAGCGCGCTCCCTGCCCGCCGCACGTCCCTTCGGCCCAGTCGCACTCGCCAATCCAGACATCACCGGTGCTTTTGAGGACGGTCATCTGAAAGCTGGGCGCGCACCCCTCGGGATCGGGAATCTCGCCCATGCCCAGGTCTTGTGATGTGAAGATAGTCCACCTCTCGCCGTCAAAGACCCGAATGTCCTGGGTGGTGGCCAGCCAGAATCGTCCGGCTCGGTCGCACTGCCCCCAGTCGATGAAGTCCAGATACCAGAAATCGGTCATAGAAACCCAGCCGGCTTCTGCGTCGTAGGTTGTCCAGGCGTTGCCATCCCAGGCAGAAATCTCGCCGTAATTTTCACTGATGACCCAGATGCGGCCGGCGCCGTCGACCCCGGCTATTTTTCCGGTGAGTCCGGTGAGCTGGACGGTCCAGGCGTCGCCATCGAGTCTGGCCATGCCCTGGTCTGTCGCCAGCCAGAGGGCCCCGTCGCACGCGGTGTGCAGGCGCGCTTCGTCTCCGGGGAGGATGTCCGAAACAGGACCCATACGGCGAAACGGTTGCGGAAGTGGCGTCAACGTGGGTTTGGGAGTTCGAGTGGGGCGGGGGGTGCGAGTTGTAGTAGGATATGGAGTCTTAGTGGGGGGAGGGGGTGTTGTGGGCGTTGCAGTTGGGATGGCTGTGGGGTTTGCGGTTGGGCTTGGTGACGGCATGGGTGTGGGAGAAGGGGGGGCAGTGGCGGCCACTGTAACGGGTGTCGTGGGACTTGCGGTCGGACTTGGGAACGATGTAGCCGGTGGCGGAGGCGTCGAACACGCTGTCAGACTCGCGATGAGTGCCATACCTGCGAGCACGATGGTCAATCGTCGAATGTTGAAAGCTTGACGTTCAGGGTCCCAAATGTTCATAGTTGCACCTGCCCCATTCGTTTATGCGTGAAAGATCGTGGTAGGCGCGGCGGTCTACACTCCACCGCGAGTGCATTGCACAGCTTACTGCATCGTTGACGACAAAGACAATAGTGCCACCTCATCCATGGATTTTCAGGGCAGGGGACTTCAGGCGCGCTCACAAATCTTCCACAATTGCTCGGAACTGTTCCAGCGCCGACTCTAAATCCTTCACAATCTCCTCCGCCAGCACATCCGGTTCGGGCAGATTGGCCGTCTCTTCCAATGACTCATCGCGCGCTGTGCATTGAGGCTCAGATTTCCATCTGCGTGAACCACGCCAGACAATGCTGCCAGAAGATCGGCTTGCCGCCATCCCTGTGCCCCGCACCGGGGACAAGGTTGACGCGGATACGCTCGGCCGCTGCGGGAGTGTGGGCGCGAAGCGCGGCCTGGAAGCGCAGCGCGCCATCGGGAGGCACGTGCGTGTCGTCCGCGCCACATTCGAAGGTGATGGCCGGTCCGTGGGCATAGGCGTCAAGATGGGTCAGCGGATTCAGGTGATCGTAGAAGTACCGGGCATACGCATCCGGTTCGCCTGGCGGCAGGAGCGCGCCGGGATGAAACAAGTCCTGCATCCCCGGACGCAGCCAATCGGGCGTCGACATAATGGCGGCAACACGGCGGATGCGACGGTCGATGCCTGCCGCCGCGACGGCAATGTCACCGCCCATAGAGACGCCACCCATAGCGATGTCGGAGTCCACGTCCAGGGCCGTCACCGCCCAATCGATCACCCGCAGCGTGTCGAGCGTGGTCTGCCCCAGAATCGGCCACATCTCGCGGCGGAAGTTGCCAAAAACGCGTGCCAGCAGATCCGTCTGCGTCTCGGTGCTGCGTTCGCCGTGCTGCCAGGCATCGAAACTGAGGGCGACAAATCCCGCCGCTGCCAGTTCCTCAAGATAGGGTTGCATTTGTTCCTTTGTGCCTGACAGGCCGTTGAGCCAGATGACGAGTTTGGTGTTGGGGCGCCGGGTCACGGGGGCGAACCACAGCACGGGAATGTGGCCAACTTTGCTAAGCATTTGTTAATCTCCTTTGAATTCGTTGAAGGGAGCGGTTTCATCCACCACCTCAGGCGTCCACCCGCCCAGCACGTAGGCGGGATCGCTGTAGTTGGCGATGATCTCGGCATCGTTCTCCAGCGTCAGTTGTCGGGAAGCGGGATGCCGCCGGCTCACGTCCACCGGCAAGCCGTCGCTGATGTCTGTGCTGTTGTACTCCCAATAATGGACGTTCGTCGGGTCGCCGTCCACCGGACCCCACCCTTCGGGGCTGATGCCTGACAGAGCGCAGTCGATGAGCACCGCTTCGCAGTAGGGATAGGTCTTGCCGTGGTTGGCCGGCGAGCGGGCGATGACGGTCTCCCGGCCTCCGGTGGTTGTGAACGTGCATCGCACGAAGACATTGCCGTGGTTTGCGGCTGTGTTGCGGATCCACATGTGCGGACCGTAGTTCGAGATGATTGTGCAACGGTTGAAGAACGCCGCCCCACGTCCCAGGATGGTATCGCCGTCGCCGGTGATCTGACAGTCGGTGAGGTAGACCGAGCCGTTGACTTGCAGCGCATCTCCGGAGCCTTCGACGGTCACGTGGCTGACGATATTCCGCTCGCCGGTCAGCAGCAGCCCCTCGGCCTGTCCTTTGGTGAGGTTCTTGATCGTGAGGTTGGCGAGGTGCACTCCGCTGACTTGATCGCCCATAAACGCCGCCCGGCGGGAAGGGAACGTGCCCGGCATCTCATTGGTGGCGACGTTCGGCGGATGCGGGTTGAAAACTTCGTTGTTGGCGTAACACACCACCACCTTCTCCCGGTCTTCGCCGAGGAAGGTGACGTTCGCCTTATTACGGAAGTAGACGATCTCCTCGTACACGCCCTTCTTGATGAACACGGTCACGCGCGTGGGATTGTGGTCAGGGATAAAGTCGATGGCCCCTTGCACGGTGTTGAAATCGCCTGTCCCGTCGCTGCTCACCACGAGCCGGTCCGCACCGGCGGGCGGCGCGGCTTTCTTCGTGGTGAAGGTCCAGCCGGTTTTCCCGGTGATGCCGGCGAAACCGCTGTCGTCCAGCGTGAGCACGCCGGGATCGATTTGCACGTAGTAGGTTCTGTCGTAGTCTAGTAGATTGTGGTGCGGATAGATCGCCGCCATGGTGTCGTGGATGATCACCGGGTAGAAGTGAAAGGCATCGGTGAACCCTCCGATGATCGTCAGTTGGTGGGTGTCCGGCGTGGGTAGCGCGACGCCGGAGGGCGTTCCCGGTTTGGTGTTTGCGTTGGTGAAGTGACTGGGGACATAGTCGTACGGCACCGGCGTGTAAGGAGGCCGCTCAGGGGCCTTCACGGGGACGGTCGGGCCGGGTGGGATGCTCAGGTCGAGGACGTCGACCAGCCGGTCGTCGGCTGCATCGTAGATGCGAATCTGGCCTGCCGTCCCCAATGTGGGTGGGTTGGGGAAGGTGAGCACCAGATGCGTGTCTGGATTCACGTCTTGGGCCTCGTGTGCCGGAAAACGCGAGATTATCTGGGGAAATGGGTCTTTGTTCTGGATCATATGAGCCTCTTTCAACTGTTTTTGATCACAAACCCGCACTTCTCCAGTTGTTCCAGCAGTTCCTGCGGGTCGCTCATCCACTGGCCCCATTTGCGGGAGATGTGCTCGGTCCAGGAGTAGTCCCGGTAGGTGTAGGCTTCCTCCCGCTCAGTTTCCAGCGCGATTTTGGCGTTCTGTTTGCGGTAATAGCCCTGCGCCAGATACCCCTCGTCCATGACGCGCATCGCGTTCTCGATCATCTCGTCGGTGAATTCGGGATAGCGATCCTCGAACAGTGTGAACGCGAGCGGATAGCGCGGGCGGGGCGGAAATTCTTCAGCCGGATAGCCCATGACCAGTTCTACCAGCGGAAAGACCCGTTTGGGCAGGTGATACTGTTGCTGGATTTTGTCCGCCCGGTAAGGCGTCGATCCCAGAAAGCAACTGCCCATGCCGAGGCTTTCTGCCGCGATGACCATGTTCTCGGCCATCAGCGCCACGTCCTGGATGCCCAGGAGCAGCAGCGATAGATCATTGGCCACCGTTGTCCAGCCGCGTTTGGCCATGATCAACTCCATGCGGTGCATATCCACGCAGAGGATGAACCACAGCGGCGCGCCGAACGGCGCTTTCTTGCGTGAAAGCAGCACGCTGCACAACTGCGCGGCAAACGGCGCTTGCTGCCCCGTGCGCACGACCGTCTCTATGATTTCGTCGGTGGGTTTCTGATCCGTATATTTGCGGACCGACTTACGGTTGAGCATCGATTCGATAACTGGATTTGCGAGCATATTTGACCTCCTCCAAAAATGGGCTCAACGGATTAAACGGATTAAACGGAAAAATATCCGCTAGATTCCGTTGAATCCGTTGAGGAAATCCTTTCAACGCTTGAGGTGGATCACAAGCCGTCGTCCGCGCAGCGCTGGATAGACTCGTACGTCGCCTGTAACCGGCGTGCGTATTGCACGCGCGCCTGCGGCGTCATTGAATTGTAGTACCAGTCCAAAAACGCCAAATCCACAGCGGTGACGAAAGGCGCGAGCCTCTGCGCATCCGGGAAGGGTTGCGCTGTCGCCGCCTGATAGCCGGCCTGGAAGCTGTTCCATCGCGCGGCGAAGTCGCCCGGTTCGTCTTGCAGATCGACCATCAACGTGGCGATGTCGTAACAGAAGTGGCCGCGCCCCAACTGGTCGAAGTCGATCACGCACACTTCCTCCCCCTGCACGATAAAGTTGCCGAGGTGGAGGTCGCCGTGGATAAAGCCATAGTTGTCGCGGTGTTCGCCAACGCTTGCAAGCGCAGCCAATACGTCATCAATGACCTTGTGGAGCAGGGAAACCCGCTCGCTGCCTATCTCGTCCGCCTCTTCCGCAATCCATTCGCGATGGGAGAGGATCAGCTTATCATCGTAACTGTAACTTTCACGAAAGCCATCGCCTTCGGATGGAAAAACGAAGGCTTTTGCCGCTTCGTGCAGAAAAGCTACGCTTTGCCCCATCTGGTACAACACAGAATGTGAGAGCCTGCCGCGCGCTTCCTGGCCCTCGATCCACGTGAAGAGACAACTGAGGCGGTCACCCTCCGGCGTCGAGACCACGGTCACAAATTCTCCGTGACGGTTCGACACCGGTTGTGGCACGCCCACCTGTCCGCGTTTTGCCACAAAGTCGAGAAAGACCAGCTCATCGTGCAGGCAACGACGATCCTGAAAGCGCGGATTGCACACCCTGAGGTTATAGCGCGTTCCGTCTTCCGCCGCCACGCGATAGGTCGTATTCCACAGTGTACCCAGATGGGCAACCTGCTGTCGTTCCATTTGGTATTGGGCAAGTATTTGCACTACCAGTTGCTCTTGCTGCATCGCATTCCTGCTTCAACGCTTAAGGCGGATTTCTCCAAACATTTCCGGCGCCATCGCCCCTTCGCAGATTTTGGTCACAGGCCCTGTCATCGTGGCGAAAAACCCATCGCTGAACTGGATAAGGATTTCACCGCCGGGCATGTGCACGGTGATCTCTGGATCGCAAAACCCCAGCTTGTGCGCGACGGCAGCGGCGGCGGTACTGCTGCTTCCGGAGGCCAGCGTATAGCCCGCGCCTCTTTCCCAAATCTCGATGTGAATGTTCCCACGATCCACGACCTTCATAAATTGGACGTTCGTCCGGTTGGGAAAACGCGGATCACGCTCGATGAGGGGGCCATATTGCCGGGCCTCAGACGGCGTCGGCGCGTCGCTGAGCACGACGCAATGGGGATTCCCGACGGTTGCGGCGCAAAACGTGAGCATCTTTCCGCCGATGCAGAGCGTTTCATTCAGCACTTCACGCGACGGCCCGGCCACGGGGATGCGCCGGCTGTCGAAGCTCACTTCTCCCATCTGGACGGTGACGCTGCCATCCCCTTTTTCGACCGTGCACGTAACCATCCCGCCGGGCGTTTCGACCGAAAAAGGCTCTTCGCCCACCAGGCCCTCATCGTACAGGGAGCGTGCAAAGATGCGCAGGCCGTTCCCGCTCTTTTCCGCTTCACTGCCGTCTGGGTTGAAGATACGCAGGCCGAAATCGCACACAACGCTCTCTATGGGACCGTAGAGAATGCCATCCGAGCCTACGCCATAGTGGCGATGACAAATCGTGCGCACGTTTTCTGGAGACAGCTCGACTCCAAACGTGCTGGGGCGCACTACGATATAGTCGTTGCCTAACGCATGGTATTTGAGGTATTTCATCTTCGCTTCCGCTGCAATGATATTTTCTTATCCGCGATAGTCAAATTCAAGACTGTTGCCTTGCCTTGCAAAATTTTGACGGTAGAATATCCGTATCACCCTGGACCCTCAGGGTGCTTCGTGGGATTTTCAACCTGCAACCCTGCAACTTTGAACCTGCAATAGTTTACTGTGGAGGATGGGGATGGTGGATTTCGTGCATCTGCACACACACACGGAATTTTCACTGCTGGATGGCCTGAGCAGTGTGAAAGCCCTGGCGACGTATGCGAAAGAATTGGGCATGTCCGCGCTGGCGATTACCGATCACGGGACGATGTTTGGCGTCGTCGATTTCTACAAAGCCTGCAAGGCCGCCGAGATCAAGCCTGTCATCGGCGTGGAGGCCTACATCGCGCAGAATTCACGCTTCGATCGCGATCACAATGAGAAGCCGTATCACGTCGTCCTGCTGGCGCAAAACCAGACCGGCTACCAGAACTTGCTCAAGCTGGTCAGTATTGCGCAACTGGAAGGCTTCTACTACAAACCCCGCATCGACAAAGATGTGCTCGCGCAGCACGGCGAGGGCTTGATCGTGCTCACCGCCTGCGCGCAGGGTGAAATCCCACAATTGCTCGTGCAGGGACAGATCGACCAGGCCCGCGAAGCCATCTGTTGGTACCAGGCGCACTTCCCCGACCGCTTTTACTTCGAACTGCAAAACCACGCTATCCCTGAATTCGATCCCGTCTACCGCCAAATGATCGAGCTGGGCCGCGAGATGGCCGTGCCGCTGGTCGCCACCAACGACATCCACTACGCCAGGCGCGAGCAGGCCGACGCGCACGACGTGCTGCTCTGCATCGGCACGGGCAAAACGGTCAACGAGTCGAATCGTATGCGGATGACTGACCCTTCGTACTATATGCGGTCGCCGGAAGAAATGGCGCGGCTCTACGCCGATTTGCCGGAAGCGCTGGAGAACACGGTCAAAATCACCGAGCAGTGCAACGTCGAACTGCAATTCGCGCCCCCATATCACCTGCCCACATTCCCCGTGCCGGAGGGGCGCGGTGATTCGGAAAAGTTCCTGCGTGACCTGTGCTACGCCGGCCTCGTCTGGCGCTACGGCGAGGCGCGCGCGCAGGAGCCGGAGGTGGTAGAGCGGCTGGAATACGAGCTGGGCATCATCCATACCATGGGCTTCGACGACTATTTCCTCATCGTGTGGGATTTGTGCGAGGCGGCGAAAGCGCGCGACATCTGGTGGAACGTGCGTGGTTCCGGTGCAGGCAGTGTCGTTGCCTACAGCCTGGGCATCACCAGCGTCGACCCTTTCAAGAACCGCCTGTTGTTCGAGCGATTCCTCAATCCTGACCGTATCTCCATGCCCGATATCGACCTGGATTACCCCGACGACCGCCGCGAAGAGCTGATCGCCTACACCGCCGAACGCTACGGCGCGGACCGCGTCGCCGCCATTATCACTTTTGGGACGCTCGGTGCGCGCGCGGCCATCCGCGATGTGGGCCGCGCGCTCGACATCCCCCTCAACGAGGTCGATCGCGCCGCGCGCTTGATCCCCAACGTGCCCGGCAAGCCGGTTTCCATCGCCCAGGCGCTCGAGGAAGTCTCGGATCTTAAAGAGCTATACGACACCATCCCCTATGTCAAAAAGCTGTTAGACACGGCGCGGGAGGTCGAAGGCGTCACGCGCCACGCCAGCACCCACGCGGCGGGCATCCTCATCTCCGACCGCCCGCTGGTGGACTATATGCCGCTGCACCGCCCCACCAAAGGCGAGGGCGAAGGCCCCATCGGTATCGTCTCCCAATGGCCGATGGAAATCGTCGATATGCTAGGGATGCTCAAAGTCGACTTCCTGGGGCTGCGGACGATCACCCACGTGCGCAAGACGTGTGAGTGGATCGAGAAAGAGCACGGCCGCGTGCTGACGATGAATACCATCCCCTACGAGCGCGTTCCCGACGACCCGGAGCAGGATGCCGATGTGATGAAATTGTACGAACTGCTCGCCAGCGGCGAGACAACCGGCATCTTCCAGGTGGAAGGATCGGGGATGCGGCGGATTCTGCGCGAGATGCGCCCGGATCAGTTCCAGCATATCATCGCGGTGGTCGCTCTCTATCGCCCCGGCCCGATGGAAAACATCCCTTCCTACATCCGCCGGATGCACGGTGAGGAAGAAATACAGTTTCATCATCCGATTTTGCAAAATATACTCGATGATACATACGGAATTATAGTCTATCAAGAACAGATCATGCAAATCGCCGTCGCCATGGCCGGCTACAAACCCGGCGAGGCTGACGGCATCCGCAAAGCGGTGGCGAAGAAAATCCGCTATCTCATGGATAAGCACAAGCAGATGTTCCTCGAGGGGGCGCTCAAAAAGGGCATCCCCGAGGAAGTCTCCGAAAAGGTCTGGGCCGACATCGAATTCTTTGCCCGCTACGGCTTCAACCGCGCACACGCCACCGACTATGCCGTCATCACTACACAGACGGCCTATCTCAAGGCGCACTATCCGCTGGAATTTATGACGGCCCTGATGACGACCGAGCGCCACAACATTGAAAAACTTGGCTTCCTCATCGCCGAAGCGCGCCGCAGCGGGTTAGAGGTGTTGCGCCCGTGTATCAACCGCTCGGAAGTGGAATTCACCATTGAACATACACTTGATGGTCGCGCCATTCGTATCGGCCTGGGCGCGATCAAGAACGTGGGCGACGAGATCATGCGGCTCGTCGTGGACGCGCGGCGTGAACGCGGCCCCTTCAAGACGCTGGACGACTTCGCCGACCGCGTGGACTTGCGCAAGCTTAACCGCAAGGCGCTCGAATGTCTGATCCAGGCCGGGGCGCTGGACGATTTTGGACCGCGCCCCGCGCTGCTCACGTTGATCGACGCGCTCATCGGCGCGAGCGGGCAGGTGCACAGCGCTCGCGACGTGGGTCAGTTCTCGCTCTTTGATGCCATGCCCGGCGCGACCCAGACCATCAAGCCGCCCTCATTTGTCCCGGCGATCCCGGAGCGGCGGCTCCTGGAATGGGAGAAGGAGTTGCTTGGGACGTACCTCTCTCGGCACCCTCTGGCGCAACAGGAAAACGAGTTGCTGCGCCAGGATTTGGTCAACACCACGGTAGATCGTCTGGCGACGGAGGCTCTGGGGCAACAGTTGACGCTGGTGGGGATGGTTCAGCGCGTGCGCCGCATCGCCACGAAGAAGGGGGACACGATGGCCTTCGTCACCCTGGAAGGTTCCGGCGGTACGGTGGACGTGACCGTCTTCCCGCGCGTGTACGAACGCTTTAAGGGCAAGTTTGTCGTTGAGAACATTGTCGTTGTCAGCGGCAAACTGGACAACCGCCAGGACCGCGAGGAACACTCGCTGCTGGCCGACTGGTTCAAGGAACCGCACGAGTTGATGCGTCCTGCTGGCAACGGCGGGTATTCGGCGATGCCCTATGACGCGCCGCCTTTTATCGCCGAAGCCTCGCCGTTCTACGGGACAGAGCCGGATTTTACCGACGATTCTCCACCTGTCAATCCGCCTGACCGCAACGGCACGATGGTGCGAGCGCGCGCCGTACAGCCGGTTGCGCCGACTCCGCCCCCGACGATCAGATCAAAACCGCCCATAGCACCACCGCCCAACGGCGGCAACGGGGAACGCCAAGACACACCGCCACCGCCGGAGGAACCCCCTGCCCCGCCCGCGACGATCTATGTCACCCTCCCGCGAACCGGCGACGCTTCCCGGGATTTCACGCGGCTGGCGCAACTGCACAATCTGCTCAAAGCTGAATCGGGGCAGGATAATTTTGTCGTCTATCTCGAAAACGACTGCGGCAAGCCCGTGGAACTCCTCTTCCCCAACGAGCGTACCCGCTATACGTCGCATCTTAAAGAGCAGGTCGCTGGTATCGTCGGGGCAGAAAACATCCGGGTGATGATGGTTTGATTGGAGATTGAGTCATTGGAGACGTTATCTGCCGCAAATCGCGGGTATTTGGAGTTTTTGCGGAATATTGGAGAAGTCTCTAAGACGTGCGGGACGCGGACATACATCTGGGGCGGGTTCACCATCGATATTTTGGAGGGCCGCTTTGTCCGCGAGCACCACGACCTGGACGCCTTCACGCTGAACCTGCTCGACGTTCTGCCGGAGATGACGGCACTGTACACCGCGCGTGGTTATGCAACGGAGTTTCGTGACGACATCGACATGCTGACGATCCGCAGGGACGGCCTGCACGCCTCGGTGAACCGCCTCGAAGTCGATGGCCCGATTGCGATGTGGCGGCATATCGGCGACGAGGGCACGGTTTGCTTCCCGGCTGATTGGTTGGACGCCGCGCCGCGCGATTTCTACGGCGTGAAGGTTTACTTGGCAGGGCTGGAACTCGATTACACGCTGAAGACCAACATCCGTATGATTAACGCAGTCTGGACCTTGCGCGAGCACGATCACGCGGCCATCGCTGTGCTTGAGCGGATGATGGTAGAGCGCAATCTCGACCCGGAGGATTTTCTACGGCACGTGTGGAGCTTCAATCCGTATTGGGTGAAGCAGGGGTATCCAGAATACGCGATGCCGGCTGTCGCCCGCCCATTACATCCTCTTCAATCGGATTGTTCTCACCGCTGAGTTCGCTGAGCGCGCGGAGAATCATAACAGAGGTAACTTGAATTCAAATCCGTGTTTGTACTGGGGGTTGATGTCACTATTACCGTATGGGATCACGGCGTTTGTGGGTATGACCGTCATGGCTTCTAGATGGTTTCGGCTCCGGCGCACACAAGAGGGCGTTACTTGGCTCTTGTATGGGCTGTTTGCTCTCATGACTGTAGGTGTATTGTGGGTGATGTGGGGTCTAAATCGAGCCGATGTCGTGAAATCGTGTAAAACGGTGCTTTATCTTATCCATTGGCTGCTACTTACCATTTATTGGGCATATTTGCGTCACATTGACCGCCGAGACAGACGGCTACAAGGCTAATGACTATCCGACTGTCGCGCAAGGAGGATTTATGACCAACCTACTCTTATCCGACGTGTTAATGCTCCACGTCCGCAAACTCGCGGAGGAAATCGGACCGCGCCCGGCCGGGCATCCCGCGGAGATGCGCGCGCGGCAGTACATCCGCCAGGTGCTCAGTGAACTCGGCTACGATGAAGTCGAAACACTGCCGTTTCTCACGCCGGATACCTGGGGGTATGCGCTCGGCAATCCCCTGGCGCTGACCCTGGCGAGCAATCTTTTGGGAACGCGCAGCCGGGTGGGACGGCTGTTGGGCGGCATGACGGCTCTCGCCAGTGCGTACACGCTCTGGCGTTCTACGTGCGTCGACAAACAGCCGCTCGCCGCATTGTCTCCACGCCGGCAAAGCGCGACATTGATCGTGCGCGTGCCGTCCACCGAGGTAACCCGCCGCACATTGGTCTTGCTGGCGCACACCGACAGTAACAAACATCGCCCTTCTTTCTCGCCGCAGCTCAAGAAGTATCTTCTGGGCCTGACGACGGCGGGACTGGCGGCTGTAGCGAGCAACGGCGTGGCGCAAATCATCGAGGGGTTGAGCGGTAGTAAGAGCGTGGCGAAGTTCCGCAAAGCCAGCCTGTGGGCGGTCGTCACCAGCCTGCTGATCGCGCTGTACGACGAAACCGGCCCCTACGTCCCCGGCGCGAGCGACAACGCGAGCGCGGTAGCTTGCGTCCTGGGTTTGGCGGCGCAACTCCAACAGCAGCCGTTGCGCCACACCGAAGTCTGGCTGGCGTTCACCGGCGCGGAGGAGGTGGGCTGCCTGGGCGCGCATGCCCTGCTCGATGCTTACGGTGACCGGCTGCGTGATGCCTGGTTTCTCGATGTTGAGATGGTGGGGACTGAAGAAATCGCCTACGTCACACGCCACACGGGATTGTCGCTGCTCTCGGCCTATCGCCCGGATGCCGAATCGCTGGCGTGGGCTGAACGTACCAGCCGCCAACATCCCGGAATGGATATCCAGGGGCGGGAGATGGTCATCGGCGAGGAAGTCGGCGCGCTGCGCGTGCGCGGCTATCGCGGGGTGTGCCTGTCGGGGTTCGGCCCCGATGGCTGGCTGGAAAACTGGCATCAGACCAGCGACAACGTGGAAAACCTCGTCCCTGCGGGGTTAGAAAAAGCCTCCCGCTTCGCCTGGGCGATGCTGCAGGATTTGGATAAGTAGCCGCGGTTTCCATACCGCGCTGGAACGCGCTATGGAAAGCGCGGCTACGCTTCAAATGCCTTCAAAAACGCTACCGCATTGTCGCCCAGCGTCTCTATCCGATAGCCGCCTTCCTGGACAATGACGCTGGGGAGTCCGAGCGCCGCAATCCGCCGCCCAATCTCGCGGAAGCCGTCTGTGGTGATGCGGAATTTGCCGATGAGATCACCTTCCGCCGCGTCCAGCCCTAGGGAGACGAGCAAGTAGCGCGGTGCAAACTCAACGATAACGTCGAGCGCCTCATCCAACACCGCCAGGTAGCTTACATCGTCCATGTGCAGCGGCAGCGGCCAGTTATGATTGAGTCCCAGCCCCACCCCCGCGCCGCGCTCGTCGGTACGTCCCCAGAAGAACGGGTAGATCCACTCCGGGTCGGCGTGCAGGGAGCAGAACAGCGCCGCCGGGTCCTCGTAGAAGATCGCCTGCGTGCCGTTGCCGTGGTGGTAGTCGAGGTCGAGGATGGCGACGGGGCCATCCGCTTGCAGGCTGCGCGCGGCGATGGCGACGTTGTTGAGATAGCAGAAACCTCCGTACTGGTCGGGCATCGCGTGGTGACCGGGAGGGCGGCAGAGGGCATAGGCGGCGCAGACGCCGTTCGTGGTGCGGACGCCATTCCCGCTGCGGACGAGATTCGCCGCCGTGAGGGCGCATTGCGCGCTCCAATAGGCCGCGTCCCACGTACCTTCAAGGATGGGGTCCTCGTAATCGTAAGTGTAGTAATCGCGCCGGCCGGGGAAATCTTCCGGGCAGTGCGGCGCGTGCTCGGATGTCACGTCGTCGCGGCCGGCGATGACCGGGCGCGGTTCGCCGAAGTGGGCGGCGCCCTGCACGTAAGCCGTTCGCAGGTACGTCACGAAATCCGCATCGTGCGCTTTCAGGATCGGCGCAAGACCGTGATCCGTGGGGGGCATAATCGGCCCAAGCTGCGCGGCCCGCACGGCGGCGAGGATCGTTTCCGCGCGGGCTGGCGTCTCACGGTATTCGATGGGCTGCCCGTTGATGACGAGATTCTCCGTGGCGTGCCCGTGGTGGCGGTCGGTGTAAATCGTGTGCATAACTTCTGACTACCCTTGCGAAGATTTTCGAACCTTCGCAAGGGTCATGAAAGATTGTACCGCTCAAGCGCCAGGTTGAGGATTTCGGCGACGAGCGTTGTGTAGCTGACGCCTTCCGCTTTGGCGATGATGCACATATCGCTGAACTCGGGACGCAGGCCGGGCAGCGTGTTGATTTCGACGAGCTGCGGCGCGCCGTTTTCGTCCAGGCGGAAATCCACGCGCGACACATCGAGCGCGTTGAGCGCTTCGAAGGCTTGCACGGTCAACGCTTTGATGGTCGATGTCACATCCTCCGGCAGATTCGCCGGGCAATGGAACTGTGGCCCGCCGACGTTGACCGGCGCAAAGCCTTTGGCTTCGGTGTTGTACACGCCCGGAATCTCGGCGCGTGACATGTCGATTTCCTCGATGGGGAAGACGTGGTAGCCGTCGGCGTCGTAGAAGGCGGAACGCGGCAGGTCGCCCGGCATATACCGGTTGCCGATCAAGGCTACGGTAAACTCGCGGCCCGGCAGGTACGTTTCGACCAGCGCCGGTTGGCGATAGGTGCGGATGACCCATTCGACTTGCGCGCGCAGTTCCGCTTCATCGCGAACGATGGAATGGGCGTTGATCCCCATGCCCGATCCCTCGCGCGCAGGTTTGACGAACAGGGGGAAGCTCAGACGCGCGTCCAGCGGTTCATCGACGTGGCCGAAGGACTGGAACGGCGCGGTCGGCAGTCCCGCGTCTCGCCAGATGCGCTTGGTCATCACTTTGTCCAGCGAGATGGCGTGTGTGAGCACCTTCGAGCCGGTGTAGGGGATGGACAGCATCTCCAGCACGGCGGGGACCTGCGATTCGCGTGAATCGCCGCGCAACCCCTCGGCGATGTTGAAGCAGATGTCCGGTTGGGCGGAGCGTACGGCGTCAATGAAGGTTTCGTCGGCCTCCAGGAAGAGTGGCTCGTGACCGAGTTCGCGTAATGCGTCCTGGATGCCCTGGACGGTTTCTTCCGCGTCGTACTCGGCCAGCGCGTCAGACGGCGCGCCGGCCGAGGGTTTGACAGCATGTTTGCGATTGGCGACGACAGCGACGCGCAGTCCCATTTAGCGTTCCACCATTTCGTGTTGGACGACGAAGGGCGCGGGAGTCGGAGTCTGCGGGATGCGCGCGTGGGTCTCGTGCCACTGCTGCGGCGCGATCTCGCGACGCTGGCCCGAGAGCAAGCCCGCAACGCCTTCTTGCCCGGCCTCGTTGCGGCGGCTCTGGCAGTATGGGCAGGTCGCCGGATTGTGGCCCTGGTAGCCGGTGGGCTGTGTGTACGCGGTGATGAAGCCCTCGTAGTTGCGGACGATGACCTTGGTGTCCGACATGCTCAGCAGGTAGTTGGGCAGGATTGGCACTTTACCGCCGCCCTCCGGTGCGTCGATCACAAAAGTGGGGATGGCGAAGCCGGACGTGTGCCCGCGCAGCGATTCCATAATCTCCAGGCCCTTCGAGACGGGCGTGCGGAAGTGCCCCGCGCCGTGGACGAGATCGCACTGGTAGAGGTAGTAGGGGCGTACGCGATTCTTCACCAGCTTGTGAGTCAGGTCCATGATGATATTGGGGCAGTCGTTGACGCCGGCCAACAGCACGGTCTGGCTGCCGAGGGGGATGCCGGCGTTCGCCAGGCGCGCGAGCGCCTGTTCCACTTCCGGCGTGATCTCTTTCGGGTGGTTGAAGTGGATGTTCATCCATACGGGATGGTACTTCGCCAGCATCGCCGTCAGCTCCGGGGTGATGCGTTGCGGCAGGAACACGGGCACGCGCGAGCCGATGCGGATGACTTCGACGTGGGGGATGGCGCGCAGGCGGAACAGGATGCGTTCGAGCACGTTCTGCGGCAGCGTCAGTGGATCGCCGCCGGAGAGCAGCACGTCGCGGATTTCGGGCGTGGCGGCGATGTAGTCCAACTGCTGCTCGTAGGAGGCCGAGTTGAACATCACGTGGCTATCGCCGACCAAACGGCTGCGCGTGCAGAAGCGGCAATAGCTGGCGCACTGCGTCGTCAGCAGCATTAGAACGCGGTCGGGATAGCGGTGCACTAGCCCGGCGACCGGGGAATGGGCGTCCTCGCCGAGCGAGTCGGCCATTTCCGCGTCGAATGGGACCAGTTCTTGCGCGGTGGGGATCACTTGCCGCCGGATGGGACAATTTGGATCGTCCGGGTCCATCAGGCTGGCGAAATAGGGTGTCACATCAACGTGAAAGTGGCCGGGTGCAGAAAGACCAGCAATCTCATCGGGGGTCAAGTGCAGAATACGGGAAAAATCCTCTACAGAACTCAGCCGGTGGGCGAGCTGCCAACGCCAATCGTTCCACTGCTCAGGTGAAACGTTTTGCCATACACGACGCCAACCTCCTGGGCCAGGAGGCTCTTCCAAGTCCATACCAAACAGTTGTTCTTCCATTTTCACTTCCTTTTTTTGATTTTAGCTGTCAGTTATCAGCCTTCAGTTTAGTATTGATAAAAGCTCTTTGCTGTGCCGAGCCATGCTGGCTGAACGCTGATAGCTCTATCCAAGCAAACCTTCCAGGGCGATAGAGAGTTTGGGCGCCGGGATGCCGCTGAGGATCGCCTGGCTTGCGCCGGCCGCCTCAGCCTGGCGGTAGTGCTGCACCGTCTCCGAAAGCACGACGCAGCGGACTGCGGGACGCCGGGTTTTGAGCTGGTTGAGCACCGTCCAGGCTTCATCGCCGGGTAGATTGGAATCCACCACTACCAGCGCCGGGCGTTTGCTTTCGACCGTCCGCAGGGCTGACGTCGCTGTATTCGCTTGCTCCACAGTGGAGACCTGTGGCAGTGACTTCAACAGCGTCACCAGACTATCCCGAAGCGGTCCGGGTTTTGCCACCACCAGAACCGGCATTTGTGCACCCATGGAATCCTTCCTTACTCACACAATCAGGTGCAACGCGCTACGTTCACTGAGAAGGGCGTTGCACCTGAGTACATCGTAAATTAAGTTTCTTTAAACTTTTCGTATCTTATCAATAATCCGGG
>DAIUDK010000021.1:0-43895 GCA_036845725.1 Chloroflexota bacterium
GTTTGTCATACTGTCTCCTCAAAGTGTTGATGAGAAGTATGGAGTACGGAGTATGAAGTATGGAGACTGACACATTTCAGCACATACTCCCTACTCCTTACTTCCTACTCCTTACTCCCTGTTAATACGTCGCGCCAATACGCGCCACATGCCGCCCGCGTCAGGCAAATACCGGTAGTACAAGTACAAATCCGTCGCCACCATCAGCAGGTTGAGTGCGTACAGCGCAATGACCCAATCCAGCGCAAACAATAGCTTGTGCAAGATGCCGCTCAGATAGCCCACGCAAATCACCGCCATAAACAGCGGGCTTTTGCCTTCCACGCGCTTGGTTCTTAGCGCCTTGGCTATTGATATCGGCCAACTGAGGCCGAAGCAGACTAACATCATAACCTCAAAAACGCTCATTGGCAACCTACCGTTGTCCCAGTGCACGCTCGCAAGCTGCACGCATCACGTCGAACGGGGCTTGCTGGCCGGTCCACAGCTCGAAGGCAATCGCCCCTTGCCGCACGAGCATATCCAGTCCATCGATAGCCGCCGCGCCGGCCGCGCGCGCCTGGCGCAAAAGCTGCGTTTCTTGCGGATTGTAGACCAGATCGAAGACGGTCAGGTACGCCGGGAAGGACACAGCGTCCGGCCAGATAGAAGCATCGATCCTGGGCGACATCCCCACCGGCGTCGCGTTGACCAACAACTCGGCCGCGCGCGCCGATTCCACCAGAGTCTCGGTGGATAGCGGCGCGGTGCGCAGCGGCGCGCCATCTCCGCCCAAGTCGGTCAGCAACGACTGTGCCTGCTGTGGCTGTGTGTCCAGCACCAACACATCGCGCGCGTTCGCCTGTAGCAACCCAAAGACCACGGCACGTCCTGCCCCTCCGGCCCCGACAACGACCGCAGACTTGCCCGCCGGCTCGAAACCTCCCTGTCGCAACGAACCCAGGAAACCCTGGTAATCCGTGTTGTGCCCGGTGATCGCCGGCCGGCCGTCTGCATCGCGGTCGATGACAATCGTATTCACCGCGCCGAACTGCGCCGCGTCTGGCGCAACCACGTCCAACGCCGGAAGCACTGCCTGTTTATGCGGCACGGTCACGTTGACGCCCCGGAATCCCAGCGCCGCCGCACCGCGCACCGCGTTTTCCACCTGCGACAGGGCGACCGGCAGCGGAACATAACGCCAGTTCAAGCCAAGCGCCTCGAAGGCTGCGTTGTGCATCGGCGGTGAGACGCTGTGCCCTACCGGCCACGCGATCAGGCCGACCAGAGTGGTATGTCCGTTAATTCCTGACAAAGCCATTAACCCTCCAAAAACGTAGAGTTGCTCCCTAACCCTTGCATTATACCCACAAAACCTGGGAACGAATCCGCGATGCGTTCCGCGTGTTCGATGACCGTCTCGCCATCTGCCACCAACCCGGCGACGGCCAACGCCATCCCCAGGCGGTGGTCGTCGTGACTGTCCACCAGTGCGCCATGCAACCGCGTCGGCCCTTTAACGATAAAGCCGTCTTCCTGTGGCTCGATCTGCGCGCCGAGTTTGCGCAATTCGGCGACGACCGTGGCGATGCGGTCGGTCTCTTTGACGCGCAACTCGCGCGCATCGCGCACCACCGTCGTCCCGCGCGCTTGGGTCGCCGCCACCACCAATATCGGGAACTCGTCGATCATCCGAACCACGGTATCCCCGCCGATTTCCGTCGCCACCAACGACGCGCTGCGCACAACGAGATCGGCCACCGGTTCCCCACCCTGCTCACCTTCATTCATCAGCGCGATTTCCGCACCCATCGCAGCGAGCACATCCAGCAAGCCCGTGCGCGTCCAATTCGTGTTGACGCCGGTTAGCGTAATCTCCGAATCCGGCACGAGCAGCGCCGCCGCAAGCGGAAACGCCGCCGAAGAGATATCGCCGGGAATCGTTATATCGAGCGGCTTGAGGCAATCAATGACTGTAGGATTCAACGTCACCCTCAGACCATCAGTCACTATAGCCGCTTCGCTCATTCTTGATTCTTGATTCTTGATTCTTGATTCTAGCATCCGCTCCGTGTGGTCTCTGCTGGGACCAGGCTGGCGAACAATCACTGGTTCGTCAGCAAACAACCCCGCCAACAGAAGTGCGCTCTTCACTTGCGCGCTGGCGACGGCCAACGTGTGTTCGCCGCCGCGCAGCCTCTTCCCGTGGATGACGAGCGGGCCGTGTCCATCGGTATCACTGATGTCCGCCCCCATCGCACGCAGCGGCTCGACGACGCGGCGCATGGGACGGGCGAGCAGTTGCGGATTGCCGCTCAACACGCTGTCGAAGTCCTGCCCGGCGAGGATGCCCGCCAGCAAGCGCATCGCCGTCCCGGAGCGGACGCAGTCCAATGGAGCGGACGGCGCTCGCAACCCGCGCAATCCGCGCCCGTGGATGGTGACGTCAACGGATTCTACGGAATTCTCTCCGCTCAATCCGTTGAGAGAAATTTGGACGCCCAACGCGCGCATACAACCGAGCGTGGCGAGGCAGTCGCCGCCGGGTAAAAATCCGGCAACGTGACTAACGCCGTCGGCGAGCGCGCCGAGCATCAACGCGCGGTGCGAGATCGATTTGTCGCCGGGCACGCGCGCCTGCCCGTGCAAGGGTGCGCCGGATTGCACGATCAATTGGCTCATGGGAACATCTCCTTTCTGGTATTGCGAATCGCAGTGAGCGCGTCCCGCAATGTGCCCTCATCGCCGTCTGCCACCAAAGCAGACAGGCGGCGCAACTGGGTCTCGCACTCACGGACGGCGGTCAGCACGTGGTCGCGGTTGGTCATCAGAATGTCTAGCATCATCGTGACGTCGCTGCCGGCCACGCGCGACGTATCGCGGAAGCCGCCGGCGATGATCTTCCACGCCGCCGGGTCCTTGGACGTGGTCACATCCGCCGTCGCCACCAGGGCGCAGGCCAGCAGGTAGGGCAAATGGCTCACCGTGCCCACGATGTAATCCTGCCGGTCGGCATCCAGCACCAACGGCCTCGCGCCGGCAGCCTCCGCCAGCGCCACACCGAGCGCCACCGTCTCCGGCGACGTGCGCGGCAGCGGGGTAAGAATGAACGTGCGGTCCTGATACAGCGTGATTTCGGCCACGTCGATGCCGGACGTCTCCTTGCCGCACATCGGATGCGCACCAAGCGGCTGGATGTGATCCGGCAGCAGACGATCCATCGCGGCGACGATTTCCTTCTTAGTGCTGCCCATGTCCATCACCACGCAGTCGGGGCGCAGGTGCGGCGCGATTTCGGCCAACTGCTGCACAATCACCCGCACCGGCGTCGAAAGCACCACCACGTCCGCGTCGCGCACGCCCGTGAGCAAATCCGTCGTCCCCTCATCCACGAATCCACGCGCCAGCGCCGTCTCGACGACCTCTGCGCGCCGCGCCACACCGATCACGCGCGCGCACTTCCCCCGCAGCGCCCCCGCCAGCGACGCCCCCATCAGGCCCAGGCCGACGACGGTGACAGACAAAGGACGCAGGATGCAGGATGCGGGATGCGGGATGCAGGATTCTTGCCCTTCGTCTCCTAACGCTTGCCCCTTGCTTCTTGCCTCTTGCATCTTATAGCGTCCGACCGACTGCTTCGGCAATCGGCTTGAGCGACTGCACCAGCGCGGCGAACCGGCCCGGTTTGAGCGACTGCGCGCCGTCGGAGAGCGCCTCTTCCGGGCGTGGATGCACTTCGATGATGAGGCCGTCGGCGCCTGCGGCGATGGCGGCCCGCGACATCGGCTCGACCAACTCCCATTTGCCGGTGCCGTGGCTCGGATCGACGATCACGGGCAGGTGGCTGAGTTGCTTGAGCACCGGTACGGCGCTCAGGTCAAGGGTGTTGCGCGTGTAGTTCTCGAAGGTGCGGATACCGCGCTCGCAGAGGATGACGCGCTGGTTACCGTGCGAAAGGATGTACTCGGCGGCCATCAACAACTCCTCCATCGTGGACATCATCCCGCGCTTGAGCAGCACCGGGCGCTGCGACTCGCCGACGGCGTGCAGCAAAGCGAAGTTCTGCATATTACGCGCGCCGATTTGCAGAATGTCGGCGTAAGTCGTCACCAGCGGCACCTGCTCTGGCGCGATCACCTCGGTGATGATGGGTAACCCGGTCGCAGCGCGCGCCTCGGCCAACAGCCGTAACCCTTCTTCCCCAAGCCCCTGGAAACTGTACGGCGAACTGCGCGGCTTGAACGCGCCGCCCCGTAAAATATGCCCGCCGCCCTGCCGCACAGCATCCGCCGTCTCCAACAACTGCTCGCGGCTCTCCACCGAGCATGGCCCGGCGATAATCGTCAACGGCTTGCCGCCGATACTGACCCCGTTGATCGGGACGACCGAATCCTGCGGATGGAATTCGCGGCTGGCAAGCTTGAAGGGCCGCAGCACGGCCACCGCACGCTCCACGCCGGACATCCGTTCGATCTGTTCCCGGTCAATCGGGCGTCCATTGCCGATGACGCCAATAATCGTGCGCTCCTCCCCGGCCGAGAGGTGCGTCGTACAGCCCATCCCCTCAATCCGGGCCGTCACATTCGCAATTTGCGCCGTCGTCGCGCCGTGTTGCATGATAACGATCATTGCTTTTCCTCCCATAGCTATTTTTTTGATGTAGTACAGAGTATGGAGTATGTTCTCCCCCCCTTACTCCCTACTCCTTACTCCCTACTCCCGCTCTTCAACCACCGGCGTTGTCGCTGCCGGATACGAACCCAACAATTTGACGAAGGATGAATGGCGCAGCAAGCCCATCAGCGCCGCCTCGCACGCCACATCCTGGCAATGTCCCTCGAAATCGAGATAAAATGTGTAGCGCCAGGGTTGGTTCAGACGCGGGCGCGATTCGATCTTGGTGAGGTTGATGCCGCGCACTGCAAACTCGCCCATCGACTTGTACAATGCGCCGGGACTGTGCCGTGTGGAGAAGACGATGGAGGTCTTCGGGCGCTGCGCGCGCGGCGGATCCTCCAGTCCCATCACAAAAAAGCGTGTGTAGTTGAAGCGATAATCCTCGATGGCCAGATCCACAATTTCCAGGCCGTACAGTTCCGCCGCCAGCGCGCTGGCGATGACGGCGACCTCCGGCTCCGGGTTGGCGGCCAGATCGCGCGCACTGCCCGCCGTATCGAAGGCCGGTTCTCCGGTGAGATCGTGGCGGCTGAGATACTGCTGGCACTGCGCCAACGCCTGGGGGTGCGAGCGCACGCGCTTGATCGCCTCACGCTTCGTTCCTGGCGCGGCCATCAGCATATGGTGCACGTGCAAGATGACTTCGGCGTTGATGCGCAAATCCCGCTCCAACAGCAATTCATACGCGCCCGTGACCGACCCGGCGACGGCATTCTCCACGGGCAGCATAGCGAAGCTGGCCTCACCGTTTTCCACCAGCGGAAACAACTCGTCCAATGTGTGACACGGCACGCTTTCCACCGTCGGCCCGAAATACTGCCGCACAGCCTCTTCCGAATACGCCCCGGCAACGCCTTGAAAAGCCACTTTCACCATAGCACCTCCTCCCCTAAAAATCATGAATCATGGTTTGTGATGTCCGGCCTGAGTGCGCGTGCCTCGCCCAGATAGATGTGATGGATATCTACCTGCGCGCGATCCGTATTCCAGTGCAGGAGCACACGGATACAGCGTGGCAGGCTCCCGCGGACGGCCATTTCCTGCATGCAAAGCAACGGTGTGTTACTCCACCCCATTTCGCGCGCGGCGACGGCAGGGTAAACGGCGTCCAGGTCGGGCGTGGCGGTGAAGATCACACTGGCGACATCGGCCACGTCCAGTGCGTTGACCGCGACGATGGATTCCAACAGCGTCCGCGTCGCCGCCTTGATTGACGCCGTCGTATTCTCCTCCACCGTAATTGCCCCCCGAATCCCCCGACACGCCATATACGCCTCCCCTGTCTACCGTCTACCTGCTGCCTACCGCCATATACAAAAAGACGTGGAGCGGGTCGCTCCACGTCTTTGCTTTTGTTTGAGGTTGCTACACTACTCTCACCCTTTACAACACAAAGGAGCCGACCCGGGTGGGACAGCTAAAATAAAAGTAGTAATAGCTAAACCAGTTTTTGCGCTGCATGATGATCTTTGACCTATCCAGATACGCCATCTATCATATAGATTAGATAATACTCGATTTGTTAAAATTGTCAAAAACGCATAACCAACGGCAGATACACAAACCGGTCGGTCGGCATCACACGCACCGTGTCGCCAAGCCAGAACGTTTCAGCCAACGTCGCGTGGAGTGTCACGGTATACCACTGGTAGTTCTGCACATGGTCTGTGAGGATGAGGGAGCGGGTGGCACTAAGCGGGTCGGTGACGGTGTAAACGCCGGCTGTCTGCGTATAATACTCAACATGCCAGGTAGTCGCCGTCGGCAGGGCGACGTTGACTTCCCAGTTCAGGCGGATGGCCGCATTGCCGGGCGCAGCATATAGCGCCAGGGCCGGCTCGAACTCGAGCGCTCCGATATCCGGCGCGCTCCCCGCGTAATCGTCATTGATGCCGTGGATGATGACACCGGCATCGATTAGATTGCTTTCTTTGTCCAACGTAAAGTCACCCGCCGAAACATTGACAAAGCCCGGCGCGACATTCAAACCGTGCATTTCTTGTCCTGTCGCCGCGCGCAGTTCGGCCAATGTGTTGAGATGCCGGTCAGACAGGCCGGCCCACCAGGCCAGTTCGCCGGACAGTGTGGTGTAGAGATTATCGTAATCCAGGTCGAGGGGTTGGGTAGGGTTGGCGTTATACAAGGCGTATTCGGTGCCGGCCCAGATATTGTTACGGGCGGTAAGCTGCGTCCACGAACCGGGCGAAAAAAGCGCAAAGCCGTTGCCGTCGGGCAGAGCAGCATCGGCGGTGTTGTGGAACAAGAACATCGGCCCCGATTGATCATAGCCGGAATTGAACTTGAAAGGAAAGCCGGAATATTCATTGCTGCCCGCACCGGTGTTGTAAATCACGTTGCGTATGGCGTACACCGGGCCATCATACACGGGAGCCAGCGAGATTCCCACCAGCACGTCGTGGAACGTGTTGCGCCATATGCGCAGATTGCTGCACCGACCGTCTGTCTCCATCCCATCGTCGCCAACACGGTAGACCAGGTTCTCGTAAACATCGGTCTCGTTGGTCACAGCGGCGCTGGATTCCGGGCAAGCGCCAAAGCCGTCGAAGTAATCGTGAAAGACGTTCTGGCGGATGACGGTACCGCGCCCATCCACCGGATCGTAGAGCCGGATTCCACCGGTTTCCAGTTGGGCGCCCTCCTTCACCGCATCCCACGGCCAGTCGAAAATCGTGTCATAGAACGTGTTATCCTGGATGAGGTTACGGTGCGATTCACGCTTGATGCCGATCCCCAAATCGTTGACAGCAAAGGTACAGCCCTGCACCAGGCAATCACTGGCGTTGTTGAGATAGATCGCCTTAGCCCAATCGCCCTGGCCATAGTGACGAAAGGTCAAGTCGAGAAAATAGATATAGTTCTGTTCGACCACAAAGGCGTGATTGTAGCGCGATACGACCATCGCCACACTGCTGGGATTGACGTCCCCCGCCAGACGCACGTACAACGTCGTATCGCTGGCGTAAAAGCCGGGGATACCCCAGACCAGGCCTTGCAAATCGGAAAGGCTTTGATATGGATAGAGGCGCTGCGTACCCGCCATAACCAGGTGTGGGTCGGGCGCGCTGACAGCGGTGCGATAGACGCCGCCGCCCTGCGCGACCCAGGTGAACGGCCCCGTATAGCCGCCGTTCAGCACCGCCGTCCCACCCGGCTGGCCTCGAATGACGATAGGCGCGCCAGCCGTACCCGAGCGCGGCACAGTCATCTCACCCTGAGCGTAGACGCCATCGAGCAGAACGACCTCGTCGCCGGCCTGGGCCAGACTCAGGCCAGTTGCCAGGGAACAAGGCGCAGCGGATGCACACGTCGTTCCACTGCCGGAAGGGCTGACATAGTACGTATGGTTCGGCGCGGCGATGACGATCTCGGCACGCGTCGATGCCGTGGCAGACACAGTCGTGTTATCCAGCGGCCCACCGTCGGGGTCGTCGAAGGTGACGCGCACGTCATAGGCCTCGCCCGGCGTCAGCCAGAACAGGCTGCCTACGAAGCGCGTGTTCGTGATACGGGAGAGCGGAAAGCCCGGTTGGTACGCGCCGCTCCCACTGACGCGATACGCGACATACGCCGTCGCATCGCCATCAGGATCGTCGGCGGCCCCAAGGGTAACGATGACGCCCATCGCGTGGAATGTACCGTACAGGTCTAACGATGCAGCAGCGCGCACAGGACACACCGGCAGCAGAGCCAAAGCCAAAACCACGAACCAGCCGGTTATCTCTTTCTTCATCGTTCAGTTCCTCCTAACTAATGGCAGATACACAAACCGATCCGTCGGCATCACGCGCACTGTGTCGCTAAGCCAGGACGTTTCATCCAGCATGGCATGCAAGGTGATGGTATACCACGCATAATTGGTCAAATCTTTCAAAGTATGGGTACGGAGGGTATTGGTGAGGCCAGCAACGGGCAGGTAGGCGCTGTCAGGGTTTTGATAGGTGATCATCCACGTACTGGTCACCGGCAACGTGATGTTGACCGCCCAGTTCATGCGGATGGATGCATCGCCTGGAACGCCGTGCAGCGTCAGCGTCGGTTCGAACTCGTAAGCTCCAAGGTCAGGTGACGTGCCCACGTAAGCCAGCGCAACGCCCATCCCCTGCGTCCACGACAACGCCGTATCCACCGTGATGGTATTGGTTGCATCGTCGATGTCCGCGATACGCGCGCGCTGCCCGTTCGCCAGTTGGATGAGGTCGCCCTGGATAACGCCCCACCCATCCGTGAAATAACCGGCATCGGCTACGCGAAAGGAAGTGCCGGAGCTGCCCACACTCATGATTGTCGTCAGCCAGGTGCCTTCGTCGATGGCCGGACTGTTGGATTCTAGATGCAGGTCCGGCCAGGTGGGGTCATCTGGACCGCTGCCGGACAGATCGACGAAACCAGGATTCACAGCGTTTTGATCCCAGTTGTTCTCGACCACTTGAGGATCAATTTGGCCCTCGTAAGTGACCGAACCATTCTTATTGTCGTAGAAAATATTGTTCTTGACCACATTGCCCACCGGACTCTGATTGCTCCAATTGGCAAAATACATCCCGCCTTGGAAGCCGGGATCAGTTGCCAAGTGGCCGTTGTGGTAGAACGTGTTGTGATAGATACGATTGTGATCCGCGTGATCTTGCCCTGCCGCGCTAGACACAACCTGGATGCCACCGCTGCCGTTGTGATAGAACGTGTTAAAGCGCAATATATTGTTCCGCGATCTCAGCGCCAAACCAGAAGCATCCGCTAAGCCAAAGCGGTTGCCCTCGTAGAGGTTATATCCGGCCCATGGCCCCTCGGTGATTGAACCCCGGTAACCTTCGAAAGCCCAGTTGGTTGAATTGGTCTCGTTGTGGATATAGTTGTTGCGGATCACGTTGTATCTGCTGTAAACCCCCAGCGTGTGATGCCCACCATAGGCAAAGACATTATCCTCAATGAGATTGTAATAGCTCTCATCGACAGGGTCCTCGGCCCAACTGCCAATATCCAATAGGCTGCCCCGATGCTCCGCATACGCACCATAGACCCAGCGGTAAAACGTGCAGTGATGGACCCAGTTGTAGGTCGAGTTTTCGCTGGCCGGCGTATCGTCGTTCGGATCGTCAGCGATGATGGCCCCGGCCCAGTCACCGGATTGAGGGCTGCGTGTATCGAAATCGCAGTAGCTGATTGTATTGTGATGGCCCGCATAGATGCGCATAAAGCGTCTGAGGCTATAGAAGTTGATATCGTTGACGGTGATGTAGGACTTCTTGTAGATGTAGATGCCGTAGGCCGAATCGCGAATGGTTACATTCTCGTGGTTATAACTCGTAAACAAAATACGATTGCTCTCAGAGGTCCCAGAGTTGCTGGGGCGAATCTCTTGCCCGGTATACGTCCCACCACGCAGATAAACCACATCCCCGGCCACAGCATTGGCATTTGCTGTACTCAGGGCGCAGGCAGCGGTGCCGTTCAGGGGGGAAGCGCCCTTGCAGTTTGCCCACGCGGTCTGTCCATTAGGGCTGACCCAATAGGTCGTGTCTGAATCACTGGCGTGAGGCAAGCGGGAGGCTGTCGCACTGACGACGAGGAAAACATGTCCTGGCATGAGCGATAGGAGCAGGCTCGTAACCAATGTCAGGATCGTCCACTTTTTCATCTGATTCCTCCATTGCGCACTATGAGCAAACTGACACCAAATTCACTTGCATTTCTGGTCACGATTTGCCAGATGGCCTAAAACAGGTTATTATTTAGTTCTGTGGTCGCCGGTTGTCAAAACAGTAGAGAGTCAATACAGAAGAAGTATCTGGCGCATCTACCGGGCAGTTACCTGATCTTTTTGTTAAGGAGTTACCCATGGCTCGTCGAATTTTGCTTGCTTTGATGATCGCTTCGTTTGTGTTGATCGCGTTATTGGTCATTCAGGCAATCCTACCGCCGATCATCACACTGCCCCGTATTCCCATAACCCTGACAGCATTTACAGTGATTTTATGGCTGTTCAGCCTGTGTCACGCCGTTTATACGCTTGGCTGGCGGCAAGCAGCGATTTTCTTTGTCCTCAGCGCCGTCATCTCGTGGCTCTATGAACAAATCGGCGTCGAAACCGGTCTGATCTACGGCCCGTATCACTACACCGATAGGCTTGGCATCAAGCTGGGCCATGTACCTGTGCTGATTCCAATCGCCTGGTTTATGATGATCTATCCAAGCCACGTGATCGCCAACCTGATCGGGATAGGGAAACCCCGTGGCTCAGGCCACAATCTGATGCAGATTATCTGGCTTTCGGCGCTGGGAGCGATGACCATGACCGCATGGGACCTGATCATGGACCCAGGCATGTCCAGTCCGCCCGCCCAGGCCTGGATATGGCACGAGGGAGGGCCATACTTCGGCGTGCCGTTGCAAAACTTCATCGGCTGGCTACTCACCACCTTTACCGTCTATCTGGTTTACCGCCTAGTTGAACGCCGAATCGGGGTGCAACCGCTGGGTGTGATGACGACGGCTCTGGCTGTGCTGCCACTTCTGGCTTATTTCCTCATT
Source organism: Chloroflexota bacterium (assembly GCA_036845725.1). Lineage (GTDB taxonomy): Bacteria > Chloroflexota > Anaerolineae > B4-G1 > SLSP01 > DSWT01. The sequence goes on from DAIUDK010000021.1 coordinate 11,206, forward strand.
ATGTCCAGTTATATGCGTCCGGGAAGCAATGAAAAAAGCGAGGCTTTGCGCATCGTCGCTTTGTTTGCCATGGGCTTTCCGCTGTTAGCTGCGACCGGGCGGTTGTTCAGCCAAGACACAAACAAACCCTCCTGACCGCCACTCCGACAAGCGTTACCGTCCTTTTTGTACCAATGGTAGATACACAAACCGATCCGTTGGCATCACCCGCACCGTATCGGTCAGGAAAGGCACGCCGTCGAGCATAGCATCAAGCGTCACCGTGTACCAGACGCCGTTGGTCAGCCCGGGCAATGTGTATGCACGCAGGGTGTTGGTGAGGTTGGCGATGGGCAAGAAAACGCTACCCGGACTTTCATAGGTGATCCGCCAGGTGGAGGTTGCGGGCAGCGTGGCGTTGGTTTCCCAACTCAAACGGATGGCGCGGTCGGCCGGTGCACCGTGCAGCACCAGTTGAGGGACGGCTTCGTAAGCACCGATGTCCCAACCTACCAGTTGCGGCCGCAGCGTCAAGGCGTGGTCGTAGTTGAACTCGTACCGCGTGACACCGCGATCGATGGCGGGGGAGTCGACGCGCAGCCGGTAATCGCCCGCCACTGCGTTCACGAATCCCGGATCGACGCCGAACAGGCTGTGTTGATCGAACTCAGGTTGCTTGGACGGCCAGGAGAAATCCGGGTAGTGGAGATTGTAATCCCATACCAGTTCCACTTTGGACGCCTCGTCGTTGACCTGGGCGCCGGAGCCGTTGTTGTAAAAGACGTTGTTCAGGATCGCCATGTAGGGGCTGTCCCCAATCCCGAAAGCGCCGTAGTTGCTCTCGGCCACCACGTTGTTGACAAAGACCAGATACTCAACCTCGCTGCCCTGGAAAGCATACGCCCGCGCCCCGCGGAAGATGTTATTACGAAACGTGAGATGGTGAACATAGTCACCCGCGTCATTATCGGAGACCATGAGCATCTGGCCAAAATTATGGCAGACATTGCCTTCGACCAGGATGTCATACGCGAACTGGCTGTCGGGGTAGACGGCAAAGGTCTGGAAGCAGTCGATGTGCGGATCGCCGTACTGCTCCTCGTCCAAATAATCGCGGAAATGGTTATTGCGGATGACGTGCCCACTGCCGAAGAAGCGCATGGCGTCGGAATCGCCGCCCACGTGCGCGCCGGTATCGGTGTTGGCGTCCAGCCCGTGCGACAGTGCGTTCCCCTCCACCAACCAGTCGCGCCCCATCACACTGATCCCCGTCCCTTGCACCCGGTAAAGTGTGTTATCTTTAACGACTGCCCCCAGGTTGGCGTGACCATCCGCACGGATGCCGATGTAATCATAGCCGCTGGGATTGGGGTTGAGGTCGTGAAGGAAGTTGCGCACAAGCTGGACGTGTTCGGTGTTGGCGAGTTGAACGCCGCCGCGACCGGCTATGCCCACGTCGGGCCGGTAGATGCGCGTGATTTCGAAGTTTTCTATCCGCACATAGCCGATGAGATAGGTACTGCCATAAGGCCGGATGAAGGCAAATCCGGCAGTGACCGCATTGACCGCCGGATTGCCCAGCGTTAGCACCGGATGGGCAGGATCAAACAGAGCATTAGGATTGATCAGGCTCTGGTCGGGCACATGCAACCCCTTGAAGGTAATATAGTTGCCCGGCGTGCCACCATTCCTAATCGTCACCCGTCCATAGTCGCCGGGATAGACGATGACCGTATCGCCCGGCTGCGCCACATCCGCCGCGTGCTGAATCGTCAGCCAGGGTGCGGCCAACGTGCCGGGATTGTCATCGCTGGCTTGGGGATGCTGCTGATCGACGTAGTAGAAGTTGACCAGCGCGCCGGTGGTGAACGGATGATCGGTAGACAACGTCTCGTTGTACGCCACATCCTGCGAGCGCACGCGGACGTGATACGTCGTCGCCGGGTCCAGCCCGGTCAGGAGCACGCTATGCGACATCACCCGCGTGGCGCTCAACACCGTCAGCGCGCCATAGTCCACGCCAATCCCGTGCTCCACCTGCGACGTGCATCCCTCATCCGTCTCCCACACAATCTCGGCCGAGTAAGGTGTGATGTTGACCGCCTGCACGTTGGAGATAACCGGCGGCGTGACGTCCGAGGAAAAGACATCGAAGCTGATCACCGCATCGTCGGTGTTGGCGTTCCCCGCCGTATCCTGGCAGCGGACGTAGTAGGCGTACGTGTGCTCCCCTTCCAAGCCGGTGACGAGGTGCGTGTGCGTGACGCCGCCCGTCGCGGCAAAGGTTGTGGGCATATCGACGTAGGGCACGCCGGATGTTGGCGCATAGCGGCAGGTGGCGGTCTCGTTGGTGGATAAAGAGAGCGTGGCCTGCGTGGTGCCGCGCGGCAGTGTGCCGGAGGGGGCGCTATTGAACCGTACCGGCGGTATCGTGTCCGCGCCGCTCGTCTCGTCGGCGCCGATGTCCCATCCGCCGCTGCGCGTCTGCCCGTCGATATCATCAGCAATCGGGAGATGCAAATCGGCAGAAAGGTCAAGGCCGTAGTTGCGCGCTCCGGTGTCGGTGGCAGCCAGGTGAAAATTCTTGCCCGCACGGTTGGCAAAGACAAAGGTCTGATTGCGGCGCGAGTGCAAACCGGGAGCAGACGCATCCGTCGAAGCATTGAAGTCGCTGCCTGCGGCGAAACTGCCGTAATAGTCGGTGCCCGGCGCGTCGGCCAGATTGTTCCGCGCCAGAATACCCCCACTGCTCCGCAGGGCAAACCCGGCCACCACATCGACGACGGTGTTGTTGTAGGCGATCATAGTCCCTACCCCGTTCATGATGCCGGCCGTACTCCCCGCCACCCCCACGTCGTAGATGATGTTGTTCCACACCTTGACCATGCCTCGGCAGTCGTAATTGTGCAGGCCGTGGCCGGTCGCGGTGCGGTTACCATGAATGAGATTGTGACTAAAGTGAATTTCACCCACGCCCGCGTCCGTGTTGGGCCGCAGGTAAATAACCGGGCCGCTGTACGTCGAAGCCGCGTGAAGTTCCAGCCCCTCCACCCGCAGATAAGCCACCGTGACATACAGCAGCACGCCGGACGCATCCGTGCTCGCCAGACGATAGCCCGATCCAGCAACGCCGGTGTGGCGCGCTTCGGGCGCTGTGTAGATGCGGATGTAATGATCGGCGTCGGTCGCCCAGCCGCCGATCGAAACGCGCGTCGTATCCACCTGCGTCCACGTCCCTTCGATGCGCGCCACGGCAATTTTGTCGGCGGCGATCAAGTCACCGACAGTGTGCACGCCAAAGTCGATGCCGCCATAATCGGTCTCCCAGGCTGCCAGGGACTCGTAACATGGATAAGCGCCGCCGTATCCACTACAGCTCTGGCGAATGACAGCGATCGCTTCCTCTGCCGCCGGCGTCCCTGGCGACACGGCCTTCACGACCAGCCCCCTCGCCGTCAGCACCAACGCCAGCACGAGCATCGATCCAAGTAAGGAGAACACTCTCTTCAGGTCATCCATGGTGCTCACAGTCCCGCCGCCGCAAACGCAGACGCCACAATCTCTTGCGCCTCGCTGAAAATCAGCTTGAGGTGCTCTGTGCCCAGGAAGCTCTCGGCGTAGATCTTGTAGATATCCTCCGTGCCCGACGGTCTAGCCGCAAACCAGCCGTTCTCGGCAATCACCTTCAATCCACCGATCGGCGCGTCATTGAAGGGGGCGCGGGTAAGCTTGGCGATGATCCGTTCACCCGCCAGGTCTTGCGCAGTCACCATCTCCGGTGAGAGGTCTCCGAGCGCGGCTTTTTGGGCCGGTGTGGCGGCGACGTCGGCGCGCTGATACACCGGGTCGCCAAATTGCTCCGTCAACGCCCGGTAATGCTCGCCGGGATCACGGCCTGTGACGGCGGTGATCTCTGCCGCCAGCAGGTCAAGGATGATGCCGTCCTTGTCGGTGGTCCACACGGTTCCGTCATGGCGTAAGAAGGACGCCCCCGCGCTCTCCTCGCCGCCAAAACCGAAGGAACCATCCACCAGGCCATCGACGAACCACTTAAAACCCACCGGCACTTCGGCCAGCCGCCGCCCCAGTTGAGCCGCCACGCGGTCGATCATCGAACTGGAGACCAGCGTCTTGCCGACCGCTGCGTCGAGACGCCAGCCAGGCCGGTGCTGGTAGAGATACCAGATAGCCACCGCCAGGTAATGATTAGGATTCATCAACCCCACGCTGGGCGTCACGATGCCGTGCCGGTCGCCATCCGTGTCGTTGCCAAAAGCGATGTCAAACCGGTCCTTAAGACCGATCAGACTCGCCATAGCATAGGGCGACGAGCAGTCCATCCGGATCTTGCCGTCTTTGTCCACGGTCATGAAGGAGAACGTGGGATCGACCCGTGGATTCACCACCTCAAGGTTCAAGCCGTACATCTCGGCGATTGGCTCCCAGTAGTCCACCGTCGCGCCGCCCATCGGATCGACGCCGATCTTGAGGCCAGAAGTGGCAATAGCGGGCATGTCGAGGACGTGACGCAGGTCAGACACATACGGAGTGATGTAGTCATACAGATGCGTAGTTTCGGCCTGCATCGCGCGGGCCAGGGGAATACGTCGGACCCCGTGCAGGCTGTTCTCCATAATTTGGTTGGCGCGGGCCTGCATCGCCTTGGTAGTAGCGGTGTCGGCGGGGCCGCCGGCGGGCGGGTTATACTTGAAGCCACCATCCTCCGGGGGATTGTGCGACGGTGTGATAACCACGCCATCGGCCAGACCGCTGGATCGACCCCGGTTGTAGTTGAGGATGGCGTGGGAGATGACGGGGGTGGGCGTGTATCCGGCGTTCGCATCCACCATAATCTCTTGCTCGTTGGCAGCAAACACCTCGACGGCGCTCGCCAGCGCCGGCTCGGACAGAGCGTGCGGGTCCATGCCAATGAAGAGCGGGCCGGTGGTTCCCTGCGTCCGGCGAAATTCGTAGATTGCCTGCGAGATCGCCAGGATGTGATCCTCGTTGAAGCTGCCTCTGAACGACGAGCCGCGATGCCCGGACGTGCCGAAAGCCACGCGCTGGGTCGGGTCAGCGAGATCGGGCGCGCCCGTGTAGTACGCCGAAATCAGGCGCGGAACATTGACCAATAAATCATAAGGGGCCGGTTTGCCCGCCAGAGGATGCAAGCTCATCGTATACCTCCTCGCTCCCGCAAAAACAACATGGATTTACAGGATGCACAGGATATTTCGAACTCCTGCATATCCTGTGCATCCATGTGGAAGATTCTAACCAATCGCCAATGAACCGCCGGTTAATGCTGAACGCCCCTTACTACACCGCGATAAGGGCTGCCGTTTCGGCCAAGCGGGTCGAGTACCCCATCTCGTTGTCGTACCAGGCGGCGACCGACAGCAGCTCTTCCTGAATGGTGGTCAAGGGCAGGTCGACGATTGACGAATGTGGATCACCAACGATACGGGACGAGGCCCATTCGTCTTCCAGCACAGCCATCACGCTCTGCAACGGTGGCGCTGCGGCTGCCTTGCGGAAGGCATCGTTGACCGCTTCGACCGTTACCCGACGTTCGGTGAGCAGGTTCAACTCAACGATGCTGCCGGTGCGGGTCGGGACGCGGTAGGCCTTGCCGGTGATCTTCAGATCCTTCCAGATGAACGCCAACGCCCGCGCCGCACCCGACGAAGACGGGATGATGTTCTCAGCCGCAGCCCACGAGTCACGGCGGTCTTTCATCGGTTGATCGGTGAGCGACTGAGTGTTGGTGTAAGCATGTACCGTTGAGAAAAGGCCATACCTGATGCCAAAGTTTTCGAGAAGGACCTTGACCACTGGCGCCAGCGCGTTAGTGGTGCAGCTCGCCATGCTGACAATTTTATGCTTTTCCGGGTCGAACTGATCGAGGTTGATGCCCGGCAGCAACACAGCGTCGCAGTCCTCCTGTTTCTTGCTCGCCGCGCTGACCAACACCCGCTTGGCCCCCGCATCGAAATGGGGCTGTGCCCCGGCGCGCGTAGTGGCCCGGCCGGTGCAGTCAATGACCAGGTCAACGCCAAGCGCTCTCCAGTCCGGCAAAGCCTTCATAGCGTCGAAATAGGGAATCTCGCGGCCACCGATGACAAAGCTGTTATCCCTGACGCTGACCTGCTCTGACCAGCGGCCGTAATTGGAATCAACTTCGAACAGAGCGGCCAGGGTTGAAATGTCTTTGATGTCAGAGATGGACACCGGAACAAACAAGTTGTTCTTGAGAGCCACCTTCATCAGAGATCGCCCGATACGCCCGAAACCGTGAATAGCTATTCTAGACATAAACTTGCTCCTTTCTTATATGTACGTGAGTTAGCGAATCATATTGTTTCGACTACGCTTGTAGGCGTTGATCAGCCCATTGGTTGACGAATCATGAGATTCTACGCGCTCTTCCCCGTGCAACTCAGGCAAGATCACTTTGGCGAGCTGCTTACCAAGCTCAACGCCCCACTGGTCGAAGGGGTTGATGTCCCAAACTGCGCCCTGTGTGAAGATTTTGTGTTCGTAGAGCGCGATGAGCGCGCCGAGCGTCCCGGGCGTGAGCCGGGGATAGAGGAACGAGTTGGTGGGCCGGTTCCCCGGAAAGGTCTTGGCGGCGACCAACGTTTCTAGTTGATCACCGGCGTACCCGGCGGCCACCAGTTCGGCGCGGGCTTCGTCGGGCGTGCGCCCCCTCATCAGAGCCTCCGTCTGCGCGAAGAAGTTCGAGAGCAGCAGCGTGTGATGCTCGCCCAGCGGGTTATGGCTCTGCGCTGCAGCCAGGAAGTCGCAGGGGATGAGTTTGGTGCCCTGATGAATCAACTGGTAGAAGGCGTGCTGGCCGTTCGTGCCCGGCTGTCCCCAGATAATCGGGCCGGTCTGATAGTCGACCGGCGCGCCCGCGCGCGTGACACTCTTGCCGTTGCTCTCCATATCTCCCTGCTGGAAGTAGGCCGGGAAATGCACGAGGTACTGGTCATAAGGAAGGATCGCGTGCGATTGCGCGCCGAAGAAATTGTTGTACCAGAGGCCAAGCAATCCCATAATGACCGGCACATTCTCCTCGAACGGCGCTGTGCGGAAGTGTTGGTCGATCTGGTGCGCGCCCGTGAGCAGCGCTTCGAAATTGTCCATGCCGATAAAAAGCGCGATGGACAGTCCTATGGCCGACCACAACGAGTAACGCCCGCCCACCCAATCCCAAAACTCGAACATATTGGCGGTGTCGATGCCGAAGCGCGCCACGCCTTCGCCATTCGTGGACATCGCCACGAAGTGTTTGGCAATAGCGGCTTCGTCTTTGGCGGCTTCCAGGAACCACGCACGGGCAGAGTGCGCGTTGGCCATCGTCTCCTGGGTGGTGAAGGTCTTAGAGGCTACCAGAAACAGTACCGTCTCCGGGTCGACGACTTTCAGCGTCTCGACCAGATCGGTGCCATCGACGTTGGAGACAAAGTGCATCCGCAGACCGGGCTTGCCGTAGGGCTTCAACGCTTCGCACACCATCTTGGGGCCGAGGTCCGACCCGCCAATGCCGATATTGACGACATCGGTGACTGGCTTGCCGGTGTAGCCCTTCCAGTCGCCCGAGCAGACGGCTTCACTGAACGCCCGCATCCGGGCCAGCACAACGTTGACGCCCGGCATAACATCCTCGCCATCCACGAGAATCGGGCGGTTCGAACGGTTGCGCAGCGCGACGTGCAAGACCGCCCGGTTCTCCGTGTTGTTGATCTTCTGACCGGTGAACATGGCCTCGATTTTCGCTTGCAGGCCGGCTTGACGCGCGAGATCGCACAACAGCCACATCGTTTCCTGCGTCACGCGATTCTTGGAATAGTCGAACAAAATATCGCTCCCCGACGTTCCATCGGACACCCGCAGCGAAAACTTCTCGAAACGCTGCGGGTCGCGGGCGAAGAGATCGCGCATATGTAACGCGGCGATCACGCGTTGATGCTGCTGCAGCGCCTGCCAGGCGGGTAAATCAACAGGTCCAGACATAGCTACCTCCTGGAAATAGCAGGATTACAGGGTGTCGGACTAAAGATCCGCTCAACCCATTGACAAGGGTTTTTCGTTGGTCTTGCGACTCGCCTCCACGGCATCCAATAGGGCGGTGTAAGCATCGGCGAAAGACTTGACACCCTCTAACTCCAACGCATTGGTCACGGCGGCCATCGAGATACCCAGCGCTTCCAGGCTTGCCAACATCTGCTCTGCCCCCACCACGCCTTCCATCAGGCTGCCAGAGCGCACCTGCCCATGGTCCAGAAAAGCTGTCACAGTATGCGGAGGCATCGTGTTGACTGTGTCCGGGCCGACTAATTCTTCCACGTAGAGGACGTCCCGGTATGCGGGGTTCTTGGTGCTGGTCGAAGCCCACAGGGGACGCTGCACCCGCGCGCCCCGCGCTTTGAGCGCCTGGAAACGCGACGCGCCGAACACCTCCTGGTACCGGGTGTAGGCCATCCGGGCGTTGGCAACCGCGGCCTTCCCTAGCAAGCTCTGCGCCTTTTCAGCGAGCGCGCCGCCGCGGTCAACAATTTTCGCCAGGCGGCCATCCACCTGAGTGTCGACGCGCGACACGAAGAAAGACGCCACCGACGCGATCCGGTCCACCGGCAGCCCGGCGGTCACACGCTGTTCCAGGCCGGTCAGATAGGCATCCATCACGGCCATATAGCGATCCAGCGCAAAGATCAGCGTGACGTTGACGTTAATGCCTGCGGCGATGGCCCCGGTGATGGCTGGCAGGCCGGCGACCGTGGCGGGGATCTTGATCATCAGGTTAGGGCGATTCACGCGCTGCCAGAGCTGCTGCGCTTCGGCAAGCGTGCCCGCAGTGTCGTCCGCCAGATAAGGATCAACCTCCAGGCTGACGTAGCCATCGCCTCCGCCAGTTTCCTCGTACAGCGGGCGGAACAGGTCCGCCGCCGCCTGAATGTCCTCGACGGCAAGTTGCCAGAAAATCTCTTTCGCGCTCCGGCCGGCCTGCGCCAGTGGCGCCAAGCCCGCATCGTAATCGTGCGATTGCGTGATCGCCTTCATGAAGATCGTCGGGTTGGAGGTGACGCCGCGCACCTCGCCGCGCGCGATCATCCCGGCCAGTTCGCCGTTGACCAGCAAGCCCCGCTGGATGTTATCGTACCAGACCGATTGTCCGGCTGCGTGCAATTGTTGTAGTGTGTGCATAAAGTCCACTCCCTAACGTTGAATGCGCGCCGAGCCACCTTTGGCAAACGCGCGGACTTGCTCGAGCGTCGCCATCGTCGTGTCGCCGGGGAAGGTGGTGAGCAGTGCGCCGTGCGCCCACCCCAGGTTGACCGCTTCCTGCTCGGATGCGCCGGACAGCAGCCCGTAGAAAAACCCCGCAGCGTAGCCGTCACCGCCGCCGACGCGATCCAGCACGTCCAGTTCGCACGTGGGCGATTGGTAGGTCTTGCCGTTGATCCAGGCGACCGCGCCCCAACTGTGCCGGTTGGTCGAATGAACCTCGCGCAGCGTGGTCGCCACCACCTTGACGTTCGGGTACATCGCCGTGACTTTGTCGATCATCCCAAAGAAGACGCTGGGGTCCAGCTTGGATTTGGCCGCCACCTCAGGCCCGGGAATGCCGAGGCCCATCTGCAAGTCCTCTTCATTGCCGACGATCACATCGACGTTTTCGACGATGCGCTTGAGCACCTTTAGCGCGATCGCGTGCCCGCCCCAGAGGTTCCACAACTTGGCGCGGTAGTTGAGGTCGATGGACGTGATCGCACCCGCGGCCTTGGCCGCCTTCATCGCCTCGATAATCAACTCGCCCGTGGTCTCAGATAGCGCGGCGAAGATGCCGCCACTGTGGAACCAGCGCGTGCGATCACCGAAGATCTTACCCCAGTCGAAGTCTCCCAGCTTGAGTTGGCCCGCAGCTTCGTTGCTGCGATTGTAGAACACCACCGGCGCGCGCACGCCCTGCCCGCGGTCGCTGTAGACGGTGGCCATGTTGGGGCCGGTGACGCCGTTGTGCTCGAAGTGCTTGTAGAAAGGGATGACGCCCATCGCGCGCACGCGCTCCGCGATCAAATCGCCGATGGGATAGTCCACCATCGCGGAGACGATGCCCGTCCGCAAGCCGAAGCAATCCGCCAGATTTGCAGCGACGTTGAACTCGCCACCACTCACGTGAATATCGCAATGGGTCGCCTTGCGGAAGGGAATCACACCGGGGTCCAACCGATGGACCAGTCCCCCAAGCGATACCAGGTCCAATGTGCTGTCTTGCAGTTCCCCCTCAGCAGATGGTTTCAGGTTCAAGCCGTATTTCATCGTTTACTCCTCGCTTTGTGTAGATTTCTATAGTGGTTGTACAAATTATACCATCGGGGGGCATATAACCAAGTCTCAAATGACGCGCGTCGAAGTCGGGATGCGCGGCGTACAGAGCCGGCAAATCGCCGCCCAAAGAATCCGGGTAGGTAATAAGTTGCACCTGATTGCGGAGCGCCGCTGGCTTTTTGTTTTCATTTTCGATAAGCGATATGTAAAATATACTTGACGAATTGTATAGTATGTTATACTATATATACGAAATAACTTACTATAAGTAACTTAAAACAGACACAGGGGGTAAACATGTCAATTCGGAAAATATCCATCTCTGTATCTCTGATCAGCACCCTGCTCATTTTGAGCTACTATCTGGGCAATCTGATCCCAATGATGCGGCAAGGCGATTTGATTTCAGCAGAGGTCTTTCGCCTTGCGGCCATTGTCATCATTGCGTCCATTGTACTGAACATCGCCGGCAACATCCTCACCAGTATCGGTGTCAACATCGTTCAGGCCATCCAAACCCGATCGGCGAAAGAAGTGCGCATCATCGAAGATGAACGTGACAAGTTAATCGGACTGAAGGGCACCCAGGTCTCTTACGTTGCATTTTCGCTGGGCGTGCTGGTGTCGATGCTGGCGTTTGTCATCGGCCAACCTGCCCTGGTGATGTTCTGCCTGATCATTTTCTTCTCTCTGTTGGCAGAAATCATCGGCGACCTGGCCCAGTTTCATTTTTACAGCAGGGGGAGTTGAGATGGAAAAGCACCGAGTGCGCAACAATATCCGCAAACTGCGCTTCCACCACGACGGAATGACCCAGGAACAACTGGCCGAAAAAGTCGGTGTGACGCGCCAGACCATCATCGCCATCGAAGGCGGCAAGTACGCTCCCTCGCTCGAACTGGCCTTCAAGATTGCCCTGGCCTTCGACGTGCCGATTGGCGAAGTCTTTTCCTACGAAATGGGAGATGCGTGATGAAAACACATCGAAATATCGCCCGTTGGATGGGGATTTTGTACCTGGCAGGGACGATTGCAGGCATTCTCAGCCGCGTGCTGACGGCCCCGGCCTTGAACGGCGAGGACCTCTTGCTCAGAGTTGCCGCCAATGCCAGTCAGTTCACCCTGGCGGCCCTGCTGGTGATGACGATGGGTATAGCCCTGGCGCTCATCCCGGTGGTTGCCTGGCCGGTACTCAGACAGCACGACGAAATCCTGGCGCTGGGCTACGTAATCCTGCGCGGCGCACTGGAAGGAGCAAGCTATATGGGTATCGTCGTCAGTTGGCTGTTGCTCCTACCGCTCAGCCGAGCCTACCAGTCCGGGGCGGTGGAGACCGCCAGCGCCCAGGCTTTGGCCAACACCTTGCTGGAAGCCCCGGAACTGGGCGCGGTACTGATGGTTGTTTTCAGCCTAGGGGGATTCATGCTCTACACCCTGCTGTACCGGTCCAGGCTCACGCCGCGCTGGCTCTCGCTCTGGGGCTTGCTTGCCATTATGATGAATTTGGTTGCCGGTTTACTGGCGATGTTTGGCGTGTTCAGCCCGATCTCAGACGCCAGTACGATATTACAGTTGCCCATCTTTTTCCAGGAAATCATCCTGGCAATCTGGTTGATTGTCAAGGGATTCAACGTGACGGAGGCATCGAAATGAAAGTCTTTATCTATACCCAATACGGCCCGCCCGAAGTGCTGCGCCTGGCAGACATGCCCAAGCCCGCTCCCCACGACCATGAAGTGCTAATCAAAGTCTACGCCACTACCGTCACCATCGGCGATACCATTATGCGTAGTCTCAACCTGCCGGTCGCCGGATGGCAGAAGCTCATGGCGCGGCTTTATCTGGGCTGGTCGAAACCCAAGCGCCCCATCCTGGGCATGGAACTGGCCGGTGTGATCGAGTCTACCGGCAAGAACGTAACCCGTTTCCGGCCCGGCGAGGCGGTCTTTGGCTCCACCTTTGCTGCCAACTTTGGCGGTTACGCCGAATACAAATGCCTGCCCGAAAATGGCGTGCTGGCGCTCAAACCGGCCAATCTCACCTTCGAGGAGGCAGCGGCCGCGCCGGGCGCAGGAATGACGGCGCTGCACTGCCTGAAAAAGGGCGACCTCCAGCCGGGGCAAAAGGTGCTGATTTACGGCGCATCCGGCGCCGTCGGAACGAATGCCGTCCAACTTGCCAGCCGTCACTTCGGCACGGATGTGACCGGGGTGTGCAGCATGGCAAATCTCGAACTGGTCAAGTCGCTTGGCGCCAATCGCGTCATAGACTACACCCGCCAGGACTTCGCCCAAACCGGCGAAACCTACGATGTGATTTTCGACGCCGTGGGCAAACTGTCTCCGGCGCAGGGGAAAAAGGCCCTCGAACCGGGCGGTGTGTATCTCAACGTACATACCGATTCAGATGGCGGTAACAAACTCGCTCACCTGCTGGCGCTCAAGGGCATCATCGAAGCCGGCCAGCTCAAACCGGCCATCGATCGGGTATACCCGTTCGCGCAAATTGTCGAAGCGCACAAGTATGTCGAGCAAGGGCATAAAAAGGGAAACGTTGTCGTCATGATCGCTGACGGTCAAATGGGTGATTCGTTTCAAGATCAACAAGGGGGTGTGTGATGAAAGTATGTATCGTTGGAGCATCCGGGAAGTTGGGTCAGTATATGGTGCAACATGCGCTTGACCGAGGGGATGAGGTGATTGGCGTTTGCCGGGAGCGCAGCGTTCATAAATTGGAGCGGTTCCAAAACCGTATCACGATCATTCCCGGCGCAACCAACGACCGGCACGTTATCGAAAAGGCTATTGCAGGTTGCGATGGCGTGCTGACTGTGCTGGTCCCTTGGGGGAGGAAGCACTACTCAACCGGAACGGCCCAGGCGGTACTCGATTATGCAAAGCCGGGGGCGCGGCTCATCTTCTCCTGCGGTTGGCATATCACGCGTGACGGGAAAGATGTGTACTCGTCAACTATGAAACGGGACGAAAAGATAGCCCGCTTGCTCGGAGGGCTTACCGGCATGATTGATATCGATGACCAGATAGAAGCCTGTCGGCGCATCTTTGCCAGCCCAACCCGCTGGACCGTAGTGCGCGGCAGCGACCTGGAAGAAGGTGAAAGTCAGGGCCTGCCGGTCTGGAGCCGCCATGTGGGCGATCCTATCCTTGCCAGCAACCTGACCCGCCGCGTAGATTTCGCCCTGTTTATGGTGGCAGCACTCGAAAACGACGAACTCATCCACGAAGCGCCCGCCATCGTCGGATGCCAAACACCCTCGGCGCTGGCGCACGGTAAAGGCTTCAATCCGGTTGGATTTTGATCGTGATTCTGATCACCAACTCGTCCTTGCGATTGCGTTTTTGTTTAACTTTGGTTTCGACTTTCAGCGGCGCCATCTCCTGACCGGGTTTGCGCCGCTTCGATGTTTTGATCTCCGGCGTGACGGTGACTTCGACCGGCGGTTCCTCAGCGACAGGCGTTACACCAACGGGCAGGACGGCGACTTCGACTGATGGTTCCTCAGCGACAGGCGTCACACCAACGGGTGGGGCGGCGACTTCGACCGGCGGTTCCTCAGCGACAGGCGTTACACCAACGGGCGGGACGGCAACTTCCGCAAGAGCCTCTTCTACAGCGACCGGTTCAGTTGGCGGCAACGGCGCAGTCGGTTCTGCCGGTGGTGGTTCGACTGCGGCAGGTTGGGGAGTGGCGGCAGGGGCAGGCGGTGGAGGCGGCGCTCCCGGCTGCGAAGCAGTGAAGTGCAGCACCAGCTCGCGGTGTTCCGGCACGTTTTCCAGGAACGAACGCCGCAGATCGACATCCGCGATTTTGGCGGCACGCTCCTGCAATTGGGCGTGAAGCGTGGCGAGCAACGGCGCAGCCCGCGTATCGTCGTTGGCGCGCAACACATGGTAACAGGTCACCAGTGCTTGTTGCGGATGCTCGGTGCCTTCCAGGGTGGGATTACTTTCCAGGATAGGCCACAGCTCCTCGACCCGGGCCATCGCCCCGACAAGGTCTCCCTGCGCCAACGCGACCCGCGCCAGCCCGGCCAGGTCTTCAACCACATAGTGCGACAGGTTCGCGTCTCGCCGTAACGCCAGCGCTTCGAGGAAATGCGCCTCGGCTTGATCGTAGTCGCCCAGCGCCAGGTAGAGGTCGCCCAGATTATTCAGCGTCCAACCCTCAGCTTTGCGGGCGTGCAGCGTGCGTTCCAGAGCCAATGCCTCGCTCAAATAGCGCTGCGATGCGTCATACTCACCCAACATCCGGTTCACGAAGCCGAGGTTATCCAGAACGACGACCTCGCCGGGGCGCGAGCCGATGTCACGCCAGATTTCCAACGAGTGTTGGAGCTGCGCGCGGGCTTCGGTGTAACTGCCTAACGTCTGCAACAGCAGTCCCAGGTTGTTCAGCGTGGAGCCTTCGCCTGCCCGGTCGCCGATTTCGCGGCGGATGGCGAGCGCGCGCTCGTAGCACGTCCGCGCTTCACTGGATTGGTCCAACTGGCGCAGAAGGACACCCAAGTTGTTCAAGGTGGCAGCTTCGCCACGCCGGTCGCCAAGCGCCTGGGTGATCAAGAGCGATTGCCAGGAGTGCTGTTGCGCCTCTGCCCACTCACCGATGTGCCAGGCCACGATGCCCAGCCCGCGTAGCGCGTCGCCCTCACCATGCCGATCACCAGCGGCGCAAGCCAGTTCCAGTGCCTGTGTGTATTGCGTGCGGGCAGCTTCGTTATCGTCGGAACGCTCCAACGCGCTGCCCCACCACACATACCCTGCGACCTCGGTGGCGGGGTCCTGCGCGGCCTGCGCGAAAGCGGTCGCCGTCTGCGCTGCCGTGATGGTCTGGGCATAGTCCCCTGTGGCAAAAGCGTATCTGGCCTGGCGCAATCCGACGGTGGCTTGCTTGAGAGGCTCTTTGAGCGTCTCCGCGAGGGCCGCCAGCGCGTCCAGGTCTTGCTTCTGAAGCTGCCGCACGCCCTGCAAGTGGCAAATCTCCTCGTGAGCCAGCAACAGCTCAAAGCGGCGTTCCACGTCAGCTTCAGGCACGAGCACCAACGCCCGGCCATAGTAATCTACCGCAGCAGCATTTTCGTACGATTCCGCCGCCCGCTGAGCGGCTTTTTGCAGGTAGTCCAGCGCTTGCGGTTGGAGTTCCGGCATCCCCTGCTGGTAGGCAGCCTCGTAGTGATGAGCGATTTTGCTGTAGTGAGGCTCCAAGTCGCCAGCGTAGAGCGTCTCAAAAACGCCAGCCGCAGTCCAGTGCAGTTCGCGGCGACGCGCCCGGAGCTGCATCTCGTAGGCGGCGTCGCGCAACAAGCTTTGCTTGAACTGGTAGCGGCCCTGTCCCAAACTCACCCAAATCGTCGCGTTTTCCGCCGCGTGCACGTGCTCGCTGATATCCCCACCATCAGGCAGCATCCGTGACAAAATTTGCAGCTCGAATTCGCGCCCCAACACAGCAGCGGTTTGCACAACCGTCTTGACCTGGTGCTCGAGCCGGTCCAGGCGCGCGACGAAGATTGTGCGCACATCGGCGGGCAACGAGGACTCGCGCGAGCCTCTGACTAGCCGCCATTCGCCCTTTTGGAGCGCAATCGCCCCCTGCTCCCGCAAGTAGAGCAGGATTTGTTCGCCGAAAAACGGATTGCACTCAGCGCGTTCGATCAACAGACCGGCCAGTTCGTCGCTGACCGGCCCGCCCAGCCGGTCAACGATCAACAGACGCATATCTTCCGGCGTCAGGACGCCCAAGGCGATTTGCTGGTAGGGCAGGCCCTCGCCAAACAGCGCGCCATCGCGTTCTGGACGGGCGGTCGCTAGCACGGCAAGGGGATACTCGTCCACATTGCGCACCAGACGTTTGCAAAACTCGATGGAGTCAGCATCCAGCCATTGGGCATCTTCCAGCAAGACAATCGCCGGGCGGGTAAGGCTCTCGGCTTTGAGGAGTGTCTTGAGCGCGCCCAGGGTGTTCTCGAAGCGACCCTGCGGGTCAAGCTGCGCGTAGAGCGAACTTTCCCAATATAAATCGACCAACGCGCCCAGGAAAGAGCGCACGCGGTTCAGCTCTTTGCCCAGATCAGGGTTCGGTACGTCGGTGATTAACTGGTCGAGCTTGCGACTAAACGCCCGTTTGTTGCGCGTTTCCGATTGAGTGGCGGATTGGGCGAAGTAATGGTACAGCCAGTGGCGGAACGGATTGAGCGACTGGCGGATCACCTGGTCGGTCTGGCAGACGAAAATCTGGCACGCTTGGGCCACCGGCCAGGTCTCACCGGTCAGAAACTCATAGGCCAGGCGGCTTTTACCGGAACCCGGCTCGCCCTGGATGACCAACATCCCGGCGAAACGATGTTCCTCCGGTGCAGCGAAGAGCGGCTGCACAAACGTATTCAACCGGGCAAACTCCGCGCGCCGGTTCACCATCTGCCCCTGGAAACCACTGCCCACGCGTTGCTGCTCGCGTTCGACCAGCGCGTAAACCACTTGCTTATCGACAAATCCCTGAAACGTCAGTTGGTCCACAAAATCCAGGGCAAACGTCCGGCCGACACGATTGGCAATGCGGTCATCCAGCCAGATGGAACCCCATGGCGCGGCGATCATCAAGCGCGCGGCTAGATTGATCCCGTCGCCATAACAGGTAAATTCGCCGCGGTCGGGCGAGCCGGCCAACCCGGCGTACATCGGACGGTAGGTGATGCCCGCGCGGAACGTGCCGGGGGTGTGATTGGCCAACTCCAGCACGAAGTCCAGCGCGCGCTCGATGTCGTTCTCGTAGCTGGTAGGCATTCCCCAATACAACAACATATTGCAGCCCTTGTCGCCGAAATCCACTCGATTGAGATAGCCGCCCAATTGTTGTTGGAGCGCAAACACGGACTGCATGAAGATCGCCAAATCCTGGCTGGTCTCAATCCCCATCAGTTTGACGAAGACTGAGACAACCTGGCGGAAGTCGCCGCTGGTGGCACGCTGGAGGATGGCGGCGGGGATGAAGGCTTGCTCATACCCGGCATACAGACCGGACGGTGCGGGTGGCAACGGTTCGGGCAGCCCATCGGCACTCAGGAAACGATAATAACGGGCGTCGTTGTTGCCAACGGGGATCACCTTGAGCAATGCCGTGACGCGCTCGTAAACCGTCGGATCGAGAATGAGGTTGCCGCTTTGGGCGTGATGTTCGGCGGCGGCGGCAGATTCGATAGCCGGACCGCTGAAAAAGTACGCGGCCTTGACCTCCGCCTCTTCCGGCGGCGTGTCGCCAGCCTGAAGTCGCAAGATACCCCAATCCACTTCGCCGTCGCCCAATCCCAGCTTGATGGTGAAAGGGAAATGGCCGTAGGGGGTGGTGTATGTGGGATTGGCGATCATGTGCCGCTGGATGCCGACCGCAGCCGCCAGCGCCTGCGCGTAGCCGTCTGCCTTGTCTGCAATCGGAAACAACGCAGTAAAGGCGTCACCGGCGAAGGTGGTGATGAAGCCGCCATGCGCGTGGATGTGCTGCACCAGAGGATCGAAAATCGCCAGCATCACATCGGCCATCGCCTCGGCAGCTTCGTTGCCGTGCTGCATCAAAGTATTGGTCACCGCGCTGAAGCCGGAGATGTCGGCGAACAGACCTACCGCGGCGAACCGTCCTCCCGTCTCGCCTTGCGCGTACTTTTCCAGGATGAACTGTGGAACCAGGTTTTTCATAGCGACCTCATCACCCTATCATCGAGTGCCAGGGGCATTTCTCAATACCAATGGAAGCCACAAGTGATAGGCGTCAGGATAACCTTTACACACCAACGGCAGTAACACCCGGTAGTCGGGTTTACTCAAGTGAATGGTGGTGGTAGCCGTCAGGGGACTGCCTTGATTGCCCACTGTGGCCGTGATGGTATCCGTGCCCGGTGTCAAGCCGGCGGTGTACATATAACTTGCCGTCCCGTTGACCCCAAGAGTAACGGTTACGGGACTCGGATAATGCCCCAGACCCCAGGTGAGTGTGACCACTCGCCCGGCCAAGGGGGTACCGTTGCCCAACACATTGGTAGCCATGATAGATAACGTCGATTGAGCAGCGCCGTCGGCGATAAGTGTGCTGGGATTGGCGCTGATGTTAAAGTTGGCAATGAATATGGTAAGGGGATTTACGGTTACCGTAATCGCCCCGGTACTCTGGCCTCCGTCACCATCGGAAATGGTATAGTCGAACACATCCACACCAAAAACACCGGGATTGGGGGTGTAAATCAAAGCCGTCCCAGAGACCGTGATAGCGACCGTGCCGATCAATCCCTGGTTGACGGCAACCACCGTCAATGGATCGTATGGGCCTGCCGCGTCGTAGTCGTTCGCCAACACGTCGATTAGGACAGGGCCACTATCCTGGTAGATCGAGACAGCGTCATCGACTGCAACGGGGGGAAGGTTGTTCACGAGGGCGGCAACGGCATCTGCGGGCGGTCCGGCTACCTCAGTGCTGGTGAACGTCACGGTATGGGTAACGAACGAGGAACCATCCAGCACATGCACCGGCAGTTCGAGCGTAATGGCCTGTTGGGGCATAATCACCAGGCTGTGTGCCAGAACGGGCAATGTGCCGGTGACGCCTGACGCGGGCGGCTCAAGCGTGACGGGACCGGCAATGGTCAAACCCTCCAGCACCCCGCTTATGACACCACCCGAAATCATCCCCAGCCCGGTATTGCTCACCACGATAGTGAAGGTAATGGTATCCCCTTCATCTGGGGCAGGATCATTGACGGCATGGTTCACCTCCACACTACGCGGCAGTTCTGGATCCCATAGATCACCCGGAGAAACCGCAGTGAAAGGTTTGCCGTGATCCATACCAACGGCGACATTGCCAGTGGAATCCACGGCCTGCACGAAATATTCGATCCCGGCCGACGTTGGCGGCAAGGAGATGTCGGCATAGCCGTCTTCCGGGTGATAGGTCAATTCAACCTTGCGCCAGGTCGTCTCATCATCCTGGCGGTAAAGGACAAGGACTCTGGCTACCGTTCCACTCCCGCCGCCGGTCCCGGCGTCATCCTCAACCGTCACGCGAAAACGGAGATAGTGCGTGGAGGAGATCGCTTGCACCTGCCAGATCAGCGGCGCGATCTGGTCGGGCGCGTTCGCAGGCGCGTGGTACACCTCGAAGTGCAGGTCGGTGTAGAGCCGCTCGATGCCCAGGCTGGGCGTGATGTCGGGCGCAGTGGTGAGCAGGAACTGGGCGGGCACGACGACCAATTGCTCGCGCAGATCGCCGCCGATAAGACTAAGGCGATTGAGGGTCGCCAGGCGCGCCGGATAGGGGATTTCGAGCGGGAAAGCCGGTTCGGATGGCGCCAGTTCCTGGGTGAAAAGGCGAACAATCAGGGGGTCAAAGGGCTGCACCTCGGTAAATGTGCCGCCCAGCATCAGCACGCCCTGAGCCACAGTATCAGGTTCGTGGACGTCGAGGCTCATCTTGGGTTGTGCCGGCTGGCCACTGGCGGCCATCAATTCGTGGCTACCGCTCAAGGTGTAATAGTCGCCCGTGGGGGTGGAGTGCAAATCGTAGTCGAGATCAGTGAGTGCAATCGATGTGGTGACGGTAGAGGTGTGCGCGACGCGCATCTCATTGACCGCCGCGCGGGCAGGTGGGGTCGTAACAGTAACGGGCATGGACACGGCGAGCATCGGCAGGCCGTAGAGCGTCATCACGTTCAATGCCTTTGAATCGTATTTGCTGAACGAGCCGCCGGCGGCGCTGTTGTAGTAACGCTGCTTGGCGCGCATCAGTGCGTTGCCCACGGTGGGCGACGTGGCGGCATCTTCCCAATAGCCCAACTCCTGCACGAAATTCAGCATCACCCGCTCCGAGTAGGCGATCAGCTCCGTATCGCCATAGCCATAGCCCGTATTGCCGATGAAGGTCGCGCCCTGGCGTAGAAACGCTTGCGGCCAATCCAGCGCCGTGGTCGGCGCAAGAGCGTCATCGTCGGGCACGTTCAGGCCGGAGTGACAGCCCACCGAAAAGACCAACGCCCCGCTGTAGGCGGTCGTCGCCGTCACTTCGTTGGCGAAGACCCAATCATCGGGGTCGTTGGGGAAGAGCGAGAAATGGGTAAAGTGCGCATTCAGCGAGTTGAGCGCGTGGGCCTCAGGTGTGAAGACGGCGGCGCGGAGATCATCCGCCGTCCAGGTATCGTCGATGAGCGCGGTTAGATCGGTAATGCCTTGCGCGTGCAGGGTGTCGCTGATGGCTTGGGCCTGGTCGGTCAAGAAGTCGTAGCCGGTCACCACCGCATCGGCAGGGGCGACAACCGGTTGCAGCAGAAAGGCCTCAATGCTGGCGACGATTTCCGAGGGCTGTTCCACCAATCGCCCCACGCCCCACTGCGGCAGATAGAGTTCGCGTCCTCTGGCCGGGATGGGCAGCAAGGCGGCGTAGTAGTCGTCGCTGAGGATGTGGCGGGTGTACAGCGATTTGGCAAGATTGGCCGCATACGCCCACGGCGCGTACCAACGCTCGTTGGAGATCACCGTCTCATCGGCCAGACGGCGGTAGGGAATCACGCGGTCATCGCCGACAATCACCAGGTATTGCAGGTCAGGGTATAACGGGTACAACCGGTATAGCAGCGATTTGATGCTCATCGCCACCTGGTTGGCAAATTGCGGCTCCCGGAAATGGTCGTCCCACCGCTCGTAGGCCTCCACGATTTCCGGGTATTGATCCAGGTTGACGATGAGGCCGTTCACCGCCGGGTGCGCCGCCAGCAGGTTGAGCCGGGTGATCAACTGCGACGTGGTGAGCGTGTCGGTCGCCGTGTAGAAGCGGTTGAAGCGCGTTTCGTTGAAGAGGATGAGGGTCTGCGTGTATGGGTCGGCGGTCGGCAGGGTAAACGTCACCGGCAGTGTGCCGGTGTAAATGGCCAGCGGCTCGGTGGGGGTGATAATCTGTCCCATCAGGGTATACCCCTGGCTGTCGACGACGTTGTGATTGGCCACGGCGACGTAATAGTTGCCGGCCAGTTCGTGGATGTTGCGCACGATGCGTTCGGTTTCAGTCAGTGGATGCGCGGAGAGGGACACCAGCGTACTACCGATGCCTTGCTGAATGATATTGCCCAGGCCGGCGATGTCCATGATCTCACCGATATCCATGATTTCACCGATGTCCATAATCTCGCCAATATCCATGATTTCGCCGATGTCCATGATCTCGCCGATGTCCATGATCTCGCCGATATCCATAATCTCGCCGATATCCATGATCTCGCCAATATCGCGCACCGTGCCGGTAGTCTCGTCAATCTCCGGCGCAAACAGGTACAGATCGTAGTCGCCGCTGGTCATCGTCAGCGTCAGCATGATGGTCGAGCCAGGCAGCGTAACCGGCACCCGGTACCAGTCGGTGTCGTCGATGCTGGTCAGCGCCGCCGTGAGGGTGAATTCCGAACTGGCGACCAACGTGGCCGACGGGCGCGCGTCGTTTTCCAGCGTATCGGCTTCATACGCGCCAATGTCGCACACAGCAACCATATCACCGTTGCCATCAAAAGGACGGGGAACGCCGCGCTGGTCGGTGGCAGGACACGACGCATTATCGCCCGCATCAATCGCCGGGCTGCCGGGTAACAGCGCGTGCGTCCAGGTGTCGCCGCCATTATCTTGCAGCGGGCCGAGCACCGGATCGAGGTCGACGATGTCACTGGGCGCAGTCAGGAAGTGGCAGTCGGCGTCGCAGAGGTTGTAGCCCAGCGAAGTGACAGGGTTAAAAAAGTTAGGAGAACCTTCGTCGCCCACATTGCCGGCAACGATGGTGTTATACAGTGAAACGGCGAAACCAGTAGCGTCATAGATGCCCCCACCGAGGCGCGCCCGGTTGCCGGTGATGGTCGAGTTGTAGATGGCGGTTTGCGAGGTTCCATATACGTGCAACCCGCCGCCGCCATCGAGGGCGTCGTTACCACTGATGGTGCTGTTGGTGATGGTCATTGTGCCGCCGTTTTGGATGCCCGCCCCTGCACTCGATGCGGTATTGCGGCTGATGGTGCTGTTTTGGATGACCAAAATGCCATAGTTTTCGATGCCGCCGCCATAGCCAGCCGTGTTGCTGAGGATTTGCCCATCGCTCAACACGGCCTGCCCGTCGGCAACGAGCACCCCGCCACCATACTGAAAGGCCTTGTTGCTGAGGATTTGCCCACCGCTCAACATGGCCTGTCCGTTCCAAACGCACACCCCGCCGCCGCCATAGTCGGCCGTGTTGCTGAGGATCTGCCCACCGCTCAACACGGCCTGCCCGGAATAAACGTACACCCCGCCGCCATTGTCATAGGCATAATTGTACCCAATCGTGCCGCTCGTCTGGGTAAAGACGGCTGTACTGCCGGAGACGTACACCCCGCCGCCATGGTATGCCGTGTTACTGACGATCTGCCCGTCGTTCAACACGGCCTGCCCGGAATAAACGTACACCCCGCCGCCATAGCCATAGGAAGTGGCTTGATTGTACCCAATCGTGCCGCCCGTCTGAGCAAAGATGGCTGTGCTATTGAGGACGTACACCCCGCCGCCATAGTTGGCCGTATTGCTGAGGATTTGCCCACCGCTCAACACGGCTCGCCCGGCGTCAACGAACACCCCGCCGCCATAGGAATTGGCTTGATTGTACCCGATCGTGCCGCCCGTCTGGGTAAAGACGGCTATACTGCTGGAGACGTACACCCCGCCGCCCTGGGAATTGGCCGTGTTACTGACGATCTGCCCATCGCTCAACACGACCTGACCAGTGTCGACAAACACCCCGCCGCCGTAATCGCTGGCAGTATTGTTAAAGACAATGGTATTGTTAAGTATCAGGCTGCTCCCGGCATGATAAATGCCGCCGCCGTTGCCGGTCACAGCGCCGTCGCGGATGGTCAGGCCTTCCAACGTCACGCTGACGCCGCTGGTGATAGTGAGGACGCGCGAAGCGTTGTTGCCGCTGACGGCCAGGTTTTCCGCGCCGGGGCCAGCGATAGTAAGGTCTTTGTCGATGACCAATTCTCCGCTGGTGAGTGTGATCGTCGCCGGATAACTCAGGACGAACTCTATCGTCCCACCCGGCGCGACCTCCGCGATGGCCTGCCGCAGTGAACCGGGGCCGCTATCGAGGGTGTTCGTCACGGGCGTTCCGCTTTCATACGCGCCGAGGTCTACTGCGCGACCGATAATACGCAGGTTGCCGTCCAGGTCAGTCGGCACGGTGACACTGAGGGTGTTCCCCGCGTTGATGGCCGGAGAACCGGGCCGGAGGCGGTAATTGCCGGTGGTGGTCGGGACCGCCGTCGCCGTAATCGGGCTAACGAACTGCGGATCGGCGTCTATCAAGGAGGTGCAGTTTGCAAAAACCGGACAGCCGCCCTGCACCAGGGCATACTCCAATACGGCCCCATAGTTGTCCACGTACAGTTGCGGGGCATTGGGCGCGTCGTTGCCCCACAAGATCACGTTGGCCATCGAGGCGTAGGTATAGTCATGATTGTACATCCCCCCGCCTTTTTGGCCGGCCTGGTTACCGCCAAAGGTTACGTTGGTCATCCAGAGCGTATGATAAAAGTTGTTTAGCCCACCGCCGTTGCCGCCGGCCTGGTTGCCGTCAAACGTGACGTTGATCAAGTGCGCCGAACCGCCATAGTAGAGGTGCAGGCCGCCGCCGTCTTGCCCGGCCTCGTTGCCGCTGAAGGCCACGTTGACCAGCCGGAGGGGGCCGTAGTCATTCCCTATCCCGCCGCCGGAATCCTCAGCCCGGTTGCTCTGGAAAGTTACATAGGTCAGAGAGGAAGAACTCCAGGTGCCGAATATCCCGCCACCGTTTCCGGCAGCCCGATTGCCGCTGAAGATCACGTTGCCCAGGCTGGGACTGCCATAGTCATTGTGCATCCCGCCGCCGTTGTTATGGGGACTTGCGCCATTGGCCCATCCGGCGGTGATGATGAAGCCATCCAGCACCGCCGTGGCATCCGTACCACTGCCGGTGACGACGTGGTAGGCGTTGTTGCCCACGAGGTCGGCCCAGGTTTCAGCGATGAAGTTGCCGTCGGCGTTCACGTCATTGCCGTCTAGGTCGCCGCTGAGAACTGTGACATGCGCTTCCCAATCGCGTTGGTCACGCTGCGTTTCCGTCCCCGCGAAGCCGCCGTAGAGCACGACGCCATCGGTCAGCGCGAAGGTCGCCGTGACCGAGTCTGCGATCTGCCCCGCGCCCACGTCGGGATAGTAGACGCCCGCCGCCACCCAAACCCCATCGCCGGCGCCGGCGACCGCCAGCGCGTCCTGCACGTTGGTATAGGCGTCCGTCCAGGAGAGGCCGGTCGCCGCGCCGGTTGCATTGATATCCACATATCGTATGATGGCCTGGTACTCTTGTTCATACGCGCCGATATCGCACACGGCGATCGTGTCGCCATCGCCATCAACAGGTCGCGCAACGCCGCGTTGGTCGGTGGATGGGCAGTTGGCCGGATCACCGGCGTCAATCACCGGGCTGCCGGGCAGCAGCGCATGCGTCAGTGTGTCGCCGCCGTTGTCTTGCAGTGGACCGAGGACCGGGTCCTGGCCGGTGATGTTGCCGGTCGGGTCGCCACTGATGGTGCAGCCGCTTTCCACCAGGTTGTAGCCCTGTGAGGTCAACGTGCCGGAGCAGTCGCTACCTCCACTATTATCGCCTATCAAGCTGTTGGTGATGGTGACTGTCCCGTGAGAATAGATACCGCTGCCACTGCCAGCCGTGTTGCCGGCGATAGTACTGGATTCGAGATTCAATGCGCCGTAATAGTTGTAAATTCCTCCTCCCACAGTGCCTGAACCGGTAACGGTATTGCCGGAAATGGTGCTGTTGCGCAACATTGCGACCCCATTTTCACCGATATTAATGCCCGCGCCGCCGTTACCGGAAACGTTGAGGGTATTGCCGGAGATCGTACTAGACTCTATATTCAGGGTGCCGATGGCGGCGATGCCGTTGCCAATATTGCCGGCGACGGTGCTATGACTCAAACTCAATACGCCGTTACTCTGTATACCGCCTCCGTAGCTGGCTGAGTTGCCCGAGATCGTGGTATAACTCACTGTGACGGTGCCGGCCTCGTTATGCACCCCACCACCCACATTTGCGGCCGTGTTGCTGAGAATGTGCATCCCACTGATGACGGCGACCCCACCATAAACATACACCCCGCCGCCGCTGCTGGCTGCCGTGTTGCTGAGGATTTGCCCACCGCTCAACACGGCCTGCCCGGACGAAACGTACACCCCGCCGCCATCGCTATTGGCTTGATTGTACCCGATCGTGCCGCTCGTCTGAGTAAAGACGGCTGTACTTTCGCGGACGTACACCCCGCCGCCATAGTTGGCCGTGTTACTGACGATTTCTCCACCGCTCAACACGGTCTGGCCATCGTAGACGAACACCCCGCCACCATTCTGGACAGCCGTGTTGCTGAGGATCTGCCCACCACTCAACACGGCCTGACCAAAGGCGACGTACACCCCACCGCCAAAGGAACCGGAGTGATTGCGCTCAAGCGAGCCAGCCGTTTGGGTAAAGACGGCTGTACTGTAGGTGACGAATACACCGCCGCCGCGATAGCCAGCCGTATTGCTGTCGATATCCCCACCGCTCAACACAGCCCGGCCATAGTAAACGTACACCCCACCGCCATCGATAACGGCATAATTGCGTTCGACCGCGCCGCTCGTTTGAGTAAAGATAGCCGTGCTCGCCATAACGTACACCCCACCGCCAGCGTCAGCCGTGTTGCTGAAGATTTGCCCGCCGCTCAACACGACAGAGCCGCTGCCGATATACATCCCACCGCCATCGTTGGTGGCTTGATTGTACCCAACCATGCCGGTCGTTTGTGTAAAGACGGCTGTACTTTCAGAGACAAACACTCCGCCACCGTTGATGGCAGCCGTGTTGCTGACAATTTGACCGCCGTTCAATACAGCCTGGCCAGTGTAGACATACAACCCGCCGCCGTGTTCGGACGCCGCATTACCAAAGATGTCAACAGCGTTGAGCACGAGGCTACTCCCGGCATGATAAATGCCGCCGCCGTTGCCGGTCACAGCGCCGTCGCGGATGGTCAGGCCTTCCAACGTCACGCTGACGCCGCTGGTAATAGTGAGGACGCGCGAAGCGTTGTTACCACTGACGGCCAGGTTATCCGCGCCGGGGCCAGCGATAGTAAGGTCTTTGTCAATGACCAATTCCCCGCTGGTGAGTGTAATCGTCGCCGGATAGGTCAGGACGAACTCTATCGTCTCACCAGGGGAAGCCTCCGCGATGACCTGCCGCAGCGAACCGGCGCCACTGTCGTTGACGTTCACCACAAAGCGTCCGCTGGCCTCAAACGCGCCGATGTCGCAGCTTCCCCCACTCGGCATGGGGCGGGCCTCACCGCGTTGATCCAGGGTATAGGTGATGCCACAGCCGTTGGTAGCGTTGGGGATGGCGTTAATCGCCGCGCTGCCGAGCAGCAGCGCGTGCGTCCAGGTGTCGCCGCCGTTGTCTTGCAGTGGGCCGAGGATCGGGTCTTGACCGGTGATATTGCCGGTTGTGTCGCCACTGATGGTGCAGCCTGCGATAGCTTCCACCAAATTGTAGCCCTGCGAGGTGAGTGTGCCGTAGCAGTCCGCGCTGGCGAGGCTCCCGCTGTTATCGCCAAGCAGGCTGTTGGTGATGGTGACGGTTCCGCTGGTGTCGTTATAGATACCGCCGCCAGTACCAGCCAGGTTAGCGGAGAGTGTGCTGTGCGTCACCGTCACTGTGCCATAGTTGTAGATGCCGCCACCGTCATTGGTAGCCGTGTTGCCCGATAGGGTACTGTTTTGCACGGTCAGTATGTCATAGTTGGTGATGCCGCCGCCATCGTCAGCCGTGTTACCAAAGAGTGTGCTCTCTTGCACTGTCAGTGTGCCGCTCATATCGTTGCAGATGCCGCCGCCGGTCATAGTAGCTGTGTTGCTGTAGAGCGTGCTGTTCATCACCGTTGCTGTGCCACCATGGTTGTAGATGCCGCCGCCGAAAAAAGCAGCCGAGTTGGCCGAGAATCCGCTATCGGTCACCGTCAATATGGCGTCATAATCGTTGTGAATCCCGCCACCATAATTACCAGCCATGTTGCTGACGATCTGTCCCCCGCTCAACACGACCTGACCGGCGTTAAAAACCCCGCCACCTTCCGCGTCGGCCTGGTTATACCCCACCGTACCGCCCGTCTGGGTAAAGGAGGCTGTGCTATTGGCGACGTACACCCCAGCACCGCTACCAGCCGTGTTGCTGACGATTTCTCCGCCGCTCAACACGGCCCGGCCAAATTCGACGTACATCCCGCCCCCCCAGGTAGCGTGATTGTCTTCGATCGTGCCACTCGTCTGGGTAAAGAAAGCTGTGCTATTGGCGACGTACACCCCACCGCCGTCATTGATCGCCGTATTGCTGAGGATTTGCCCCCCACTCAGAACGGCCTGGCCATAGCCGACGTACACCCCGGCGCCATAATCAGCCGTGTTGCTGAAGATTTGCCCCCCACTCAACATGACTTGACCCGTATCGACGAACACCCCGCCGCCGTAGTAACCTGAGTTATTGATGATTTGCGTCTCATGCAACGTGACATTGCCAGCCGTGATGGACACCCCGCCGCCGCTGTTACCAGTGCCGTCGCGGATGGTCAAACCTTCTAGCGTCACCGTGCCGGAGATGACGAAGACAGGCGAGGCGTTGTTACCGCTGACGGCCAGGTTCTCCGCGCCGGGACCGGTGATGGTGACAGTTTTTGTGATGGGAAGTTCGCCTGCCGTGAGGGTAATCACGCCGGTTACACTGAAGTCGATGGTGTCACCGGGATTGGCCAGGGCAATGGCATCCCGCAGCGAACAATCTCCATCATTACAATCGTCGTCGCTCTCGTCCGTGAGCGTGTTCACCGTGAGTGTGGCCTGCGGTGCGTGATTCGGTGCAACGTGCGCCTCCGGTATGGGTGTAGCAGACACTGCGACTAACGGATGCACTAACAATGCGGCAACTGTCAGCAAAGTCAAAATGGAGTTGCCCAAACGTATGCGGTCTGGCGAGGTCAATACCATGGCACATCCTCCTTTACGAACCACAGGTCCTACCCGATAAGCATATCTAAAGGTGTGTATGCAGGCGCAGACAAAATCATGATATGCCAATTAGTGGTTAAGGCAAGAGATCCAATTTTCGGCGATTAGTTCACACGTGTAGTTTTTGATGCAGGATATGACCATCCAGTTGGAGATAATCTGTGTCCTTGTAGGCCACACGAACGTAGAATCTGAGGGGAATCTGCAAAACTATAAGCAGAATAGAGTTCTGACAACAACGACATAACTCAAATCTTATAGGAGCAGGTTACTCCGAGCTTTCAAGGGCATTTCGCACAGAAGCGACTACAGCTGAAATTATCTTGACCGCAAAGTCATGGTCCAACGTATCAACGGTATCTAGCTTTGTATGTTTGTAGGGATTTCGATACCCGGATGTATCATTGACCTCAATGGCGGGATACCCTCTTCCCCAAAAGGAAGCGTGATCTGATCCTTTCAAGTCATCTGGAATCTCCCCATCCAAATTGACCTCCAGCTGTATTGACGGCAATCCTGTTTTTTCGGCTTGGTCAGCAATCGCTAGTGCCCATGTATGCGCTTGCTGATCGGAAATAAGGAGAACAAAGTTCGCTCGATACTGATTCGCCTTCAGTTTTTTCGCCTCGTCTCGATACAAAATGGCAAATCCAGCAGGGAACCTTTGGGAATTGGGTCTATCATCGATCGAACCAATTTCATCGTAAACGTAGACCACCTTGATATCCGTGTTTCTCTCCCTCTCGCGATTTGCGTATACATAAGAACCATACAGGGCGGGTTCCTCCTGATCCCAACAGGCTATGCTCAAGGTGCGGGCATGTTCCTCATCTGCCAATAACCTTGCCGTTTCCAGAACCGCGGCAACCCCACTCGCGTTGTCGTCGGCTCCGTTGCTATTCGGTATCGTATCATAGTGTGCCGACACAATCACGATCTCGTCAGGGTGGGTGGTTCCAGAAAGCGTTCCAATGACATTGACTCCATATCCAAAATCATGTCGCTCAACTTCATAACCCAGCTCAGTCAGCCGTTCAGCGCACATATCCTGGACAGCTTTATGATGTGGGTCGATACTCGTCCGGGGAGCCTGAGCGATAAACTCCAAGTCTGCGATATAGCGGCTTTTGTCTGCCTCATGAATAGGTGTTGGAGTTGCCTCCTCAGGAGCGCAGGCCACAAGAACCAATAGCGTTGACAAAATGATGAACTGCCGGATGATGTCTCTTTTTGGATATCTCATCGCATTATCCTTTCTGGAAATTATGGAAAAAGCAATAGACAGCGACTCCTTTGTTATTCGGCGCGAATTTCGAGCAAAGTCACCCCAAAAGGCTGAACTTCAACGCTCCATTCGAGCGTATTCGCCGGCGTAGCCACGCGCTGCACAGCAACATCCAATTCCATGCGGCGGCGCAAGACCTCCAGGTCGGCGGGGAGGATGTGGTTCGGCGCGCCCATGGCCACCCAGGCATCGTACACGCTGCCATGCTCCTGATCGAAGCGCGTACTCTGCACACGGACAGACGCGCCCAGACCCTCCAGATTCAGGGTGAACGCACGAGGGGGCCGCACATCGAACAGGTCGTAGATTTCGCCCGGCTTCGCGGCGGCCAGCAAGCGGCTGTCGTTGGCGTCGGCGCGATAGTGGCAGTAATTCCACAATAGGACGGCCAACGTGCCATCGCTGCGCTGGGTGACCGCATACCCGTCGCCTTCGGCCAGCACTTCATCGCCCAGGCGCGCCAGGAACCAGTACCCGTGGTACGATGCCTTTTTCAATCCCTGGACGTTGACCAGTCCAAAACCACCGTGGAAGGGCGTATCGCCCACCCGACATTCTTCGAAGATATCGCTGACCACCCAAAACGACAGCGAGTCCATCAGGCCGCGCGCCCGCCAGTTGTTATCTACGATGAAAGCAGCCTCGAAGGCGGTGTCGTGCACGGGGTCGCGCGGGCTGGGGCTGGAGCTCCACTCGGTGTAATGGCGCTCGACGTCGGGGAAAGCCGAGGCGCGCAGAAGTTGATCGCAGCCGCGCGCATCCACCAACAGGCGGTCGGGGCCATCCCAGGTCATGTACCCGCGCCCTTCCGGGTCAAACGGGTAGAAGGTGGGATACGGATGCGTGGAGAAGAAATCGAGCGGCAGTTGGCGTTCGGCGCACGCCGCCAGAAATTCCTTCCCCCACGGCGGCTCGCCTACAGCGTCGCCAAAGCCGTGGCTGGCCGGTCCGCCAACCCGCAGGTGGGCATCGACGCGCTTGAGCGTGCGCGCGGTGCGCGCGTAGAGTTCCATGTAGGCGTCGAAATCCGCGTCTTTCCAGAAAAACGTCAGGCCCGGTTCATTCCACACCTCGAAATACCACTGGCGTACCTCGTCCAACCCGTAGCGCTCGATGACGTGGCGGATGTACTGCTCGATGAACCATTCCCACCGCTCCCAATCCTTCGGCGGGGTGATATTGCCCCTCCACCAGAAAACGGTCTCCTCGCCACTGGCGAGATCGTAGGGCATGAAGCCCAATTCCACAAAAGGCCGGATGCCGATGGAAAGCCAGTGGTCATACACCAAATCCACATATTGCCAGTTGACGACCGGCCGGCCGTTTTCTTCATGGTAGACCATCATGTCTTCGTGGAACAGGCCGTGCATGCGGATGTATTGAAAGGGCATCTCGCGCTGTACCATTTCCAGGTGCTTTTGGAAATCGGCGCGCAGGGCCTCCCCCACCCGCCCGCCGCCGACGCACACGCGCCAATAAGGGGTGATGGGTTGGCCGGATTGTTTCAGGTTGATATTGATTTTCATAGTCGTGACCTCCCGTTGACGATGTCATTTCTCCCATTTTGTGCCATACCGCCCCTTTGTCAAGCGATTTCCGCTGAAGTTTCAAGAACCTCTTGACATTGGAATCTTTCTGTTGTAATATGGTAACCGTACCAGGAAAACGGTACCATATCCCTGTTCGATTATCTTATCTATGGCCACCATACGAGATGTAGCGAAACGGGCAGGCGTTGCCCCCATAACGGTTTCCCGCGTGATCAACAACTCTGGTTACGTGAATGAGCAGACGCGTGCGCGTGTGGAGGCTGCTATTGCTGACCTGGGTTACGTTCCTAACGTGTTAGCCCGCAGTTTGCGCTCACGGCGTACCAACACGCTGGGACTGATTTTGACCGATATTTCCAACCCGTTCTGGACCACGGTTGCGCGTGGGGTCGAGGACGCCGCCAGCGATGCCGGTTTCAACGTGATCTTGTGCAACACCGACGAGTCGGAGACCGAGCAAGACAAGTACTTGCACGTGCTCTTACAAAAGCAGGTGGACGGTGTGCTGCTGGTGCCTGCCAGCGGTACGGTCGAACCGGTCAAGTTTGTTCAGAGCCAGAATACGTCCGTGGTAGTGCTGGATCGCCGGATTCCCAATTCCCAAACCGATGTAGTGCGCTGCGACTCCGAGGATGGCGCCTATCAACTGACGCGCCTGCTCCTGTCATTGGGACATCGCCGGATTGCCATGTTGAGCGGGCCTCGGGGGGTTTCCACGGCTGAGGATCGCGTATCCGGCTACCGGCGTGCACTGACAGAGGTCGGGCTGAACGTCGATCCGGCGCTGGTTTACTACGGTGAGTTCTCGTTGGAAAGCGGTTACACTATGACGCAGCAGGTGCTGACGGTAGCCCCGCGTCCAAGTGCCTTGTTCGCCGGCAATAACTTTATCGCCATCGGCGCTTTGCGGGCTTTGCGGGATGCCGGTCTGCGTGTGCCGGAGGACCTGGCTTTGGTGGGTTTCGATGACTTGCCCCCAGACCTGGTTGTGGATCCATTCCTGACGGTTGCCGCTCAACCCGCCTACGAGATGGGGCGGCAAGCGACCGAATTGCTGTTGGCGCGGCTGTCTGAAGAGACGCCGGCAGCCTATCAGGAGATCGTTCTGCCAACCGTGATCGTCGTCCGGGGGTCGAGCGGTCAAGCTCTGGAATAGCAGAACGGTTAGCAGCCAAGCTCATACGACTTTTTTAGTCGTTTTTCTTTTGGCTTTATATGGTAACGATACCATACGAAGATTGCACAGAGGTATCATCTCACTAAAAAGGGGAAAGTGGGGGTTTGGGGGCGGGTAGACCCGCCCCCAAACCCCCTCCCCCAGATTCTTGAGAAGATACGCACAGGGAACCATTCCACAATGTCGTTGCACTGGAGTCTGTACACATGGAAGTA
>DAIUDK010000021.1:43995-47591 GCA_036845725.1 Chloroflexota bacterium
GCACAGGGAACCATTCCACAATGTCGTTGCACTGGAGTCTGTACACATGGAAGTAACAAGCGCATCACCTACACAAGAGATCATTCTTGAGGTTGAAAACGTTTCCAAGAGCTTTCCGGGCGTGAAGGCGCTTGATAGCGTCTCATTCGACCTGCGGAGGGGCGAAGTCCACGCTTTGGTTGGGGAAAATGGAGCGGGTAAGTCAACGCTCATGAAAATCTTGAGCGGGGTCTATCAACCTGACGAGGGCGTAATCCGGTATAAGGGAAAACAGGTTTCTTTCAGCGATGTAACCCAGGCCCGTGAAGCCGGCATCGCGATTATTTACCAGGAACTCAATCTGATTCCCCACCTATCGGTAGCGGCCAATATCTTTATAGGCAGGGAGCCACTGACCCGGTTTGGGACACTCGACGAGAAAAAGATGAACGCCGACGCAGTGGCGACGCTTGCCCGTCTCAACGTTGCTTTGGATCCGACGATTAAACTGAACCAGTTACCCGTCTCCAAGCAGCAAATGGTGGAGATCGCCAAAGCCATTTCTTTCGACTCGGAAGTGCTCATCATGGATGAGCCGACGAGCGCGCTGACGGAAGCCGAGATCAACGAACTTTTCGGGATCATCCATACGCTGCGCAACAACGGCGTCGCGATCATCTACATCTCCCATCGCCTCGACGAACTGAGGCACATTGTGGACCGCATCTCCATTTTCCGCGACGGACGCTCGGTCAGCACCAACGATTACACCGCCATCGGCATGGGTGAAATTGTGAACCGCATGGTGGGCCGAAAACTCGAGAACAAATTCCCGCCGAAACAAAACGTCCCGACCACAGAGAAGATATTGGAGGTTCGCCATATCGTGCGGGCGGGGATTCTGCACGACATTTCCTTCGACCACTATCGAGGTGAAATTCTCGGTATAGCCGGGCTTATGGGCGCGGGGCGCTCGGAACTGGGGAGAGCGATCTTTGGCGCCGATCCGATTGATGCGGGTGATGTGGTCATGAACGATCGCAAGCTTGCGTTGCGTTCACCTTCCGATGCCATCAGGGCAGGGATTGCCTACCTCTCGGAGAACCGCAAGGAGGAGGGATTGGCGGTGAACATGACACTCGCCGAGAACGTCACCATGGCCAACGTGCTGGAGATTTGCCGGCGTTTCGGCGTGCTCTCGCGCAGTCAAGAAATGGCCGTCACGCAGCGCTATGTCAAAGACCTCACGATCAGAACGCCCAACCTCTCCCAGATTGTGAACAACCTTTCTGGCGGCAACCAGCAGAAGGTGGTCGTGGCAAAGTGGTTGTTCTGCGATTCCAAGATTCTGATCTTCGATGAGCCGACACGTGGCATCGATGTCGGCACCAAGTACGCGATCTATGAACTTATCGGAACGCTGGCGCGTGAGGGCCGGGGGGTCATCATGATCTCCTCCGATCTGCCGGAGATACTCGGCTTGACGGACCGCGTGCTGGTGCTCCACGAAGGGAGACTCGCGGCGACGCTCACCACCGCGCAAACGACGCAGGAAGAGATACTCAACTACGCGGCGGGTGTCGCGTAGTCGCTTGAAGGAGGCACACGTATGTCTGACCGAAAATTGACCCAAATGGGAGAGCTGCTATGAGCGAAATGCCGTCGGAACAAATCGAAAAAGAATCCCCCGAGATCACAAAAAAGTCGGAGAAATCCAGTCTGGGTCTTGACAGGTTTATCACTTTCGCAGCCGTGATCGTGCTGTTTACGTTCTTTTCGATAACGGCGCGGAACTTTTTCACAATGCGCAGCATCCTCAGCCTGGCTTTGCAGACCAGCACGATCACGCTTATGGGCATCGGTGTGACCTTTGCCATTATCACGGGAGGCATCGACCTCTCCATCGGATCCGTGGTTGCCTTTTCCGGTACGATGGCCGTGATCGCTGCGCGAGCCGGGATCCCGATCTGGCTCAGTATGCTCATCGGGCTGTTGGTCGGAGTCTTCACCGGTCTGCTCAACGGGCTGATGATCACCAAATTGAAGCTTCCGCCGTTCATCGCGACGCTTGGCACCATGATGGTCACCCGGGGCGTTGCTCTCACCATCACAAACGCCAACGCGTGGCCGGCCCCGCAAGGCTTTGGCAAATTGGGCAACGGCACCCTCTTTGGATTGGGGCCACAATTCCCTGGCATACCCTACCCGGTGCTGATCATGATCGCGGCAGCTCTCATTTTTGGCTTTATCCTGCAGAAAACGCGGTTGGGCCGGTATACGTATGCCATTGGCTCGAATCAGGAGGCGGCGCGACTTTCCGGAATCAAAGTCGACCAGGTCAAGATTATCAACTATGTCTTTTGCGGCCTGCTTGCGGCCCTGGTCGGCATTATCCTCGCCTCACGAATGGCCACCTCTCAGCCCAACAGCGCAGCGGGCTACGAGATGAACGCCATTGCCTCCGCCGTCATTGGCGGCACGAGCCTTATGGGAGGCGCGGGCACGGTGGGAGGAACCGTGATCGGGTCGTTTATCATTGGCATCCTCACGGTGGGTCTGACCATGTCAGGTGCGAACTACTTTATGCAGCAGATTGTTATCGGACTTGTCGTCATTGGCGCAGTGACGGTTGATCAACTTAGAGGTCGTAAATAAAACACCCGGCCCCCGTACGTCTGCACGCCGAGGCTCGCGCCCGAACGTGCACATGCCGGACCCAGTCAATATGGGCTGGACTACAAAACAGAAAGGAGAGATAGGAGATGAAGCTTTACAGAATTATGGCAAGTCTGATTTTCGTGGTGCTCCTGGTTAGCTGTGCCCGTCCGACAGCAGAACCCCAGACGATCGTCGTCACCAAGGAGGTCATCAAGGAAGTCGAAAAAGAAGGCCCAATTGAGATCGCCGTCATCGTCAAGACCAGCAACTCCAGCTTCTGGCAGAATGTGCAGACTGGGGCCTTTGCTGCCCAGGCCGAGCTTAAGGAAAAGACGCCCAAGCTCTCGGTCACCTTCCTTGGCGCTCAATCCGAGAGCCACATCAACGAGCAGATCAACATCGTCGAGAGCGCGATCGACCGTGGGGTCAAGGCGATCGTGCTTGCACCCTCGGACGTGAACGCCCTCATCGCGCCGGTGGAGAAGGCAAAAGCTGCTGGCATCCCCGTCGTCATTATCGACTCGCTGCTCGAAGGCCCTGAGGACAACTATGTGTCATTCCTCGCCACCGACAACGACGCAGCCGGGAGAGCCTGCGCCGCGCGATTGATCGATGAAATAAAGGCCAAGACCGGCGGCACCAGTGGCAAGATCGCCATTATGTCCTACGTGGCTGGCGTCGGGTCTGAGATCGGGCGCGTGGGCGGATTTGAAGACTATATCGCGAAGAACTCAAGCTTGGAGGTCGTCACGAAACAGTACTCCAACGCTGATATGCCGACCGCACTCGACCAGACCACAAACGTGCTCGCTGCCAACCCAGACCTGTTGGGCATCTTCGGCGCCAACGAGCCGACCGCCATCGGCATGGGCCGCGCGATCGAGCAGGCGGGGCTTGCGGGAAAGATCGTGGCGATTGGATTCGACGGCAACGAAGTTCTGGCGGAGATGATCAGGAAT